>DATLNC010000001.1:0-58848 GCA_035536935.1 Thermoanaerobaculia bacterium
TGAAGCCCGTCCGAGAGCCGGATGCGGGAGATCCGCAAGTCCGGTTCGATGAGCGGCGGCGGGAGACGGAGCCAGGGTCGAGACTGAGGCACCGGCACTATGGCGAAAGCCGCCGGAAACAGCTACTCCCTCGACCTACAGCCACCGCGCCCGCCGCCGACTCTACCCTCCTCCGGCACTTTTTCTAAGTAACCTGCGTTCTTGGAATGCGGAATTTCTTCCCCTTCTAGTCTTCTCCTCTCAATCGTGGTACTCTCTAAATATCCTATGATCAGCCATGCGATGGACATAAGGACAGGCACACTCTGAGTTCCTAAGAGGATCCCTATGGGCGGCCTTCGTGTCGATTTAACAGATCCACCAGTATCTACCTTCACCTTACCAGTGGGTGCGTTAGACGGGTTAGGATCACTCTCGTATAATCTTGCGGAACCGCTCAAGGAATTCTCCCGCCTTTATGAAGAGCACAAGCACTCTCCTGCCGCCGCGCCTTTATTGCTAGAATGGGATTTACGCCGTCTTGAGAATACCAGAATTAATATAGCAGCCCTTACTGCCTTCATTGCGATAGCCCACCGCCTCAGCCTCTTCTCTGATGCGGTACCACAGGCCAAGCTTACCTGGAATCCTAGCGTCTTTGGTTTTTTGGCTGATACCGGAGTAGTAGAGTTGCTGAGGCGCCACAAATTAGTGGAACTTCCCGAACGAGAATTCGCGGGATACTGGCATGACATAGGGAAAACTAATCCGTGGACACGCTTTCTGATTCTTGACAAAACTGCCGAGATGCCCCTGCCGGGTGAGCGTGAATGGGCGGAGTGGAAAGATCATGCTAGGCGCCAGTTGACAGGAGAGTTGTTTGATTACACACGCGCCCTATTCCGCCCAAGCAAGAGAGTGACGTTCGATTCACGGCTACCACAGATTGTGGTAGCTGCTTGCGCAGAATTGGCTCTCAACGCAAACTATTGGGGCAGAAGTCCTGCCGTAGTTGGTCTGCAGAGATCCGGCTCTGGTATAACTGCTGCAGTGGCAGATTGTGGAGAAGGAATACTTAGGACCTTTCGGGATCGGTCTCTCAGAAAGGACATCATCGACGTAAAGGGTCATACAGAGGCCGCGCTCGTTGCCGCAGTTTACAACAGAAGGGAGTATGGACTTTGGCGCGTAATCGACGAAGTGACTTCGCTCCCAAATGGTTGGGTATCGCTCTGGTCCTTTGATGCCGAGCTTCATCTGAGGAGACCTCTTTGGGAAAGAGTTCGACACCTCGATGCCCGTGCCGTTGCGTCGAGTTTCCCGATCGAAGTGCAGAGGGGGAGAATTGATGAAATTACTAGGCGTCAAGGCTACCTCAGGCAGTGGTCTAGCGGCATAAGAGGGGTAAGAGCGGCGTTTGAGATTTCCTTCAAGTGAGGCGAGCCCTTGATATACCCTCTAAGTGGCGACAGTTCAGAGTACCTCCGTGCGTCAGCGCTCGCATGGAGTTCTCTTGAGTCTTCTGATAGTCAGTCTATAGACGATAGGGTCGCGGCAGTGATTGGCGAACTGGCCAGCAAGAATGTAAAGAGTTCTCTGGTTGTCGACTGCCGAGGTATTCTCCGGGTTGGCGATCATGCATTCGATGCAATCATTCAACGTGTAGGCGAAAAGGCAGTCAGCGTTATCAAAGGAGCGCGGCGTAGCGTGCTTTTCTGGATACCAGAGGAATTAGATCGGGAGTTTGAGACGGCTTTGAAACATGCCTCCGCAACTTATGCTGAAGGGGACGGTCTCTTGCATGTATACGGTCCGGCGCTCGATAGGACCAGGGCATTTGAGGAGCTCAATCGGGCGCGATCGCTTCTAGATCAAAATGTGCAGATCTGGGTCGGCGGCTGTTTTCGCCCTTGGAATGAGTTGCGGCGTCTTCCATCTACCCCGCTCTTGTCGAATGGCTACTTCGATTCTCGAAGGATTTTGGCAGAGCCAAATAGGTTTCAATGGACGTGCGTTGCGCTTCGGGATATCGTGAATTCTATGCTGCCAGGCTACGAGGCGAGCGAAGGCAACAAAGTTGATATGCAAGACATATTTCTTCGAAGCAATGTCAGCCTTCTCGCTGTCAGTCTTCGGGCAAGCGCCTTTGCCGCGGGTGTCGCGGGTCTGCTTGGTGATTACTTCGTGCGAACGCTGTCAGTCGTTGACCATGCCGGTCCAAGGAAACGGATCTTCGACCGAGCAATGCTCGACGAAATATCGGACGGGAGGAATTTTATACTGGTGAGCGATTTCATCATAGGGGGGTCTGAGCTTCGCGCTGCAGAGGTGCTAGCAGAGTATAGGGGAGGCCAAATACTTGGAGCTGTATGCCTCGGGACTGCCCTGCCTCCGGAGGAGTACAACTCGCTGTGCGCAATAGAAAGCTTGGCTCTTTTACCTTCTTGCGTTAAGGAATTTAAATGTACCTTTTTACCGTAGGGGTGGAATGGAATGAAGCGATGTGTTTTGCATGTTACTGATTTTCATATAAGAGATCCACGCGATCCGAGCGAACATCTAAGGGAACGTTACTATGACGAATATCTTAGCGAGCTTCGCGAAGTGTTCAGGCGCGCTGGCTTCGACGGCGCCATCGACGCCTTATTTGCCACCGGTGACTTTGTCGATTGCGGTCTGACTGACAATTTCCAGCACGCACAACAGGTCCTTCAATTCTTGGCAGATAGTTGGGAAGTCGGTCTCGATAGAGTTGTCACGTGTATTGGCAACCATGATGTGGACCGAGATAAAGAGAGGCTCGGGCAAAATGAGGAAGCCAGAAAGCATTATTACGAGTTCAGTCGGCGGTTTTTAAATGCGAGTGGTACCGCGACGAAAATGTATTCGGGTATTTCGGGTCGCATTGACGATTCTTTCTCCTTTCTTGCCTTGGACTCGACCCTGAACGGCGTTGATCGTCCTGGCAGGCTTGAAGGGACAGAGATCGACGATATATTAGAATGGGTCAAACAACACACTCGAAGTGGGGACTTCCTGGTTATATGCTCGCACTTTCCCGTTGATTTATTGGCAGGCAGCCTAGGGCCCTTTGAGGACTCAGGCAGCGATTGGTATCTTCGCCATGTATGGGGAGGAGCAGCGACCCTTCGAGAGCGCCTGCTCAAGAACGCGAAGGGGCCAACGCTTTGGCTGGCCGGAGACATTCATAGAGAGGCCGTTCTTCAGGACGGAAGAGTCGCATTCTGTACGACTGGACGCTTGGGGGTGAGCGCAAGGAAGCCATACGGAGAGGTCCGGCGGCAGGCAAGTATCATAGAGTTGAATGATGAAGCCGAGTTCAGAATATGGAGGGCCGAATTCCGCTCAGAAGGCAATCAAGATGCCCATACTGGACAATGGGAGGCCCAGGAAATTAGTTGGCATCGCTTGGAGAGGCCCAGCGGAGTGCGTGTGTCAATTTCTCCTCCCAGCCCTCCGATTGATCAACGGGCTGAAGCGCCGGTGGCTCAAGCCCAGGCCGCTAAGCCAGTCGAGCTGATAGATCCAGACTATGAGACTGAACTGGTGCGGCTCATTGCAGAGGACGGGCTCTATAAATTTGGCAGATTTGAGACAGTAACCCAAGGAGAAGTTTCGCTCTCGTGGGTGAATGTGGATTCAATTTGTGCTCTCGGCGGGCAATTGGAACCTATCGTAAAGAGAATGGGAAGATGGCTGGTGGCAAAAACGGTACTAGAGAAGATTGCTGCACAAGACCTTGTTCTCTTAGGAATGGATTGCTGGGGTACCATTTTTGCGAGCCAACTCTCTGCGATGTTAGGTAGTCGGTTTTTCCCTGTAGCTACTCGCGCAGAAGGTAAGTTCAACAGAGCAGGAGATGGACTTGATGAGGAAGCCTGCAAGTTAGTTGAACATAGCCGAGTAGTCGTGCTTGTCACGGATGTTGTCGGAACAGGCAAGAGTCTGAAGTGGGTTGTCGAGACCATTGCCGGAGTAGTAGGCAAAGAATTGCCGGTCAAGTGGTTTGCCCTATCGATGATCTGTGATGTTGAGCAGAATCGAGGTGCAACATTAGATTTTTTGGCAGCTCATGGATCTCTGTGTACCTCTTTGAGGATGCCCTTGTGCGACAGCAACGCCTTGCCATCGAGGGACGTGTTTCCTCCTAATCTTTCATTTTTTTAAATCAGGTAAAGAATGAGTGATAGCATCAAGATCCGTCAAATCCGTGGATTGGCTGGGAAGCCATGGAAGAAGCGGCTTATTGTCAAGACCACTTTGGGGCTTCGGGGAATTGGACATGAGGTATGCAGAACTGACAGCCCATCAATTAGAGGAGCTGTAAGAAAAGTGCAAGAGCTGGTTCAAATAATTGGTTCTTGCTGATTGGACGCGATAGCGCGACGAGAGTGGGAGAGCATCTCCTTTGACAGCGGCACGGTGCCAGTCGGTAGAGGGCAGCGGCTTTCGTGCAGCGCCGCTGGTGGATCAGTTTCGGCGATCTGATGCGAGCTTGCTTGGTTAGAACATCGCCTCATACCCGCCCCCGCCCCTCCGCCCTTACTCTCCTCGCCAACTCCGCCGCAAGCTGCACCGTGAAAGTCCTTCCCTCCACCGCTCTCTGAAGCTGAAGCAGTGTGTACGCCACGATCGCCTCCGTGGTCAGGCCGCGGGTCTCGAAGATGGGGAGGATCTCGGCGGCCAGAGTCTTGAGCGCTTCCGAGCGGCCGGAGTGGAAGAGCGCGACGGCGAGATCCAGGGAGACGAGCGTGGCGTCGACCGGCATGCGGCGGTCGAGGAATTCCGTCTGCACTGCCTCCAGCTCCATGGCTGCCTCTTCGATCCGGCCCAGGCCCTGGAGGAGAAGCGCCCCGGTCCAGCGCAGGCGGAGACGGTCCGTGTCGCCGCCGTACTGCTCGTAGAGCGCTTTTGCGTGGGGAAGACGCTTCTGCGCCTCGGCATGGCTGCCGGCCTGGACCAGACAGGTCACGAGGTTTGCCTGGACCATCGAGAACAGGCGCGGATCGTCCGCGAGACCCGCTTCCGTCTCGGCTTGGCGGAGGATGTCGCAGGCACTCGCCCAATCCTCCGCAGATTCGTAGGCTTTGGCCTGCAAGAGATGGCTGGACAGGATGCCTCGCCTGTCGCCGAGATCCCGGCAGATCTTCAGGGAAGCCGCCGACGCTTCGAGCGCCTCCGGATAGCGGCGCTGCTCGCGGCGAAGTGAGCTCTTCAGGATCAGCAGCTCGGCCTCCGTCGAGGGATTCTGCCAGGAGAAGCGGCGCTCGGCGTCCGCGAAGGCGTGGTCCGCGGCCTCCAGCTCTCCGAAGACGCGCAACGCATTCGCCAGATGCGCGAAGGCTCTGGCCTGGAGATCCTGGACCCAGTCCGGATGATAGGTGTCCTTTGGTAGGGCGAGAGCGATTCGCGCGGCAAGGATGGCGAGATCGATGGCCCGCCGGGCGTCGCTCAGGCAGGATTGCTTGGATTGCTGGATCAGATAGACGCACAAGCCCCAGGTGTGGAAGGTCTCGTCGGTCTCCGCGGCCCGGAGCTGCTCGGTGGGTGGCAGGCTTTCGAGCGCGGCAGCCAGGTCGGGCGCCGTGTCGGATTCCAAGAGCGCCACCAGTTCGTCGAAGTAGCCGAGATCGCCCTTGATCTCCTGTAGCCGGTCGTGCAGGGCGCGGCAGGTCGGGCAGGTCTCCAAGAGGTGGGGGACGATGAAACGGGTTACCTCGTCGGGGGAAGCGCTGCCCGTCGAGAGCTTGGCGAACAGCTCGAGGCTGATCGGGTGAGGCGAATCGGTGTCGTCATCTCGCAAAACGTCGCCCTCCGTCGTTACAGCGTTTCGGCGAAAGAGTAGCACAGCTCGAACGCAAAGGCGGGGGCGTTACCCTGAGTCGAGAGGGGTGAGGCTGCTCCGGCAGGACGCCGGGACGCGAGACCCATCCTCCAGGAGAGCACCCATGATGCGGATCTTCTTCTTCCTTGCCGGGCTCCTTGGCGCCGGCTCGTTCGGCGTCATCTGGGAAAAGACGGGGCCCAGCTCGGACCCGAACGGGAAGCCGACGGGGCAGGGCTTGTTGCGGGGCGACGACGGGATCGGGTAGGCCCTCACCCCCCGGCCCCCTCTCCCGGTCCCCCGAGCACGCCCTCCCCGGGAGAGGGGGAGACTTACTAAGATCTGCACGGTGGAGGTGCCAGACGTTTCTTGAGCGGGACGAGGATCATTGCGCGGCACAATGCTAGACTTCACTTTGAAAGGGGCCACGATGGCAACGCTGCTGAGCCGGATCACCATCAACCCAGACATCTGCCACGGCAAGCCAACCATTCGAGGCTTGCGCTACCCAGTGGAGACCATCCTGGAGCTTCTCAGCTCCGGAATGACGATCGAGGAGATTCTCGCCGACTATGAGGATCTTGAGCGCGAGGACATTCTCGCCGTCCTGGCCTTTGCCGCTCGTCTCAGCCAAGTCAAGCGCCTGGAAACTGTTGCGGCGTGAACTTCCTGATCGACGCGCAACTGCCGCGGCGTCTTGCGCGGAAGCTGCGGGAGCTCGGACACGACGCGCTGCACACCCTGGATCTCCCCGGCGGGAACCGCACTCCAGACCCAGAAATCAACGCGGTTGCCCAGCAGCTCGGATCCCTTCGGGAAGCCGACGGGGCAGGGCTTGTTGCGGGGCGACGACGGGATCGGGTAGGCCCTCACCCCCCGGCCCCCTCTCCCGGTCCCCCGAGCACGCCCTCCCCGGGAGAGGGGGAGACTTACTAAGATCCGTCTGGGCGCGAGCTGAGTCGAAGCCATTCTCGAGCGCTTCAGAATCATTCTGAAGTTCCTCGGAGTCATTCTGAGCGTCTCAGAATGACTCCGAAGTACCACGGAGCCATTCTGAAGCTCTCCGAGCGGCTCTGAGCGGCTGAGAATGGCTCCGAGACAGCTCGATGTCATTCTCAGCGGCTTAGAATCATTCTGAAGTTCTTCGGAGCCGTTCCGAGCGCCTCAGAATGGCTCTGAAATCTCCGGAGCCGCTCTGAAGTTCTCCGGAGCGGCTCTGAGCGGCTGAGAATGGCTCCGAACAGCTCGATGTCATTCTGAGCGTCTCAGAATCATTTTGAAGTTCTTCGGAACTGTTCCGAGCGCCTCGGAATGGCTCTGAAGTTGTTCAGAGCCGCTCTGAAGTCCTTCGGAACGGCTCTCAGCCGCTCAGAATGGCTCCGTAATCTTCAGAATGGCTTGTGCTCAGGCCAACTCGGCGAAGCTCTTGTAGCTGGGATGTCCGTTCGCCTCGGCGGGCTTGTTCCAGCGGAGGTGCCAGTCGCTTCCAGGGTGCGGCAGATCTTCTGAGCTCCAGGAGATCCAGACGATGACCTTTCAGCGGATCACCCGCAATCGTCGCCTCGCTCCTGGTGAAGCCGCGAAGTATGGCGAGGTCCGCGAGCAGGTGGCGAAGGAACTGCCTGAGTTGATCACGCGCCACAACGAGCGCGGCCCCCTGAAGTCCGGGTAGGCGCGGTCACTCTCCGCCTCCTCCGGGTGATCGCAGAGCTGGGGGGCTCCCTGATGACAGCGGCTCGGCGTCCATCCTACGTTGAAAAGCAGGCAGCCTTTTCAACATGGGAAGCTTCCCCTTCAACGTAGGATGGCGACTCTTCAACATAGACAGGAGCCCATGTTGAAGAACGAGGGTACTTTTCAACACAGGAGGTTGTCGATGTTGAAAAGTCGGCTCGAATTTCAACGTAGGGCGTCTCCTATGTTGAAAAGTGGGTACGATACGTTGAAAGGTGAGCCGCCCGTTCAACATGGGCAGATGACTTTTCAACGTATCGGGTTCAGTTTTCAACGTAGGAGGGAGACTCTTCAACATAGGAAGCTTGGATTTCAACGTATTCTGCTTCCCGTGTTGAAAAGGCAGCTCACTCTTCAACGTAGCGTGTACACTTTTCCACGTACCTACCTTCCCATTCAACATGGGATCCTGCCTTTTCAACGTATCCGGGATCCCTTTCGAGGCCGCGCCCCGGGGCCGATGCCGCCGCCCCGTCGGGGCTTGGGTGTTTTGGGGCTGGTACCCCGGGGTCGTCGCGCCTGCGGCGCTTTGACCCCGGGCTAGATGCTGTCGCCCCTGTGGGGCTTGCTGCCGGGGCAACGCCGGTCTCTCTCGATTCCTCTGGCCTCTTCGGCTCTGGATTATTCCGGAATGGCTCCAATCCGTCCGGCGCGGCTCTGAACGCGTTCGGAGGAGAGGCCGGATGGCAGAGCGTTCCGGACCTCACCCCCTGCCCCCTCTCCCGGTCCGTCGGGCACGCCCTCCCCGGGAGAGGGGGAGACCTAAAAGGACGGGTGGAGCGGAGCGGCTTCACGTTGCAAGGGAGGACAAATGTCTATACACTTTCAACGGTGCGTTACGAATGGGATCCTGCCAAGGCGGCGGCAAACCTCGAGGCGCACCGCGTGCTTCTCGGAGGCCGCAACGGTTCTTTCCGATGACTTCGCTCTCACGCGAGAGGATCCCCAGGCCGCGGGGGAGCAGCGTTTTGTGACCCTCGGCCGGCAAAGGTTGGACTGTGAAAAGAACCACCCCTGAGCCTTATCGGGACATCGATTTCTCCGAAGCGAAGCGTGGGCCTGTGGTCAAGTCTGATCCAGGTAAAACCAAGATCTCCATTCGCCTGGACAAGTCGGTGATCGATGCCTTCCGCGCGCTCGCTGACCAAGCCGGTGGCGGCAGCTATCAGACTTTGATCAACGATGCGCTTGTCGCCTACCTGCATCAGCACACCGTGCTGGAGGCGGTGCGGCAGGTTATCCGCGAAGAGTTGGGGTCCGCAAAGGCGGCGCCTCGCCAGCCCAAGAGCCGCCGGAGCGCAGCGCCCCTGAGCTCGCCGTAAGACGGCCGGCGGAAATCCCGAGCTTCGCGGGCCACGGCGGACGTCCGTCTGTAACGCCCGCTGTAACGAGAGAACCCGCGCCATCGCCCCTTGAAACGGCTCCGGCCTGGCGCCGGCCACTTCATGGAGGAGCTCCGAGATGGCGCGTATCGTTCGAGTTCTCGCGATCCTGATGTTGACCCTCGCCGCGGCAGCCCTGGCCCAGCCTTCCGGCCGACGCCCTCCCGCACCTCGAATCGAGGAAATCTGTACGGCCGACACCTATGGCAAGCCGCGGTGCATCCGGATCTCGGACCTGCAGCGTACCCTGAGCCCGCAGGCGTATCAGAAGATCCTCGACTCGATCGGGGAGCTGTACCGGAAGCTGGGGCTCGACCGTTCCAAGGATGCCCTGGTGTCGTGCGGCAGCAAGGGGTTCGGCGGGGTCAGCCTCGAAGGGGAGACGCCGGGCGCGGGCAAGACCCTGCCTCTCCCGGCCGACGCGGTGGCCGATCTCCAGAAGAAGATCGCGAGCTGCCGCTCCTCGATATCAGGCTGGGGCGGCCGCGGAGGCGCGGCAGGCCTCGATCCCGGGGCAGGGTACGACGCCTGGGTCGCGGAGACCGTCTCCAATGTGGAGGAGGACCTCTCCGAGTGCCGCGAGTCGGGCAACGGCATGATCGCGCAGGACCCCGGCGAGGCGGGCAAGCGCAAGACGGTCGGCGTCTTCGACATGTCCCTCAGGCCTCCGGCGGAAGCTCCGCAGAACAACAACACCGAGGGCTCGTCTTTCTTCATCAAGACCAAGCATGAGGCGACGGCATCCCAGCCGTCGGGGATCGGCCGCGCGTCTGCCCAGATAATCGAGGAGCTGAAGAAGGCCATGGAGAAGCAGGCGGGGAGCGGCAGTGGCGGGTCCGGCTCCGGATCCGGAGGCAGTACCGGCGGCAGCTCCGGAGGCACGACGGGCGGGAGCGGCACCCCCGGCGGCAGCGCGGGCCAGCCGTGCCCCGACGCGGTGGACTGCGGCTCCTCCTGCGAGCAGGCCCAGGCGGTCTGGGGCTGGTTCAAGAGCCAGTGCGAGCAGTCGGACTGGAAGGCCTGGCCGTGCGTCGACTTCCTCCGCAAGGCTCGGGGCTGCGTCGACCTGGCGCTGATCAACCCCGACCCGGAGGGCGACCTCACCTGCCCGGGCTGGGGCCAGGACGACGAGGAGCAGCGCAGGCGAGCCTGGGTCGAGGCCTGCGAGCGCAAGAAGTGGATCATCAGCCCGTTGCCGGACGGCGAGGTCGTGTGCCACCAGGCGGACGTCCCCAGGCCCGAGAGGGTGAGGATCGACATCTGCAACGATCCCCGCGCCATGCCCGGTCCTGACCAGTGCACCGGCCCGGCCGTCCCCTCCGGGGCCACGGGGGATAGGAGGCCGCGCCCCCAGCCTTCGCCGGAGACGAAGCCCGTCGATCCTCCCCTCTAGGGGACCAGCTCGGCGAAGCTTTGATAGACCTTATGCCCGTTCCCCTCCGCCGGCTTGTTGCCGGGGCGGAGCAGAAGGCCGGTTTGCATACCGGAATCGCGGGCGGCGTCGAGCTCGGCGGTGACGTCGCTCAGGAAGAGGATCTCGCCGGGAGGGAGGCCGAAGGCATCGGCGATGGCGGCGTAGGAGGCGGGGCTGTTCTTGGGGCCGGTCGTGGTGTCGTGGAAGCCTTCGAAGTACGGGAGGAGGTCGCCCTGGTCGCTGTGGCCGAAGAGAAGCTTCTGGGCGAGCACGCTGCCCGAGGAGAAGATCCGGGCTCGGATGCCTTGTTCCTTCCAGGTCCGCAGGGCGTCGGCCACGTCGGGCCAGACCTGGGCTTGGAGCTCGCCGACGCGGTAGCCGTCTTCCCAGAGGATGCCCTGGAGCATCTTGAGCCCGGTCGATTTGCGGTCGCGGTCCATGAGCCAGTGCGCGTAGGGGGCGCCGTCTCCGAAGTCGGGGACCGATTCTCTCTCCCCTTCGTGCTCCTGCCGGAGCCGTTGCAGCGCCTCCGTGAAGCGCGGCTCCCCTGAGGCGCAGGCGGCGTCGAGGCGCCGCCTGGCGTAGGGGAAGAGGACGTCCAGCACGAAGGAGAGGGGAGTCGTGGTCCCTTCGATGTCGGTCAGGACGGCGCGGGTGCCCGGGGGCAGGGGCACGCGGCTCAGATGCCCGGCGCCGGCATGTAGGCCGGGCCGAAGCAGAGGGGCTCGAAGCCCGCTTCCGCCCGGGTCTCGGTGTAGTGCGGCGTCCAGCCGGACGTGTCCTGGAAGAGGCGCACGGCCCGGATCGTCTTGTCCGAGCAGAGGTCGAACCAGTGGTGCGTCCCCCGCGGGACCCGGATCATGTCCCCCTTGATCATCTCGATGCCGAAGACCGGACCTTCCGGGGGGTGGATGTGGAACACGCCGCGGCCGTGGACGATGAAGCGGACCTCGTCCTCGTCGTGCCAGTGTTCCTTGTTGAACTTGTTGAGCATCGCGTCCAGGCCGGGCGTCTCCGGCTTGACGTTGATCACGTCGGCCGTGACGTAGCCGCCCTCGGCCTTGAGCAGCTCGATGGGCTCGCGGTAGGCCTCCAGGATCTCCGGGTCCGTGGCGTTCTCGGGGAGATGGTCGCTGCCCTCGAAGCGGCGGTACCAGATCCCGAACGGCGCCAGGAACGCCGAAATCTCGGCCGGATCTTCGAGGACCCGGTTTTCATCGCGCAGTGTGACAGTTGCCATGTTCTTTTCCTCCTGCCTTCACCCAATATAGTGCCGGAAATCGGTCCGGCGAGCCACGCACTCGAACAGGAACTCCAGGATCTCGACGTGCCGGTTCGCCTGCTCGAGGCTCGCGCCCCATGTATAGAGGCCGTGGCCGGCGAGGAGGAACCCGTGGGCCTCCGGCCGTTCTGCGAGCAGCCGCTCCAGCTCTTCGGCCAGGGCCGGCATGTCCTGCGAGTTGCGCAGCACGGGCATGAACACCTCGGCCTCGTGCGTCGTAACCCCTTCCAGGCCCTTGAGCATTTCGTAGCCGCGCAGGGTGAACCCGCCGAGGTCGGCGAAGTGCTCTCCCAGAAGGGTGTTCGCCACGGAGTGCACGTGCAGCACGGAGGCGGCGCCGGTGCGCTCGACGATCACGGTGTGCAGGGCGGCTTCGGCAGACGGCTTGGCGATATCGCCGGTATTGCCATCCGCGGGTTGACCGCCGGGGCCGACGATCATCAGGCCTTCGGGCTCCAGATGGCGCTTGTGGAGGCCCGAGCGGGTGATCAGCAGCCGCAACGGCTCGCGGCTCAGGGTGACGCTGAAATTGCCGCCCGTGCCCTGGCACCATCCCTGGGCGGCGAGGTCCCTCACCACCCGGCAGAGGCTCTGGCCGAGGGTAGAGGAGAGATCGCCGTCGAGGGATCGCAGGCTTTGCATCCGGGGTAGGCTACACCAGAGAGGAGGGCCCGTGCAGCCATGAGCATCCGCATCGTCCGGCTCGGAGAGCCACGCGTTCCGGAGGAGGGGGTCCGTCTGGGGACGGTCCGGAGGCCGCCACGGGGCGTGAAGAAGGAGGACTATGCCTGCCGGGATTACTTCGATCTCTGGCTGCCGGATCTCGCGCCGAGCGCGGAGCTGGTGAGCCTGGCGCTGTCCGAGCCTTTCACGGAGGAGCGCTGGACGAAGTTCGTCCGCGGCTACCGCCGGGAGATGAAGCAGCCCGGCGCGGAGCGGCTGCTCAAGCTGCTGGCCCTCCTCTCCCATCAGACGCAGTTCTCCGTGGGCTGCTACTGCGAGCGGGAAGACCGCTGCCACCGTTCGATCCTGCGCGAGCTGCTCGTCGAGCATGGGGCGGAGGTGGGGTGATCGATAGTGGAAGACTGGGCGTATTGTTCCAAGGAGCCGCTACTCTTGGAGCAGCTTTTGCTGACGAAGATAACCCTTCACCCTGGAGAGGATCTTCTTTCGCTTCCCTGTGTCGAGGTTGTGTGTGCCGGCTACCGAGCTAAGAAGATGCCGGATTTCCACCATGGGTCGGCTGTCTGAAGCTGCGGGCCGCGGTCTTTTCGCCAGAACGAGCAGGCGTTGTGTGGCAAATAAACCATTTTTCCTGTATTCCTCTCAGCTTGCTTGTTTTATAAGTCCTCTTTTACCATGCGGGGCATGGCCGCGAAATCCAACCCATCAGAGACGTCCGAAGAGGGCAGAGACCTGCTCCGAGTCGCCTTCGGAGACGTGCTGAGGGATTGCCGGAAGGATAGCAAGCCGAAGCTGAGTCAGGCCGTGCTCTCGGCCCAGGCGGGACTGCCGTCGAATGCGATCGGAGATCTGGAGCGAGGGGAGAGGGTGATCAAGGCCGGAGAGCTGAAGCGCATTTGCAAAGTCCTGGGTATCTCGGTCAAGGTTTTCATGGAGAGGGTCAACAAGGCGCAGCTCAAAGCCCTTGGTGAGCCTGAACCAGGCGAGAGTTTCGATGAGGCCCCGCCGGCCAAGGCGCCGGATCAGCTCTATCTGACTCTGGCCTTGGCTGGCCGTAATGTGGAGGACGTCATCCGGATGGTGCACAGGATGATCAACGCGAGCGGTCCGGTGAGCCCGGAGGAAGAGGGATGATCGAGGCCGTACCCATTCCCGTTGACGGGTGCAGGTGGCCCAGCTATGCTGGCGTCCGGGTGATCCCCATGATGGCCAGCAAGCCCTCTCCGTCCAGTGAAGACATATTCCGCATCTTGGAGCAGGTTCTCGAAACGGGCGTTCCGGTCGAGATCGAGCGAGGCGGCAAGCTGCTCAAGATCATCCCCGTCGAGCCCCGGAGCAAGCTGGCGAACCTCAAGCCGCGCAAGTACCTGCTCTGCGAGCCGGATGAGTTGGTGAGCCTTGACGCCATCGATCCGGACGTGCTGGAAGCGGCTCGCAGCCAGGTCGAGGCGGAGGGAGGGAGCCTCGGCGAGGTCTTGTCCGAGCTCGTCCGGCTCGCGCCGCGGCCCCGGGAGGGGGATGAGGAGGGCTTTCCGGTCTTCGCGGTTTCCGCAGGAGCCGGGACCATTACCCTCGCGACGGTTCAGAAGGCCCTCGAAGAGGCCGAATGACCCACCTGCTCGACGTCAATCTCCTCGTCGCGCTCGCCTGGCCGAACCACATCCACCACGCGGCCGCTCTCGACTGGTTCCGCAGGAGCCAAGCAGCCGGTTGGGCTACTTGCCCGCTCACGGAGAGCGGCTTCGTCCGAGTGTCGTCCAATTCCTCCGTAATTCCTGACGCCAGCAGCCCCCGGGAAGCCATCCGCCTCCTGCGCCGGATCGTCGCTCTTCCGCATCACGTCTTCTGGCATGACGACATCTCCATGGCAGCCTCCGAATTCATCGACGAGATTCCGCTCGTCGGCTACCGGCAGGTCACGGATGCCCACCTCCTCACCCTGGCCCGGCACCGGGGCGGCCGGCTGGCGACTCTGGACGGGAGGATACGAAGCCTCGTGCCTCGCAGGCGTGACGCCGCCGAGATCCTCTGTCTCGTTTTGGAGGAATGACGCTTCGGCTCTGAATAAACGGCCGTAACGTCCTCACTTCACCCGCTTGCCCGGCCTCTCCGCTCCGCCCTGGTGCAGGACCAGGCTTTCGGCGCTGCCGTTCTCTCCTCTCACGAAGACGATCTGCGCGTCCACGACTTTCAGGAAGAACTTGGTCTCGGATTCCGGGAAGAGCTCGAGCTTCGGCTGGCCCGTGGGCTGAGCGAAGATCTGGTTGCCTTCGCGCGTGATCGCGATCTCGAAGCCGGGCGCCAACTCGTAGACACCGGCATAGGCATCGAAGAGCGCGGGATCGACCTGGATCGCCTGGCGCTCGGCCGGCGGCGGCTCATTGGTGAGGACGCCGGGCTCGTCCGGCCCGAAGCGCGGCTGCAGGTCCAGGCCCGCGATCTTGCCTTGAGCGTCGCGCTGGAACTGGAGCAGGTTGTCTGAAGTCTCGATGAAGAACCGGTCCTTCGCGAACGCCCGGATCTCGAGCTTCTCGCCGCCGCTGCGCTGGGAGAAAAGCCGGTCGCCGTCGCGGCTGACGATCCGGATCACGTTGTCGGGGAAGCGGTAGACGCCCGCGTATTCGTCGAGCGCCCTGGCGTCCATCTTTACGGCCTGCCGGCTTTCGAGGGGCTGCCCCAGGGCCTTGGCGGCGATCCGGTAGGTCAGGGCTTCGGGCTGCGGGTCGCTGCCCGTGTTGTTCGAGAGAATGGCCACGAAGATCCCCTCGTCGGGGACCCGCAGGGTGTCGCAGACGAAGCCGAAGATACCTCCGCCGTGCTCGACGATGGTCCGGCCGGCGTACTCGCCGATTCCCAGTCCGTAAGCGTAGTGCGTGGACCGGCCCGAGCTGAGCCGGGCCGGCGTGAGCATGCGCTCGAGGGATTCGGGCTTGAGGACCTTGCCGCCCCAGAGCGCGTCGGACCAGCGCGCCAGGTCGTCCACGGTGGAGAGGAGCGAGCCGGCCGAGTAGGGCTGGGTCATGCTGAGGTACTGCGCCCTCCGGTAGCCCTCTGCCATCTTGTCGTAGCCGTCCACCCGGCCGGGCACGACCTCGTTGTTGTGGCCGTAGGAGGAGTGGGTCATGCCCAGAGGCTTGAAGATTTCCTGTTCGATGAAGTCTTCGTAGGTTTTGCCCGAGACTTTTTCGATGACGGCGCCGAGCAGGATGTAGGCGGAGTTGTTGTAGGCCCAGCGCTCGCCGGGCGCGAATTCCAGGGGCTTGTCCTTGAATATGGCCACGAGCTGCTCGACCTTCAGGTCTTCCCGGACCTTGGGCAGCCATTCCGGCAGGCCGGTGTAGCTCGGGATGCCCGAGGTGTGGGTGAGCAGGTGATTGATGGTGATCTTCTGGCCGTGGGTCGGGTAGTCGGGGAGGTGCCGGGTGATTTCGTCGTCCACCGAGAGCAGGCCGCGCTCGGCGAGCAGCAGGATCGCGGCGGCGGTGAACTGCTTGGTCACGGAGCCGATCTCGAACACCATGTCGGGCTGGACCGGCACGCCCAGCTCGAGGTTGGCCAGGCCGTAGCCCTTGCGCAGGACAGTCTTTCCATCCTTGACGACCAGCGCGGCGGCGCCGGGCTCCCCGGCCGGGTACGCCTCGGTCAGGAGCTTGTCGGCATAGGCGGCCAGATCGCCGTCGTCCCGGTCCTGAGGGGCCAGGGCACAGGCCGGAAGCGCGATGAAGGCGAGCTGGGCGAGGATCGCGAGCCAGGCAGCGGGGTGCCGCCGGCCCGGAAGTTGTCGGTTCATCTCGGAATCTCCTTGAGTTCGGTTCGGCCGGCTTTGACACCGTCCCTTACCTAAGACGATCCGGACAGAGAAAGGTTCCGTGTTCTCTTTCCAGCTTCCTCTTCGTTTCCTCTTTGGGTAACATGTCCAGCCGCTGGTGTTCAAAAGGAGACCAGAGATATCATGGACCAGGAACTGGAAGGGGCCGGGCTGAACATGTTTCTCAGGATTTTGAAAGAGGCGGTCGGACAGATCCTCTATCTCCAGAACGGGGACGCGTTCCTCTCCTGGATGCGGGTGGCGGCGACCCGGCAGTTCCCAGAGGTGTTCGCCGGGTTGCCGGAGAGGGCCCGCCGTGCCCTGGCCACGGAGCTGGGACGCCAGATCTGGAACGCCACGCCGCTCCCCCGGAGGGACTTCCGTCCGCTGCCGCTCCCCCGGCCGAAGGCGTCCGATCCTTGCCCCTGCCGCTCGGGACGCACTTACGAGCACTGCTGCGCCAACGCGCCGGCCGTGCCCGGCCTGACCCCGGAGCTGATGTGGGCGCTCGTGGTCGGGCAGCTCCCGCTGGAGTTGGCGGCGGCGCTGGCGGAGGAGGGCCGGATCCCGCGCCCCTACCTGGGGATCGTAGCCCGCCGCCTGGTCGAGGCGGGGCAGCCGGTCCGCGCCCAGAGGTTCCTCGAGCGGATGTTCGAGGATCACGAAGTCCTCGACAGGAGCGACATGGACACGCTGGACGCGCTGCTCGGAGCCTACGAGAAGCTGAACCTGAACGAGGAGATACGCTCGTTCATCGAGCGATTCACCGAGGGTTTTCAAAGTGCGGAGGAGGAGTGATCCCGTATCCGGTTGCCGCTCTCGTTGACCGGAATCGGAGCCTGGATGTCGCGCGCGTCGCCGAAATCAGTTATTCTGTTCCGCGATGCCGAAACAGGGCCGACCTCTCCTCTCCGTGTATCTGGAGAGCCTTGCCGCCGTGGAGGACCGTGGCGATGCCCGCGAGGAGAGCTTCTATCCCACCCTCGTAGGGCTCCTGACCCGATGGGCGGAGCGCGCCGGTCTGCGGGACCTCCACGTGACGACGATCCCGCGCAAGACCGAAGGCTGCAGCCTCGACTTCCAGGTCTGGCGGGGCCGGCATCACCTGATTGGCTACATCGAGGCGAAGCGGCTCTCGGCGGACCTGGACCGCGAGGAGCAGGGCGAGCAGGTCCAGAGATACCGGCAAACGTTCCCGAACCTGATCCTCACCAACTTTCGAGAACTGCGGCTCTACCGCAACGGGCTCCCGGTCTCCAGGGTGACGATCGCGGGATCCTGGCCTCCGCGGCTTTCCCTGGGCGAGAGGGAGTCGTCCCGGAGGGAGGCGGAGCTGTCGGCGCTGCTCAAGCGCTTTCTCGGCTTCGAGAGGCCGCAGCGCCTGGGCGCCGCCGCTCTCGTCAAGGCTCTGGCCGGGCGCGCCCGTTTCCTGCGGGACCGTATCGGGGACCTCCTGGAGCGCGACAAGAGCAGGGAGGAACCTTCGGAGCTGACCGGCTTCTACCGCATGCTCGCCACCCATCTGTTCTCGCAGCTCGACGAGCAGGAGTTTGCCAACCTGTATGCCCAGACCGTGGCCTACGGCCTGCTCGCCGCCCGCTGCTGGGAGGACGGCGAGCTCGACCGCCGCACGCTTTACGAAAGGATTCCGCCGGCCAGCGGCATCCTCCGCGACGTCTTCCGCTACATCTCCCTTTCCCCGCCCCCCGAGATCGAGTGGATCGTCGACGACCTCGTGGACCTCCTGCGCCCCGCCGGGTGGAAGCTGGCTCTGCAGCGGCATTTCAAGCAGAGAGGGGACCAGGACCCGATCCTCCACTTCTACGAGACATTCCTGCGGCAGTACGACCCGATCCTGAGGGCAAAGCGGGGGGTTTTCTATACGCCTCCGGCGGTGGTCTCCTACGTCGTGCGCTCCCTCGATCACCTGCTGCGCACTCGGCTGGACCGCCCCGATGGGCTCGCGGATCCGCGGGTCTGGCTCCTGGATCCGGCGGCCGGGACGATGACGTTCGTGGTCGAGGCGTTCCGCTGCGCGATCGACGGCTGGCGGGAGTCCTATGGCAGTGCGGGCGTGCCCGCTCTGGTGCGGGATCACCTGCTGCCCCGGAGCTTCGGATTCGAGCTGATGATGGCGCCGTATGCGATCGGCCACCTCAAGATGAGCTTGTTCCTCGCGGAGCAGGGTTACGAGCTGAGCGAGGGGGACCGGGTGAACCTCCTTCTGACGAACGCCCTGGTCCAAGAGGATCTGAAACAGGGGATCGTCCCCGGGATGACCTCCCTGGCCCGGGAGGTCCGCAAGGCGGCGGAGGTCAAGGAGGACCCCCGGATCTGTGTGGTGCTCGGGAATCCGCCCTACTCGGGGCACTCCGAGAACCCGGTGGACCGCAAGAAGCGGAAGGACGACCCTGTGCGGGCCTACTACCAGATGGACGGCGTGCCTCTCAAGGAGAAGAACGCCAAGTGGCTCCAGGACGATTACGTCAAGTTCCTGCGCTTCGCCCAGGGCAAGATCGAAGCCCACTGCGAGGGCGTGATCGGGCTCGTGCTGAACCACGGCTATCTGGACAACCCGACCTTCCGAGGGCTCCGGCGTTCCCTGATGGACAGCTTCGACGAGATATACGTCCTGGACCTTCACGGGAATCGGCGGAAGCGGGAAGTAACTCCGGCCGGCGCTCGGGATGAGAACGTCTTTGACATCGAGCAGGGGGTGTCGATCCTGCTGGCGGTCAAAAAGCCGGGCTTGGCCAAGTCGATTTTTCGTGCCGATCTTCGTGGAAACCGGGCGAGCAAGCTCCGCTGGCTCGCTGCCCGCGATGTGGAGTCGACCTCGTGGACCGTGCTTCAGCCCCGGGGGCCCTCCTACCTTTTCGTGGAGAGGGATACGCGGCTGGAGGAGCTGTACGTCCGGGGCATCCCGCTGCCGGAGATCTTTCCCGAGCACTCGGTCGGCGTGCTCACGGCCCGCGATGCCTACGTCATGGATTTCGACCTGCCGGAGCTGCGCAAACGCATCATCAAACTCCGCAAGGGGCTGCTCCCGAGAGAGGTGGTTCCGGACGGCTACCCCAAGGATACGGGGAGCTGGAAGCTGACGGAGGCGGTCCGGCGGGCGAGCGAGGATGCGGAGTGGGAGAAGCGGTTCACGGAGATCCTGTTCCGGCCGTTCGACCTCCGGCACGTCTTCTATGCCGACTATCTGGTGGAGCGTCCGCGCGAGAGGGTCATGGGACATCTGCTCCGCGGCCGGAATCTGGCGCTGGTGGTGCCGCGGCAGAGCAAGGATGGTCCCGGCGCACTGGTGACCGGGCAGATCGCGGCGCACAAGGCTGTCAGCGCGTATGACATCAACTATGTCTTCCCGCTCTGGCTGCTCCCGGAGGGGATCTTCCCGGCCCGGGTGCCGAACGTTTCCCCGGAGGTCCTCCGCTTCCTGGAGCGCTCCTTGGGAACAGTTCCGGGACCGGAGGCGATCCTCGGCTATGTCTATGCCGTCCTCTACAGCCACCGGTACCGCGACCGCTATGCCGTCTTTCTGGCTTCCGACTTTCCGCGCATTCTGTTTCCCCGGGACAGGTATCTGTTCGAGGCTCTGTCGGGGCTCGGCTCGGAGCTGGTGCAGCTTCACCTGCCTGGGAAGCCGCTCCGGCCTGCTACCCGGTTCCTGGGGGAGGGGAGCGGCCGGCTCGGACGGAACCGGAAGGTGCTCCGGGACTACCGCGAGGATGAACGGCGGGTCTATGTGAACGAGGACGGTCAGCATTTCGACGGCATCCCTTTGCAAGTCTGGGAGTACCGCATCGGTGGCTATCAGGTGCTGGACCGCTGGCTCCAGGACCGAGCGGGGCGGAAGCTCACCCTGGAGGAGATCCAGGCCTTCTGCCGGACAGCCACGGCGCTCGGGCGGACGGTGGAGGTGCAGAGGCGGATCGACGAGCTGTACGCGGCAGTGGAGGAGAGCGCGCAGATGCCTGGGGTTGAAACCCCAGGCTAGAAGGGTATCGCACCTCCCGGCGCGAGCTTCCGGAACATCTTCGACGAGGCGCAACCTGCTGCGCCTCCAGCCCCGGGGAGGGGCTGTACCTTTCTAGCCTGGGGTTTTAACCCCAGGCCGACCCGGCCGCCGCTCCGGCCGGGCGTTCCAAGGGTCCTGGGGCCAGGAATGCTTTGGATACCGGCCCGCCAGCTCCTTGCGGACTTGCGGATAGGTGTTCTCCCAGAAGCTTCTCAGGTCGTGGGTGACCTGCTGCGGCCGGGAATTGGGCGCGAGGAGATGGAGGAGGACCGGCACCCTCCCCGCCGCCACCCGCGGGGTCTCGGCCAGTCCGAACAGCTCCTGGATACGGGCGGCGAGCACGGGCGGCTTGCCGGGCTCGTAGACCAGCTTGATCCGGCTGCCGCTCGGCACTTCCAGCCGCTCGGGCGCCTCCCGCTCGACCGCCCGGAGCTGATCGTGGGAGAGCGCTCCGTGGAGCACGGGAACGAGAGGCGTGCGCCTCAGCTCCGCGAAGGACTTCCTCCCGGATGCGAGAGCAGGGAGCAGCTCGCGGAGCTGCGCTTCGTCGAAGGCGGGAAGATTGAGCTCGGGCATCCACTCCCTGAGGCAGCGCACGCGGGAGAGGAAGCCGGCTACCTCGGGATCGTCCAGCGGAAGAGCGCGGTCCAGGCGGGTTGCGGCGGCTTCGGCCAATACACTCTCGGCCTGCTGGACGGGGACTTCGGTCTCGGCGAGGACGAGGTCGTCGAAGCGCGTCCGCTTCCAGGCCGCGACCCGTTCGCGCTCCTCGTCGAACTCCAGATCGATCGTGGTCCGCAGGCGTTCCGCAGGCAGCCACTCCGGCTCGACCTCCGAGGCGAGCCGGACGAGAGCCTCGGTGGGCCTCGCGTCCATGTCGATGCAGAGGAAGAGGCTGGGTTCGAGGACGGTGCTCTCCTCCGCCAGGCGGACGCCGCGGCCTCCCACCATTACGGCCCGGGGGCTCTTCGGCTCCCGCCGGCGGGCGAGGCGGTCGGGATAGGCGGCGAGAAGGGCTCGGAGCACGGCTTCGTCCCGGGGCTCGTGAGCCTTGGGCGCCGGGCCCAGCTCCTTTCGGACCACGTCGAAGAGCTGATCTCGCGCCTTGAGCACGAAGCGGGCGGCGCCCGCGTTCAGCCTCTCTTCGTTCCAGTTCGCTTCGAGAGCGTCAAGCCGGTCCAGGAGGTCGGAGCGGGAGGAGCGGCGCGGGCCGGCACCCCGAGGTGTTCGCGGAAAGGGATCGCGCTCGGAGAGGAGGGCCGCGAGCAGGGCCGCTTCCCGGAGATATCCGAGCCGGTACCCCTCGATCAGCAGACGGCCGAGGCGGGGATGAACTGGCATGCGGGCCAGGAGGCGTCCCGTTTCCGTGACTCCGTGATCGTCCGTGGCTTCCAGTCTCCGGAGCAGGAGGAGGGCCGAGGTGAGCGCGGCGGGATCGGGTGCCTCGAACCAATCGAAGGCAGTGAGGTCGGTCTCCCCCCAGGCGAGGAGCTGGAGTGCCGGGGTCGCGAGGTCCACTCGGAGGATCTCCGGTGTCTCCCGCTCCGGGAGTGTCGGGTGCTCCCAGGCGGGCCAGAGCCGGAGGCAGAGCCCGGGTGCCTGGCGCCCTGCCCGGCCAGCCCGCTGGTCCGCGGAGGCCCGGCTGATCTTCCCCAGCTCCAGCCGGTCCAGCCCGGTGGCCGGGTCGAAGCGCAGCCGGCGGACCTGTCCGCTGTCCACCACGGCGGTGATCCCCTCCACCGTAACCGATGTCTCGGCGACGTTCGTGGCCAGGACGACCTTGCGGCGATCCAGGGGGCGCAGCACCTCGTCCTGCCGCTCGGCGGGCAGGTCGCCGTAGAGGGGAAAGACAACCAGGTCTGAAAGAGCTTCGGCGGTCCGCTCGATCTCCCCGACGCCGGGAAGGAAGACGAGCACGTCGCCGGGCGTCTCCTTCAAGGCATGCCGGACCGCTGCCGGGATCGACAGGTCCGAGTGCTGGATCTCGACCGGGTGGAGCCTCCCCTCGCTGCGGATCACCGGGCAGTCCAGATAAGCGGCAATGGGACCGGGATCGACCGTCGCCGACATGGCGACAATTCGCAGGTCGGGCCGGACTTCTCTTTGGACGCGGCGGGTCATGGCGAGGGAGAGATCGGTATGAAGGCTCCTCTCGTGGATCTCGTCGAAGATCACGGTGCCGATCCCCTCCAGGAAAGGATCGCCCTGGAGCATCTGGACCAGGATTCCCTCGGTGACCACGAGGATCCGGGTCGCAGGTCCCGCCTTGCGGTCGAACCGGACCTGGTAGCCGACCTCTTCGCCAAGCCGCCAGCCGCCCTCCTCCGCCATGCGGCGCGCCGCGGCCCGGGCGGCGATCCGCCTGGGCTCGAGCATGATGATCCTGCCCTCGATCTCCAGAAGAGCTGGGGGCACACGCGTGGTCTTGCCTGCGCCGGTCGGCGCGATCAGGACGGCAGCGCTCCTCTCGCGGAGAGCGGCGAGGAGCCCGGGAATGACTTCGTCGACGGGGAGAGGGAGCCTCATCCAAAGACTGTGAGGACGATCAGCGTCAGCGAAAGGAGGCTCACGAGAATCGTGATGGACCAGGCCAGCAGGTTGAAAAGGCCGCCGTTGACGTGCTCCCCCATGAGCTCCCGGTTGTTGACCAGGCGCAGCATGGCAAAAAGCTCGACGGGCAGAAGAAGGCCGTTCAGGACGTACACGCCGACCAGCACCCGGATCAGCGGGAGGCCGGGGATCAGCGCCAGGACCGCCCCGAGAAGGATCAGCCCGGTAAACAGGCCCATGAAGATCGGAGCCTCCGCCCAGGTCCGCGACACCCCGCGCTCGAACCCCAGGGCCTCGCTCATCATGTAGGTCGTGGCCAGGGGGAGGACCCCGGCGGCGAGCAGCGAGGCGCCGAGCAATCCGAGGCCGAACAGCTCGCTGGCATAGGTCCCGGCGATGGGCTCCAGGGCCAGGGCGGCGTCCTCCGCCGTCTCGATCGTAATCCCCCGGGGGTGGAGCGTCGAAGCCGTGGCGATGATGATGAACATGGCGATCAGGCCGGCGAACAGGGTGCCGGCAATCACGTCGAATCGGGTATAGGCGTACTCCTCGGGCTTGACCCCCTTTTCCACCACGGACGACTGGACGTAGAGCTGCATGTAGGGGGAGATGGTCGTGCCGATCAGCGCGATGAGCAGGTGGAGATAACCGACCTCCAACTGCGGCGCGGGATGAAGGGTCTGGCGCAGGACCTCGCCCCAGTCCGGTCTGGCAAGGAAGGCCGCGCCGATGTAGGCCAGGAAGACCAGGGAGAGGAGGAGGAAGACGCGCTCCACCCGCTCATACGAGCCGCGGGTGATCAGGAGCCAGACCAGGACCGCGGCGACCGGAACCGCGATGTAGCGGCTCACCCCGAACAGCTCCGCGGCGGCAGCGATGCCGATGAACTCCGAGACGATGATGCCCGCGTTCGCCACGAACAGGGTGAGCAGGATCAGGGCGGTGGCGCGGAGCGAGAAGCTCTCTCGCACGAGATCGGAGAATCCCTTGCCCGTGACGGCGCCCATGCGGGCGCTCATCTCCTGCACCACCCCGACGCAGACAGTCACCAGGACCATGGCCCAGAGGAGCCCATAGCCGTAAGCCGCTCCGGCCGAGGCGTAGGTGGCGATGCCGCCCGCATCGTTGCCGGCGCTCGCCGCGAGGAGACCCGGACCGAGCGCGAGCAGGTAGGGGAGGAGCCGGCGCCGGCCCGACTTCATGCCGCGAAGGGCCTCGCTCCCCGGCGCTGCCAGATCTCGGGCAGGAGCACGGCCAGCGCGTCATCCACGGTCACGATGCCCAGCAGCCGGCCATTCCTGTCGAGCACCGGCACGGCGAGCAGGTTGTACTCGGCCAGGACGCGGGCCGCATCCTCGGCCCGATCCTCGGGATGCACGGTGGGCAGGTCGCTGTCCATCACCTCGGTCACCGGTGTGGCCGGGTCGGCCAGGATCAGGTTACGGAGCCGCACCAGCCCCAGGAGGGACTCCGGGCTCGTGACGTACACGGCGAGCAGAGGATCGGGAACCTCCTCCAGAGCGCGGACCGCCGCGAGGGCGTCTCCGACCAGGGCGGTCACTGGGATGCTCACGAAGTCGGTGCTCATGATGCGGCCGGCGCTGTCCTCGTCGAAAGCCAGGTGGGCCTGGACGTCGGCCGCCTCCTCAGGCTCCATGCGGGCGAGGAGCTGCTCGGCAACCTCGTCGGCGAGGTCTTCCAGGGCGTCGGCGGCTGCCGCCGGGGTCATCTCCTCCAGGATGTCGGCCGCGCGCTCCTGGTCCATGCCTTCGAGGAGATCCGCCACGCGCTCGTCGCTGACCTCCTCCAGCGTCTCGGCGGCGGTCTCGTTGTCCAGGGCAGCCACGATCTCGGCGCTCTCGCGATAGGAGAGGGCGTCGACGATGCGCGCCAGGTCCACGGGGTGGAGGTCGGCCAGGCGGTCGTAGGAGACCTTGAGCTGGACCGGCGCCGTGCTGGCGAGGTACTGGGCGTCGGCCCAGTCGATGATCTGGCGTCCCACGATCCGGCCGGCCAGGGCGCGGGGGCCGAGGCGGCGGAGAAGCGCCTGCGGGCTGATGTCGATCCCGATTACGCGGAAGCTCCCCTCCACCTGGGCGAGCTGCACGTCGTTCACCCTGACGATCCGGCGGCCGGTCACGTCGATGAGCTGATGGTCGAGCACATCCTGGCGCAGCAGGACCTCGCCGTTGCGGCGCGCGAACGGCTGCAGATCGACCGTGGAGGAAGCCAGCTTGACGGCTCCATTGAGGTCCTGGAGGTGGCGGGCCGGCACGAAGAAGCGGCGGCGGCCGTCGCGGACGATGAGCCCCGAGAATGTGGGGTAAAGCTGGTCGAGGCGGACGATCAGGTCATCGAGCTTGCCGATGACTTCGCCGGACTTCCCCTGGACGGGCTGATCGAGAATCGATGTGAGGAAGATCATGGCCGCCTCCAGATCTCAGGGCCCCGGCGCGAGCGCGGGGCCGGAGGCGGCGTCAGGACCGGACGGTCACTCCCAGTGCGGGAGACCGCCGGTTCGGAGCCGGCACCAGGCCGCGCCCGAGCGCTGGCCTTGCGTGGAACGCACCTTAAGGGTGCAACTTTGACCGTCGTCCATACCGTTTCGAATGCGCCGCCCGAGGCGGGCAAAATGATCGTAACACGGTGGGATTCATTCCGTACCGGCGTCCATTCCGGCCAGGTGATACCGGGCCGAGCGGCGCACACCCGTGCGCAGCACCTGCCCCCTCTCGGCCAGGGAGCGGAGCACGATGCGCAGCCGCGAGGCGGGAGCGCCGGTCTCCCGCACCAGGTCGGTCATCTCGGCCGAACCGCCCAGCCGTTGCAGGACCTCCAGCACCTGGGAAGCGGAGCTTGCCAGGCTCTCCGCGCCCTTGGCGCCGCGCTCCGCCCGCTCCTTGAGGAGGTCGGCCAGAACCCCTCCACGGAGGAACGCGATCATCCGGTCGCCGTCGATGCCCAGCTCCAGGAGCGGGCCGGCCTCGATGACCTCGCCTGCTCCGCCGAGAAAGTTGAGCCGCCGGAGCTGGCTCACGAGGTCACGGATGCGGCGACGGTCTCCGAGCAGCGGGCGGAGCTCGCGGGCGAGCGTGTCCAGCCGCACCTGAGGGGGGAGGGCCTCGGGCGTCTTCTCACCGGTCTGGCGCCGGGGCAGCACGAGGCGGACCCAGAGGACGACCAGCAGGGCGCAGGCATCAGCCTTCAGGCCGAGGTTGGACGCGGCTTCGAAGGCGGGATCGCCGGCCACCTCGGGCGCGAGGCGGATGCCCACATGGCCGGAGTAGGCGCTGGTCGCGAGCACCAGCCCGACTCCCCGGAGCCGGCGCTCGACCTCGCGGCGGACCTCGGGGAGCTCCAGCCCGGGCACGTCCATCAGATGGAGGGCCCCTGCGCGCAGCAGCCGGGCGCAGATGCGGATCGCCTGATTCATCCGTTCAACCTCCGCCGCGGGCCCGGGTGGCCCTGCAGGGCGTGGGTCTCGGCCATCTGAACGATGGCCGTGGTGGTGAGGAGCGGGGGGGAGGAGAGGATGGGGACGAGCGCCTCGCGCCCCGCGGTGGCGAGCTCTTCCAAGCCGCGGCTCAGGAGGGCTTGGACGATCTCCTCCAGCGTCAGCCCATCGGGGATCGGCGGGTTTTGTGCCCCGTGGGCGAGCACGGCGCGGAGAGCGTCGTGGATCCTCCTGCCGGCTTCGGTCAGCCGGTGGAAGCCGTGCGGATCAGCCTCCAGCCATCCGCTGCGCCGGAGCGCCCGGAGGGTCTCACTCCGGGCGGGCTCGGCCAGCCAGGAGAGAGTCTGTTCGAGGTCGATTTCCGTGAAGGTAGTGCGGCCGCTGGCGAGCAGCGCCTCGACCGCCGCAGCCCGCACCAGGACCATGGTCTCTGATGCTTCTTTAGGGGGTGTTTCTCTCGCGTCGCTCATCTCCGCGACAACTATATCGGAGATGCGCGTCGCCTTGGGGTGCAGAAATGAGAAAAGAGATCACTTCACGGCTTCGCCCCTCGTGTTTCCTGTGCAGGCTGTCCGGAGAGAGAGCTCGGAGCGTTCAGGTTCGCTCCCTCGTCCACTCCGACTCCGAGCCGGTCTACCAGCTCGCCGCCCAGCCAGCCGGTCACCAGCGCGAGCAGGACCGCCACTGCCGAGAGGCCGATCTCGAGGCCGCTGGGAGCGGAGGGCAGATCGCGCCGCGAGAACCAGGTCAGGACGAAGAGCAGCAGGACCACCACGTTGCCGCCGCCATGAAGGAGGCCGATCCGCTTCGCCCGGGTGCCGCCGGGGATCGATAGCCAGTCGACAAGCCCGAACGGCGCCGCGATCAACCCCGAGATGATTCCCGCGGCGATCATGTAGTAGGACACCAGGGCCCAATGGTCGCCGTCGGTGGCGAGGTGCAGGATGTCGAAGAACAGGGACGTGCCGAGCAGACCCAGCGGAAACACGATCAACATCTGATGGATGGGATGGCCGAACAACCGCGCCTTGGCTTGCATGTCCTCCCTCCTGTCCGGGCGCAAAAGTGCACCCGAAGAAAGAAACTGCAACCGCTGTGCCGGGCTAGAAGGCTGCGTACTCGACGCGAGCCTCGTTGACCTCCTCCGAGTAGGGGAGGACCCGGAAGCCGTCCAGTGCGGCGGCGCCCCGGAGGCGATCGTCGAGGCAGACGAAGCTCTCGCCGTGAGTGTTCCCTCCGCACCAATCCAGGGCAGCAGCCAGTTGGAGAGCGTCGGCGGCCCGCAGAGGGTGCTTCGCGGCGAGTTGGCTTGCGAGATCCCGTACCTCCTCGCAAGGTTCGATCTCGACGGCATGAGCGAGCAGGGAACGGAGCATGCTTTCTGATGTGCGGACGTTCGAAGCCGCAACCCGACCTGCGCGTTTCGCTCGGGCCAAGGCTCCGTAGCATTCGACCGGAGTTGCCCACCACAGGGCCATTCTGGAATCTGAAGGAAGGAGACTGGCCACCCTGAGGGTGCCGGGCTCGTAGACGACGAGGGCGACCAGCGCAGAGCTGTCCCAGAACCTCATCGGTTCTCGATCAAGTCCCTGAGGATCTCGGCTGCCACTTCAGGGCTGATGTTCGGTCGCGGCAGGTTCTGAAGCTCCTCCAGAGTGAGCTCGCGGATCGGAGCGCGATACCTCCCTTCGCGGATCTTCCTGGCGACGCGCTCTTCCAAGGTCTCGACAGGTTCACTCTTTTTTGCCATGATGCGATACTACTGTCGGCTCCTTGATGTGTCAAGGCGCAACGCGCCTTACTCCTGCCCGGGTCCTTTCTGCTTGCCGGCGATGGCCAGGAAGAGCTCCTGGACGACCTCTTTGAGCTCGATGGTGTAGAGGGACAGGTCGCGCAGGCTCTGCTCGAGCTGGTCGGCGGAAGGGCGGACGAGCGCGCCTCCGGGCCTCGGCCGGACCTTGTGGGTCAGCCGCTCGTCGAGGAGCTGCAGCTTCTGATAGGCGTCCTTGAGTCGCTGAGGGTCCATGTCACTCCCTTCCTGGTGAGCGAGGGGGAATCTGGAGGGTGAAGTCCACGAGCCGCTCCAGCTCTTCCGGAGTCAACCTCTTGGAGTAGGACGGCATCGGGCCGTGCCCCTCCGCGATCCGTTGCCGCACGGCCGCCCGATCCCCCCGCAGGACCATGGGGGACGAACGGAGATCGAGGTGCGGGTAGAGCCGGACCGGCTTTTTCGGTCCCTCCCCGCTCGGCCCGTGGCAGCGCCGGCAATAGGAGCGGTAGAGGCCGGGCGCGCTGCGGTCCCGGGCGCACGCGGCCAGGGACAGGAGCGGCATCGCGGCCAGCAGGAGCACGAGCGCCGCCCTCAACTCGACGTCCCGGAGGTCCTCTCGCCGCGCAGCACGTGAATGTGATCGATCACGGCCCGGACCTCCTCCGGGGTGAGTTGGGGGAATCCCGGCATCTTCCCGAAGGCCCCCTGCCGAATCACTGTCTCCCATGCCCCGTCGTTGCCCCCAGCCCGCCAGACATCGTCGCGCAGCTCGGCGTACTGCTCTCCCATGAAGCCGGGGGTATCGCCGCTGCCATTGATGCCGTGACATTGGGCGCAGTGCTTGCGCCAGACCTTCTCCCCCTGGGACCGCCCGGGGAAGGGCAGGGCGTCGCAACCGGCGAGCGCGACCGCCGCCGTCAGGGCGAGGGCGAACAGCGCGTATCGGGACCTCACTTCGGCTCCTCCCGCCGGTGGACCATGGTCGCCGTCGCCTGGTCCCGCGGCCTCACCACCAGCTCGTCGATGTTGACCCGCGAGGGCCGGGTGGCCGCCCAGACGATGCAGTCGGCGATGTCTTCGGGAGTGAGCGGCTCCATGCCGCGGTAGACGGCCTTGGCGCGCTCGGCGTCCCCGGCGAAGCGGACCAGCGAGAACTCCGTCTCCACCAGGCCCGGGGCAATGTCCGTGACCCGGATCGGCTCGCCGATCAGTTCCAGCCGCAGCGTGCGGGTGAGCGCTCTCTCCGCGTGCTTGGCCCCGGTGTAGCCCGCTCCGCCGGCGTAGGTCTCGAAGCCGGCGATGGAGCCGATGTTGATCACGTGACCGTCCCCGGAGGCCCGCAGCTTCGGCAGGAGCGCCCGGGTCATCCGCAGGGTCCCGAGCACGTTGGCCTCCCACATCCACCTCCACTTGTCGTCGACCGCGGCCTCGATCCGCTCCACGCCGACGGCTCCTCCCGCGTTGTTGACGAGCAGGTGGAGGGACTCGGGGAGCTGAGCGGCAAAGGATCCGACGCTCGCCTCGTCGGTGATGTCCAGGGGCAGCGCAGTGGCCGGGCTTCCCATGGAATCGGCTACCTCCCGCAGGCGGTCCTGGCGCCGGGCACCGAGGAAGACCTGGAACCCGGCGGTAGCCAAAGCGCGCGCGGTGGCTGCTCCGATCCCCGAGCTGGCTCCAGTCACGACAGCCGTCTTCATCCTCTCTCCTAGACCTCGGCCGAAGGGCACAGGTCGGCTACCCGGCAGACGGGACACTCCGGCTTGCGCGCCTTGCAGACCTTCCGGCCGTGATCGATCAGCAGGTGGGACCAGAGCGTCCAGTCCTGCCGGGGCACGAGCGGCAGCAGGTCGCGCTCGATCTTCTCGGGATCGGTCTGCTCGGTCAGCCCCAGGCGGCGGGACAGCCGCTGGACGTGCGTGTCCACCACGATCCCCTCGTTCTTGCCGAAGGCGTTGCCGAGCACGACGTTCGCCGTCTTGCGTCCGACGCCGGGCAGGGCGTTGAGCTCCTCCATGCTGGAGGGCACGTCTCCGCCGTGCTCGGTCACGAGGGTCCTGCCCAGGTTCTGGAGGGCCCGTGCCTTGTTGCGGAAGAAGCCGGTGGTCCGCACGAGCTCCTCGAGCTCGGGCGTGGGGATCTCGGCGTACTCGCGGGCGGAGGGGCAGCGGCGGAACAGGGCCGGCGTGGCGTTGTTGACCCGCTCATCGGTGCACTGGGCCGCAAGGACGGTGGCGACCAGCAACTGGAGCGGGCTCTGAAAATCGAGCGAGCAGCGGCTGTCCGGATACTCCCGCTTGAGCCGGGCGAGGATCTCGTCCGCCCGGGCACGCCGGGCCTTGCCCGACTCGCGCTTCGCCTGTGCCGGAGTGATTCCTCTCGTCCGGACCATCTACTTCTTCTCCGGCGTGAGGAGCCGCGCCACCCAGTTGAAGGCCGCGATCACCAGGCCGCCCAGGATGGCCGGAACGAAGCCGTCGACCTGGAGACCCTGCAGGAGGATATCGGCCAGGTAGAGCATGAGGCCGTTGATCACAAGGTAGAACAGACCCAGGGTCAGCAGGATCAGCGGGCAGGAGAGGGCGCTGACGATCGGCTTGACTACCAGGTTGATCAGGCCGAGCACCAATCCGGCGATCAGCAGGTAGACGAGGCTCCCCTGGTAATGGATCCCCGGCACCAGCCGGGCGGCGATCAGCAGGGCGACGCCGTTGAGCACGATCTGCAGCAGGGCGCGCAGCATGGATTCCTCCGTGTTTCCGGCGGGATCTTACACTCTCTCGGCGATCTCACGGGCCGCCTGCACCGCCTTGCGTTCGTTCTCGAAGGTCAGGCGGGCGATCCCCTCGTCCCAGGACATCCACTCGGCGCCGGACACTTCGCGGCGGTCGTAGTCGGCGGGGTCGCCGCTCACGTAAGCCAGGAGGAAGTAGTCGACCGTCTTGTGAACCCGTTTGCGCCCGCGGTCCACGAACCAGTACTCGACGCCGGGCAGGGGGGAGAGCACCCGGCCGGTCACCCCGGTCTCCTCGCGTACCTCCCTGACCGCGGTCTGCTCGGGCGTCTCTCCCTCCTCGATGTGCCCCTTGGGGAGCTGCCAGCGCTTCCCCTCCATCACCGAGATGAGGAGGATCTGCGCGCCGTGCACGATCAGGCCGCCGGCCGAGCGGTGCTCCTCGGTCTTCAGGGACGCGGAGCCCCGCCGCGCTCTTCGCCGGGCGGCGGTCTTCGACTTGCCCCCGCGGACGTTGGGGTCGGTCAGTTGGTGGGCTCCTCGCCGCTCGGCACGGTCCAGGAGGGCAAGGTCGACGGATCGACCCCCACGGACCGCAGGGCGTCGTCCCAGACCTGCTCGGGATCGGAAGCGAAGATCAGGTCGGACCGCACGGGCGCCGTGAGCCAGTCGTTCCGCAAAATCTCCTGGATGAGCTGTCCGGAGCCCCAGCCGGCATAGCCGAGAAACAGCCGGAAGCCGGAGGGCGGAGTCTCGGCGAGCCGCGCGAGGTCGCCGATGTGCTGCGTGATGGAAATACCGGGCAGGACCTCCGAGGCCGCCTCGGTCTCCACGGGTCCGGGGGAGAACAGCACGGTCCCGAGCTGCGGCTGGACCGGCCCGCCGAAATGGGCCACGTCCTCCATGTCCCCCTGCCAGCTCACCTCCATCCCCTCGAGGATCTCCTGGAGCTTGATGCCGGTGGGCCGGTTCACGATGAAGCCGAAGCTCCCCTCGTCCTCGTGATGGAGGAGGAGCACGACGCTCTTGTGGAAGAACGGATCGAGGACCTGCGGCATCGCGAGGAGGAGCACAGGAGTGGTCAGATCGGAGGCGATCGCCGTCATGGCCCTCATCTTACCCCGGCATCGCGGGCATCGCGAGGATACGGCTCGGTCTGTTATCGTTGCGATCGAGTGTGAGGAGAGGACCATGAAAGACAGTTTTGGAAGTCGCACGGCCCTGAAGGTGGGAGGCCGTGAATATCGGATCGCCCGCCTCGGGGCGCTGGAGGGCCGGCATCTCGAGCGGCTGCCCTACGCCCTGCGCATCCTGCTCGAAAACCTGTTGCGCCGCGAGGATGGCGAGATCGTCAGCGCCGAGGACATCGAGGCGCTCGCCACCTGGGACCCGCACGCCGCGCCCTCCCGCGAGATCGCCTTCATGCCGGCCCGCGTCCTCCTGCAGGACTTCACCGGCGTCCCCGCCGTGGTCGACCTCGCGGCCATGCGCGACGCCATGGCGGCCATGGGCGGCGATCCGAAGAAGATCAACCCTCTCCAGCCGGTCGAGCTGGTCATCGACCACTCGGTCCAGGTGGACGAGTACGGCAGCGCCGCGGCCTTCCTGATCAATGCCGAGAAGGAGTTCGAGCGCAACCGCGAGCGCTACGCCTTCCTGCGCTGGGGCCAGACCGCCTTCGACAACTTCAAGGTCGTGCCGCCGGACACGGGCATCGTCCACCAGGTCAACCTGGAGTACCTGGCCCGGGTGGTCATGGATGGAATGTTTGGCGATGGCGAAGGCGAGCTCTACGCCTATCCCGACACCCTGGTGGGGACCGACTCCCACACGACGATGGTCAACGGCCTGGGCGTGCTCGGCTGGGGCGTGGGCGGCATCGAAGCCGAGGCGGCCATGCTCGGCCAGCCGGTGTCGATGCTCATCCCGCAGGTGGTCGGCTTCCGCATCTCGGGCTCGCTGCCCGAGGGTGCGACCGCCACCGACCTGGTGCTGCGCGTGACCGAGATGCTGCGCAAGAAGGGGGTCGTGGGCAAGTTCGTGGAGTTCTTCGGCCCGGGTCTCGCCAATCTTCCCTTGGCCGACCGCGCCACGATCGCCAACATGGCGCCCGAGTACGGCGCCACCTGCGGCATCTTCCCCGTTGACCAGGTCTCCCTGGACTACATGAAGTTCACCGGCCGGCCGGCGGAGCGCATCGCCCTGGCCGAGGCCTACATGAAGGAGCAGGGTCTCTTCTTTACGGCGGATACGCCCGAGCCGGTCTACACCGACACCCTGGAGCTCGACCTGGGCACGGTCGAGCCGAGCCTCGCCGGCCCGCGCCGGCCGCAGGACCGGGTGCGCCTGTCGGAGGTCAAGCCCTCGTTCGCCACGGAGCTGGAGGCCATGAAGGCGAAAGGCCGCACCGGACTGTCGCGGCAGACCGCCCCCGGCCTGCAAATGTCGGGCGGAACGGGGGGTGGCACGGCCGTGGCCGAGGCCGAGGTGACGACCACCGAGGCGGATAGCGCCGCGAAGCACCTGCAGGACGGCTCGGTGGTCATCGCGGCCATCACGAGCTGCACGAACACCTCGAACCCGTCGGTGATGATGGCCGCGGGCCTGCTCGCCAGGAAGGCGGTGGAGAAGGGCCTCTCCGTCCAGCCTTGGGTCAAGACCAGCCTGGCGCCGGGCTCCAAGGTGGTGACCGAGTATTACAACGAGGCGGGGCTCACCCCCTATCTCGACCAGCTCGGGTTCAACCTGGTGGGCTACGGCTGCACCACCTGCATCGGCAACAGCGGTCCGCTGCCCACGGAGATCTCGCACGCCATCGAGGAGCGCGATCTCGTCGCCGTGGCGGTCCTCTCGGGCAACCGCAACTTCGAAGGCCGGATCAACGCCGACGTGCGGGCCAACTACCTGGCCTCGCCGCCGCTGGTGGTGGCCTACGCCCTCGCCGGCCGGATCGACATCGACCTCCTGAACGAGCCGCTCGGAACGGGCAAGGACGGCCAGCCGGTCTTCCTCAGGGACATCTGGCCGACCCGCATGGAAGTCGACGAGACGGTCCTCCGCGGCCTGCGCGCCGAGATGTTCCAGAAGGAGTACGCCGACGTCTACGCCGGGGACGAGCGCTGGAACGGGCTCGACGTGCCGGAGGGGGCCACCTACGCCTGGGACCCCGAGTCCACCTACGTCCGCCTGCCTCCCTACTTCACGGACATGCCGGCCGAGCCGGCGCCGGTGGAGGACGTCAAGGGCGCCCGGGTGCTCGGGCTGTTCGCGGACAGCATCACCACCGATCACATTTCGCCGGCGGGCTCGATCAAGGCGTCGAGCCCGGCGGGCAAGTACCTGCAGGAGCACGGCGTGCCGCCCAAGGACTTCAACTCCTACGGCGCGCGGCGGGGCAATCACGAGGCCATGATGCGCGGCACCTTTGCCAACGTCCGGCTGCGCAACCGGCTGGTGCCGGAGATCGAGGGCGGCTTTACATTGCACCTGCCCGACGGCGAGCCGCTGCCGATCTACGACGCGGCCATGAAGTACCAGGCAGAGGGGGTGCCGACCGTGATCCTGGCGGGCAAGGAGTACGGCACGGGCTCGTCGCGCGACTGGGCGGCCAAGGGTCCGCGGCTGCTCGGAGTGCGCGCGGCGATCGCGGAGAGCTTCGAGCGCATCCACCGCAGCAACCTGGTGGGCATGGGCGTGATGCCGCTGGAGTTCCTCGACGGCCAGAGCGTGGACAGCCTGGGCCTGACCGGCCGCGAGACCTTTGACATCACCGGCTTGGCCGAGGGCGTGGCGAACGGCTTCGCGAGCGGCCGGGAAGTGCCCGTCCTGGCGACTTCCGACGACGGCAAGGTGACCGGGTTCAAGGCGCGGGTGCGGCTCGATACCCCCCAGGAGATCGAGTACTACCGCCACGGGGGCATCCTGCACTACGTGCTGCGCCAGCTGCTGCGAGGGTAGCGGATGGAAGACACGAGCGCAGAGACCGAGGTAGGCAAGCCTCCAGCCTGTTTTCTCGACACCAACGTGCTTGTCTATGCCGCATCACTGAGAGCCCCCCTTCACCAGAGGGCTGCCGAGGAGATCCGCAGGCGCTACGAGTTGAAGCAGGATCTTTGGATCAGTCGACAGGTGCTGCGCGAGTATCTGGCTACCTTGAGTCGTGCGCAGATCTACTCGAACCCGAAACCACTTCGGGAGCTCGCGGAGGATGTGCGCTACTTCCAGAACCGCTTCGTGGTGGCGAACGAGGGGCCTGCGGTGACGGAGAAGCTGCTGGAGCTGATCGAACAGACGGAGACGGGCGGCAAACAGATCCACGATGCCAACATCGTCGCCACGATGCTGGTACACGGAGTCAGCCAGCTGCTAACCAACAACCCGGGAGACTTTGCCCGCTACTCAGGGGTCATTCGGATCATCCCCCTGGCGGCGGGATGATGGTCGATCCGGTTTAACGTCCGTCGTCGCCGTAGAGGTCTTCCCGTCTCAGGGAGAGATTCTCTGGCCACGGACCGAAATCGTGAACGGGGAAGTCCTCGAGTGAGCCCTGTGTAGCGGACATCGCAGCCTCATCGACGAGCACGATCGCCCGATGCCGGCCGGGCGGCAAGCCCTCCGGCGGATGCCCTATCCAGATCTTCCCGTTGCGGACGATGACATCCGTCTCGATGGCCTTCATAGCGCTTCAGCTTAGCGGACCGGAGCACGTCTCCGCAATGTCTCCGGAGGCCACAAAAAAACCCCGCGCTGTGGAGGGAGACGGCGCGGGGGGAGGAGAGGGAGTTTGGAGGAGATTGTCGGAGCTTGGCTCCGGGACGGATCCAACTCCCGGTGGTCCGTCCTCTCACTTTGTTAAAACCGGGACGACCACCGCGGGATTCCCGCCCTCTCCGCTAGAATCCTCAGCCATGCGGATCTATCTGACAGGTGGCACCGGCTACATCGGCAGGGCCCTGGCGCGGAGGCTGGTGGAAGCCGGGCATGAGGTCCGCGCCCTCGTCCGGGCTACGAGCAACATTGATCCTCTGAAGCAGCTCGGCGTCGCCACTTTCACTGGCGATCTCCAGGACCGCGCCTCCATGCGCGAAGGGATGTCCGGCGCCGATTGGGTCATCCATGCCGCCGCCGACCTCGACCTCACCGGGCCGCCGGAGCGGATGCGCCAGACCAACATCCAGGGGAGCGAAAACGTGGCCTCGCTGGCCTACAAGCTGGGGACGGGCCGGTTCCTCTCCGTCTCCTCGATGGCCTACTTCGGCGGCAGCCCGGACGACGGCACCCCGGCCGACGAGACTTACCCCCCAAGGGAGCCGTTCCCCACTCTCTACAGCGCCACGAAGCACTCGGGGGAGAGGGCCATCCAGGAATGGGTAAAGCAGGGATTGCGGGTGAACACCGTCTATCCCAGCCTGGTCTACGGCCCGCCGGGCAAGAAGGAGGGGGCGAACTCCATCCTCCGCCAGCTCCTCAAGGGCCGCCTCCCCGCCGTGGTCGGAGCCGACCGCAAGACCTCCTGGATCTTCCTGGACGACGTGGTGGATGCCATGGTGAGGGTGATCGACAAGGCCCCGGTCGGCCGGGACTACCTCCTGACCGGGGACGTCACGACGCTGCGCAGCCTGGTGGACCGCGTCTGCGCCATGGGCGGGGTGAAGCCGCCGAAGCTGACCCTGCCGATCGGCGTGGCCCGCGCCGCGATCACTCTCGCGGGTCCGCTCTACAGGATGAGGGGGCGCCGGCCGCCGGTCGCGCCGGACCAGCTCGACAACCTGGCCCGCCACTGGGCTTTCGACGACACCCGCGCCCGCACCGAGCTGGGCTGGACCCCCCGCACCCTGGACGAGGGGCTGCCGCCCACGGTGCGGCACATCCAGGCGGCGAGCGGCTGAGAGACGCTCCCGCGTGAGCGGGAGATGCGCGAGCCCGGGACGCTTTCGCGCGCCCCCGGTATGCTTTCGCGCGAGCCCGGGACGCAAAAATTCAAGCCTGGAACGCGGCCGCCCGAGCGTGCGCGGGTGGCCCACGCGGTCCGGCGGCAGCCGCACAGGCGCGAGCGGCTCCGCCCGCGACCGTGCCGCAGCGGCTGGATCCCGGGCGGATGCGGCAGAGGGTCGGGAGGCACGAGCCCACGGTCGAGAAAAGCGTGGCCACGGTCGGGAGAGAGCCGCCGGAGGCTGAGCGGCACGCGCCGGAGGCCGGGAGCGAGCCATCGACGCTCGGGCGGCAGCGTCCCGGCCTCGGGTGCAGGCCTTTCGGGGTCGCGCATCTCCCGCTGCGCCTAAACAAACCCCGGGAGACCCGTGTCTCCTGGAACCGTGGGCCTCCGCCGAACTCCTCTCTCCACCATGCTGCTCCTGCTCGCCGCGGCTCCAGTCCTGGCCCAGTCCTCCGCTTCCTCGGCGGCTTCCTCGGCGGATACCCGGGCCGCCCAGTTCGTCCTCGTCATCGACGACTCGGCGAGCATGCGCCAGACCGATCCCAACCGCCTGGCGGTTTTCGCGGCGCAGTCGCTCCTCGCCATGCTGGACGACCGGGACGAGGTCTCCCTCGTCCGCCTGAATGGCGCGGCGCTCGGGGAGTCGCCGCCACCGATCCAGCCCCTGTCGCGGGGACGCAAGCCGCTGAACGATCTGCTTGCTGGCGGGGTCGCCGCATATGCCGGGAAGGAGACCACCTGCCGGTCGGCCCTGGCTTCCACCCGGCGGCTGCTGGACCAGGCTCACCGTCCCAACGTGGCGCAGGTGGTCCTCTTCCTTACCGACGGCGTCTGCACTCCGGCGAACCGGGAAACCCCGGATCCACAGGCGTTCCTCGGCGGGCTCCGTTCCCAGGACGAGGGTCTGCTCCAGTTCTATCTACTCCGGTTCCGGGGCGGGGACGTCTCCCCCCAGCTTCCACGGCTGGCGGAGGCCACCGGCGGGGATGTGATCGAGGTGCCAGCCGGAGACCCTACGGCCCTCTTGCACGGCTTCGCCGCTGCCCTGTCCCGTTCCCAGGGCTACGAGGCCGAGCTCGTGAGCCCCTCCAATCCGGAGATCGCTGCCCATCGGGGCGCCCGGCGGGTGCGGCTCCTGGCCGTGGCCCAGGGGGAGAGCCCGGACCTGGGTCTCTCCGTCCACGATCTCCAGGGGCAGTCTCCCAAGGCCGGTGGTCGGCCCGGAGTTCACCGCTATCCGGGCGGCGCGCCACCAGTGGCCGGAATCCAGGACCATCCCGGCCAACCCTTCCGGTTCGTAGCCATGGACTACCGGCCCGAGACCTCTCCCATGACCGTACGGGTCACCGGCGCCGGAAACGGCTGGAAGGCTGTAGCCGTGCCGGAGTACCGGCTCTTCCTGAAGATGACCGCGAAGGAGGGGGAGTGCGGGTCGCCGGGAAAGCTGGTGGCGGGCCGGGGCGTGGAGACCGGCGCCTCGGTCTGCCTGGAGGCGGACCTGGTGAACGAGGCCGGGGTCACCGTGGATGCGGGGCTCACGGGCAGAGACCTCGAGGCGTTCGTCCGCCTGGGCCGCGCCGACCAGCCGTCCCAGCCCGCGAGCATCGTTCCCATGGTGCCGGTGGGGGAAAAAGCTCGCTTTCGGCTGCAGCGGAACAACCTGGAGAAAGGCGACATGGTGCTGCAGCCCGTGGTGCGCCTCAACTTGTCGGGCGGGCAGCAGGCGGAGCTTCGGGGGCGGAGCATGCCGCTCCAGGTCTCCTCGGTCGACGTCCAGGCCTCTCTGGATAGCCCCGACTTCGGCCGGCTCCGGCCGGGAGAGGAGGCAGTACGCAAGCTGAGGCTCCAGGGCGTCTTCCCGGAAACGCCCTTGCGCTTGGGGCTCAGGGACCGCAAGGACATCCCCTCCTGCGTCACAGTGGAGCTGGACGGCGAGCCCGAGGGCAAGCCCGTGAAGGTGACCGCCGGCAGCGAGCACACCGCGACTCTTCGGGTGGCCCCCTACTGCGCGCCGCGGACCTTCCAGCAGGTCTATCCCACACGGCTGGTGCTGAGCTTCGAGGGGCTCTCTCCCCGGGAGATCCCCATCTCGTTCATGGTGGACCACCGGATCCAGGTCCCCGCGGCGATCGAGCTGAAGGCGAAAGGCGGCAAGCACGCCGAGGCAGCGCTGCCCCTCCCGGGAAACCGCCAGAAGGACCTGCGCCTGACCGCCTCCCTGGCAGGGACAGCCCTGGAGACATGGCCGGAGAGGCATCTTGGTCTCGTCCTCGGCGGCGCGCCCATCGGCAAGCCATTCACCCTCCAGGGGGACAGCCTGCGCTTGCGGGCCGAGGCAAGCCCCTGCTGCGCCGGCGGCTCCTACCCTGCCACCCTGGAACTGCGGCCCGCCGATCGTGAAGGCTACGCCCCCGGGATGGAGCTGCCGGAGCCCCTGGTCGTCCCGGTGCGCGTCGCGGTGGAGAGCGCGGGGGTCTGGGCGTGCTGGGGCTACTGGATCGTCCGGAGCCTGCTTCTGCTGCTACTCCTCCTCGCGATCCTCTACGTCGTCAACATGTTCCGCAACACCCGCTGGCTCAAGCCGGTGCGAGTGGCCGAGAAGCTGGTGCCTCTGGCCTGGACCGCCCACGGCGGCACCGCGCCCATCAAGGACCACAAGGCCCGGGTGCTGGAGCTGGTGCAGGGATCGCTCCCCTGGCACCAGCGGATCTGGACATGGCTGCGGGCCAACCCCCTGGCTTTCGGCCTCCCCGGACGCGCCTACCGCGAGACCCTGGAGCTGATCCTCCAGCCCCAGAAGGATGTCGCCAAATCGGCGGCGGTGCTGATCCCCCGGCGCGGAATCCAGGAGGCGATCGGCCGCGATCCCGCGGCCTTCGCCGGGCGGCTGTTCGCGGTGGCCGAGGGCAGCGTGAGCTTCGTCTGCGTGCCCGAGAAGGAAGGACGCATCGGCCGGATGTCGCTGGACGGAGCGGCACCGGCACAGGATCCCGATCCGACCCGGCGGAGCGCCGTCCGACTCCGCGGCCACAAGCTCCTGCGTCATCCCGAAGAATGGGAGTCCCACGAAGAAGGGCGGGCGGCGGGCTGGCAGGTGGGCTGAACCGAAATGAAGAACCGGAGGCAAAGTCATGTCTGAAAGGCATCGCAAGCTGGTGGTCGGCGAGCTGCTCACGAAACCGAGCGCCGTTTCGCCGATGCTGTTCGTCGGGCTGGGCGGCTGCGGCTGCCGCATGGTGGCGCGCATCGCCCGCCACCTGCGGTCGCGGCAGGACTTCGAGGAGCGCTACCGCAGCTTGGTGAAATTCGCCCTCGTGGACACCAACGTCAACGACCTGGAGAGCTATCGGGAGGTCGCCGACGAAACCTTTCTCCTCTCCGACTTCGAGAAGGAGGAGTACGCCAACCTGGCCTCGGGCAAGCTGTTCCTGGAGGCGGACCCCTACTTCACCCAGTGGGTCCCCCCCAACTACCGCTTCCGCACCGGCGACACGGCGGGTGCCGGGCAGATCCGCCTGGAGTCCCGCCTGGGCCTCTTCTACCAGATGAAGCACAAGGGCTTGGTGGCCCGCTTCCACGGCCTGCTGGAGGAGCTCAAGTCGCACCAGCACGGCCACCGGCGCCTGGATTCCGCCGAGATCCGCATCGTGGTCTGCTTCTCCGTGGCTGGCGGCACCGGCTCCGGCTGCCATCTGCCCATCACCTACATGCTCCGCGACCACGCGCGGGAGGTCGGCAAGCCCTGGATGGTCGGCGTCGCGGTCCTGCCCTCGGTCTTCGACGAGAAGACCGGAGCCAACCGGGACGGCACCTTCGCCAACGGCTACGCCGCCCTGAAGGAAATGGAGCACCTCATGAAGCTGGGGGCTCCCGAGTCGCGCTTCTACCCCGACGAGGGCCTCGCCTTCCACTATGACCCTTCGGATGAGTCCAAGCGGATGGTGAGGGAGCGCCCCTTCGAGTTCCTCTACGTCATCGACAAGCCGGAGTCCTTCAGCGTGGCCGAGCCGGTCGACGCGGCGGCCGACGGCCTCTATCTCCAGTTCTTTTCACCGCTGTTCGGCGCCCAGGCCGGCGACTACGACAACTACACCCAGCACCAGCGTTTCCTGGTTCCCCACGACTTCGAGCCCAAGGGCATCCAGGGGTTCTCCACCTTCTACGGCTCCTTTGGCGCGGCCGTGCTCCTGGTGCCTGTGGCCGGGCTGGTGGATTACTGCTCCCAGGCCGCCGCTCTGAGCCTGATGCGGGCCAGCTTCCTGGGGGCGATCCCCGGCGACCCGATCTACTCCCGGCTGCGCACCGCTCCGGAGCCGTTCTACGAGGTCACTCTCAGCGACGACAAGGACGCCCGGCCGGTGCACGTCTCGGAATTCGTGAAGCGCCCCAAGGAGAAGGACCGGCTCCTGGACCGGCTGTTCCAGAAGAGGGTCCGCCTGCTGGGCGCCTGCGAGGCCGAGGAGGGGGTGGAGCAGCGCTTCCTCGCCCTCTTCCGGCATGGCCACCGCCTGGGCGAGCGCCCCGCCGCCCAGGGTGGAGTGGAGCTCAAGGAGGCGGAGGTGAAGCGGGATCGGGACCTGCTGGAGGACAAGGGGATGGAGCACTCCATCGCCGCCCTGGTCCTGCCGGCCATCGCCGGGGCGCGCCCTGGCGAGCCCATCGGTCTGCTCACCGCCGCGGAGGCGGCCATCCGCTCCTACGCCGAGGAGAACCGCATGTCTCCGGGGGACGGCCTGCGGCCCATGGACTTCAGGAACCGGGCGGCCGGCTGGATGGAGGACTTCCGCCGGGAGGGGATGAGGATCCTCAACCGGGGCTACAAGGACGGGCGCATCCAGTACCCCGGCCTGGACGGCCTGGTGGACCTCCGCTTCCTCACCGAGGAGGCGGGTTCGGTGGACCTGGCGGCCAAGCGCTATGCAGTGCTCTGCCTGCGGGAGCAGATGCCCAGGACTCCCGCTTTCTCGCCTTCCGAGGACTTCCAGATCTCGGGCTACGAGGGCGCCAAGGAGACCAAGACCATCGGCAAGGGGGACCAGCCCGCCATCATCGAGGACCTGGAACGGCAGGCGGTCGACCGGGCCCTGGAGAGCCTGAAGCGTTACTTCTTCGAGAAGCTGGGAGAGCTGGACCGCAACCTCAAGAGCTTCGTGGATACCCAGCGCACCCTGGACCACGGCTTCGACGCCCTGGAGCGGGAGCACCTGCACCGCCTCGAGCGTCTGCGCAAGGAGGGCGACTCCTCCACCAACCAGTATGTCCTCGACGCCGAGGCCCTCCAACTGGAGGACGGCCGCCGCATGTGGGACTTCTACTACGAGGACCGGGTGGCCGACCTGCCGGAGCTGTCCCTCTCGAGCCCCCGGGTCCAGCAGGTGTTGAGCGACGCGGTGACCCAGCTCAGCCTGACCCGCGGCGGAGCCACGTCCTCAACCCTGGAACAGATCTTCACCGCGCTCGACAACTACGCCAAGGAGGAGATCCAGACCCACATCGCCGGCGACCCTCACTCCGCGGACCGCCAGCGCCGCGACGGCCTGACCCTGGTGCAGGCCCTGGAGCTGGAGGTGGTCTACCGCGCCCTCTACCGCAGCAACGTGCCGGAGATCGCCAAGGACGGGCACAAGGCCATCCGGCGGATCGTCCACGAGTACCGCAACCTGCCGGTCGAGATGAAAGTGGACCTCTCCGACTCCCTGCACCGGGACTATCTGCGGGACAAGATCCGCCGGGTGGTCAAGGAGAAGGCCTCCCTCCTATGCCTCTACGACGACTCCCGCGACCAGCAGGGGGGCGTGCGGCCGGACGAGGTGTTCCTGGCCGCCATCGGCGATGTGTTCCGGGGCACCCGCATCGAGGAGGCCATCCGGGGCGCCGACCTGCCCCGGCTCCACTGGGTCACGGACGGCTGGCACAGCCCCAAGGAGATCATCTTCTACCGCGCCATCCTAAACGTCCCGCTGTACGTGTTCGGGCGCATGGGCGCGATGAGGAACGCCTACGAGCGCTTCAAGGGGCTGGCCAAGCGCTCCAAGGCGCTGCACATCGACCGCAACTGGGAGGAGGCGCTGCCCGACCTCGACCCGCTGAGCGCCCAGGAGAAGCACCGCCAGAAGCTGGTGCGCAACCAGATCATCAACTTCGCCGCCCTGCTCACCACGCCCAACCCGGAACGGCCGGGCCATGGCTACATCGTGCGCCGGGACAGCCAGTACTGGCTTTGCGACCCGTCGCATGGCGAGCATGCGGACGGGAACGGCGGGGGCAACGGCGCCGGCCTGGCCTCCGGGGCGGAGGCCGGGCTCGCGCTTCTGGGCGTCAACATGGCGGAGTCCATCGAGCGGCTGCCGGATGTGCTGGAGGCGGAGAAGGTGAAGTACCACTCCTACCAGCAGATGCTCCAGGCCGTGCGCGACGGCCTGTCCCCCCGCGCGCTGGCCAGCGTCGTCGTGCTGCCGGTGCAGTGGCGGCGCAACGCCGAGGAGCTGCGCACCCTCTACGGTTCCAATCCCAGCGACGAGGAGCTGAAGCGGCTGCGGGACTACGAGGATTCCTACGGACGCCTCCACGAGTCGCTGGCCGATCTGCTGGAGCGCCTCCGCAACAAGGAGATCGAGCAGAAGAGCCTCGGGGCAGACGCCGGCGCGGTCCTGGCCGGGCTGACCCGGGAGATGGCCCGGGCCAACCTCTCTCACAGCGTAGCCATCCTGCGCGCCTTCGCCGAGCAGTGGCGGCAGATGGAGAGCCCCGACCTCGGGCTCGGCAGGGCGGTGTCGCCGAGCTTCAAGGAGCTGTTCGAGCCGCTCCCCGATGTCAAGGAGGAGATCCGGAAGCTCGAGGCGCTCTTCTACGGCAAGGATTGAGCCTTGCCCCACTCTGAAATACCGCGGATCTTCCCCTCTCCCACCCTGGTCCTCGGCCTGGGGCGCTTCGGGCTCGCCACCCTGGAGCGCCTGGCCGATGACTGGGCCGGGCTCCGGCTCTCCGGCGGCGAGTCGGATCCGTCCCTGCGCAACCTGCGCCTGGTCTGGGTCCGCCCCGGCGCCGGGTCCCGGGAGGAGGAGTGGCGCCGCCCGGAAGCCAAGGCCATGGCCCTGGCCCGAGCCATGGGGGAGGGCGATCTCCCGTCCCTGACCCTGGACCTGGTGATCCTCCGCACCCTGGGGCTCATCCGCTACCGCGACGGCGTCTACCAGGTCGCCGTGCCCCGGGACGCCGGCGTGGTGGAGACGGCCGGCGATGGAAAACTGGAGTCCGCCAGCAAGCGCGTTCGCCGCCGCCGGTTCTTCGATTGGTGGAGCCTGAGCCCCGATCCCATCGCGGCCGTCGAGCGCCTGCAGCGCCTGGCCGAGCGCCACAACGAGCTCGACCTGTTCATCGCCCCGATCGTAAACCGCGTCCGCCAGGGGCACAGCCCGCGGGTGCTCCTGGCGGTCATCAGCCGCTGTTACGCCCTGGCGCAGGGGCGGGACCCCTCCCCGTGGCCCTGGGTGAAGAAGGCGGATACCGGCGAGGAGGGCGAGGAGAGAGAGGCGGACCGGCGGATCCTCCTCTCCGTCGAAGAGCTGCGGCGGCACCGCAACCCGGAGCTGCGGGACCTGGCCCCCGAGCCTCTGCCGGGCTGGGCGAGATGGGAAGAGATGGAGGAGCGGAGCGCCGGAGAGGAGAGCGGGATGGAGCTCGCCATCCCGGCGCCCTTCGTCGCCCTGCCGGAAGACCCGGCCACCCCCTTCGATCCCCTCCGCTTCCTGGAGGTGGACTGGGAGACCACGGGGTGGGCCAGCGAGTCGGATGGCGCCATACGGTTCGAACGGGTCCCCGCCACCGACTTCCGCTTCGGTCTCTTCGACCACGACGCCACCCGCCAGACCGGGCACATCGCGGACCTCCTCCGGTCCCGTCTCCGCCTCCTGGCCCGCCACCTGGACCGGGGCCTGCTCCGCCTCTGGGTGGACCTCCAGCGGGACCGGGTCGAGGAGCTGGACCCGAGCTCCCAGCACCGCCTGCGCCAGGAGCAGCTCGACTCCGCGCTGCGGCAGTCGCTGGAGCTGCTGGGAGAGCTGCTCGTGTCGCCCCTGGTGTCCCGCGCCTCCCCTCTCTGCCCGATCCCCGCCGAGCGGGCCGCGGGGTGCCTGCCCGCGGAACCCGGACCGTTCCTCTCGAGTCTCTTCCTCGACCCCACCGATGGCGAGCGCAGGGAGGATGCCTTGCTGGAGCGCCTGGCCGAGCTCGGGCTGGCGTCGCCCGAGGAGACCCGGCAAGAGGCCGTGCCCCTGGTGCGGACCGTGAGCCTCTGCCCGGGCGACGGCGACGAGGTGCGCTCCGACCGCGACGACAGCCGCTCCCCGGGCCTCCTGGAGCTGCGCCGGGTCCTCAACGAGGAGACCCGGCGGGTCTACGACTTCTCCTTCCTGGGTCAGTACCGCGACCGTCCCACCCGCCGGCCGCCGCGCATGACCGTCTACGTGGTAGGCGACATGGGGGAACCCTTCACCCGGGCCAGCTTCCGCCAGGTGCTGCGCGAGGTCCATGCCGAGCTGCTGCGCGCCTTCAGCCCGATCTTCGAGTTCTACCGCGAGGGGATCGACCGCTGCCTCACGGTGACGCCCATCCTCTGGATGCCTCACCCGGCCGATCCCTACGGCGGCGCGACCCCGGAGGAGAACCGCTGCGAGGAGGCGGCCGTGATCGACGCCGTGCACGGCATCCGGCGCTGGGTGGAGTCGGTCCTCCCCGCCAGCCGCCGCCGGGTCTCGCAGATCTTCGTCAACGGCCGGGTGACGGACAATGCCGTGCTCAGCCTGGCGGAGGCCGTGCGCCAGACCCGGGACTTCCTCTCGTTCCAGATGCGCAACGAGATCGGCCGCGACCCGTGGCTGAGCCGCACTGCCGCCGGTCCCGCGGGCGACGATCTCTTCTCCTCCTTCTCCTGCCTGGAGATCGATTTCCCGGCCGAGCGCAGCCGGGAGTACCTGGCCAACCGCCTGGCCCGCTCCTGCCTGGCCTGGGTGCGCCTCGGCACCGCGCGCACCCCCGAGGAGCCGAGCCTGGAGGGCTTCGAACCGCCGAAGGAGGCGAAGCTCGTGGAAGGAGGGAGGACCGAGCTGGCGCTCCTCACCGGCGAGGCCGCCGGGCAGATGGAGCAGGAGGTCCTGGCCCGCGCCACGGTGGAGAGAGGCACGTCGCCCCGCCAGCTCCAGGCCGCCTTCGACGGCGGGATGGAACGCCGGCTCGTGGGGCGCATCGTGGAGCGCTGGGGGGAGCTGACCCGGGGCCGCGGGCGGATGGACGACCTGGTGGACGGGCTGCGGCGGGAGACCTCGACCCGGCTCCCGGAGGCCATGGCCCTCGTCCAGGAGCACGGTGACCAGCTCATCCAGGAACAGGCCGGGAGGGGAGGGCTCCAGGCCGCCCTGGCGGGTTTCCAGCTCCTGCGCTCCGCGACCGGGGGTGAGCTGCAGAAGAGGGAAGTGGAGCGGCGGCGGTGCGAGGATCTCTGCCGCCGGCATCGCATTCCGGAGATGGGGGCGGTGCGCTCCGCCCGCGCCGCCGTGGCCGCCGCCGCGGTGCGCAAGCCCGACCTCCCGCCCATGAAGCTCGGATTGCTCCTGGCTGCCTTCCTGGCCTGGCCCCTGGGAGCGCCGCTGGCCCAGGCGATCGCCTACCTCGCGGGCGCCGATACCTGGCCCGGCTGGATCCTGGGGCGGTTCGGCGGCCTCATCGGGGGTGGCGCCCTGTGGGGATTGGCGGCGTTTCTGCTCTACCGCCACCTGGACCGCTCGGTGGAGGCCGTGCGCGAGGCCATCGCCTCCCTGGCCCGGGAGGTACGCCTCCTCTTCCATGGCCGGGGGGAGCCTCCCGAAAAGGAGGACCGCGCCTCGGTCCGCACTTTCTTCGAGTCGCGGCTGGAGCTGACGGCGGCTCTGGCCACGCGGGGATACTCCCTGAAGGTCTATGAGCGGGCCGTCGCCGACGAGGGCATGGCCCACCGCCTGGCGAGGAGCCTGGAGGTGCAGGCCCACGCCCTGAACCAGAACGCCGAGGATCTGGGGGTGCGCCCCGCGGCCGGCCGGGACGACCTGCGCAATCTGTTCGCCACTCAGGCCGGAGAGTCCACCGACCGTCTCATCGGCCCCGACCGCCTGGAAGAGCTGTTCCGCGACCGGATCGGCGGCGAGGAGGGAGTGGGCGAGGTGGCGCCGGAGCTCATCAGGGAGAGTGGCGGCTTCGGCGACTGGCGCCGCTCCGCCTGCCTGGCCGACCGCGAGCGGATCCTCCGCTTCTGCCGCTCCCGTTTCGACTCCGTGGTGAGCACCCCGGTGGGCGAGCAGGCCCTGTTCGCCGAGGAGGCGGGGGAGCGGCTCTGCCGCTTCGTGTCCAGGGCCTACCCGAACATGGGTTTCGGCGCCAAGTTCGTCGGCTACGAGGGGCTCGACCCCGACGGCATCTCGATCCCGGCGTGCGCCTCCCTGGTGCTCGCGCCGGGCCTGGCCCCCATCTTCGAAACTGCCCGCCGGCGCGAAGGAGCCCCGCCCACGACCGAGACCCTGCAGGTGACCGAGGCCCAGGTGCGGCCGAACGCCGCCTACATGCTCTCCCTGGTGCAGGGCATCCGCGCCCACAGCGTGCGCAACCTGCGGCGGTTCGAGTCGTTCCACGACCGCGTGCACATGCCGGACGACCGTACCTTCCCCCTGGCCCAGGAGGAGGAGCACGGCACCCCGGCGATCATCAACCATTTGAGCGGCCACCGCGAGCTGGGCGAGCGGCTGCGCTCGCTGCTGGAGACCGGCCATGAGTGACCTCGGCGTCTGGCGGGCCATGGCCAACCTCCTGGACGCCCTCGGGAGGCTGAACGCCCTGAAGTCGCTGGGCTTGACAGGGCTCGTCGCCGCGGCGGTTCTGGCCGGGGCATGGCTCCTTCAGAGCAGTCTGGTGCGGGCGCTCACGGCCGACCCCAAGGCACGCCTGACCTGGTGGCGGCTCGAGCTGGCTCACTCCCTTCCGGGCCTGCTGTGGCTGCCGTTCGGGCTGCTGATCCGCGGTGTCCGCTGGCTGGCTGTCCACCTCGGGGGATGGAGGAAGAAGGGGACCGTGGAGGCCCGGGCGCAGGAACCCAGGCGGGAAGAACCGCTGCTCGTCGCCTCCCTGGGCCCGACCTTCCTCCTGGGCGGCATCGCCACGGTCGCTCTCTATCTCCTGTCTCGTCTAGGAGCAGTCCTGCTGCGGGCGAGGATGGGGCTGCCGGACGGCGCGCCGGCCTGGCAGATCCTGTTCCTGGGGCACAGGCCCGAGCTGGGGCTCTTCCTTCCGCTCGACCGCTACTCCCCCTGGGCCGCCGGGCTCCTGGCTGTGATCCTCTGGACCCTCCTGGGATGGTGGATGGCGCGGGCGGCGCGCCTCGTCCTGCAGAGCTCCCTGGGGCGCAACCTGGTCGAAGAGCGGGACGACCAGGACACCCTTCTGTTCTGGCGAAGCCGGGCCGGGGCGCCGTCCCTGGCGCGGCCGGACGCCTCCTGCACCGGCTGGGCAGGGTGGGTGGTGGCTGCCGGAGCGGCCCTACTGGCCTGGGCCTGGCTCTCCCTGGACGGCTACCCCTTCCGGGTCCGGCCCTCCGAGGCAGCCGTGGCCTTCGTGCTCCTCCTCTTCTGGGCGATCCACCTCCTCCTCCGCGGCCTGGAGCGCCTGCCCGTCCAGGAGAAGACGGAGCCGGAGACGGAGGAGACGCAGGCGAACGGCTGGAGCGACGTCCTGGTGTATCTCAAGGAGCGCCTCCAGGTGGCCGAGCCGCTCCAGGTCCAACCCGCCCGGCCGGTGGAGCCCCTGCAGCTCACCCAGCTTCCGGCGGAGATGGGCGGCGTCGTCTCGCCCCTGGTCCTGGACCTCCTACCTTCCGGACGGCTGACGGCGATGCAGCGCCTGGTCCTCACCGACCTCTCGCTTCAGTCGTTCGTCCACGTGGAGCCGCCGGTCTCCCAGGACACTCTGGAGCTGACCGGCCTGGCTGGCGAAGTCCTCCAGGACCGCAGCCGCCTGCGCCACCGCAACCAGATCGTGGTTGCCCCCGAGTCCGCGGGAAAGACCACCCTGGCTCTGCTCGCGGCGGCCAACCACGTGCTGGTCCACACCCGGAGCGCCCTGATGATCGCGCGGGACGCGGCCCACGAGGAACGGCTCTACCGCCGGATCCGGGAAGCCCTGGAGCCCTCATCCGTGCGCTGGAACCTGCGGGTGCGACAGGCGGGAGGCGACCTGATAAATGACCTCGCCCGTGGGATCGTGCCCGACGTGGTGGTGTGCAGCCTCCAGCGGCTCGTCGTGCAGCTCCTGGGGGACGCCGATGGGATCGCGCCCTTTCTGCGCACCCTGGGGCTGATCGTGGTGGACGACGTCGAGTCCTACTGCGGCCCGGTGGAGGTCCACGCCCAACTCGCCTTCCGCCGTCTGGCGGCGCGCCTGCGCCAGATCCAGGGCGTCGGCGACCTGGGGGAGAAGGGGGCTCCGCTGATGCTGGTGCTCGGCGCGGACAGCCTCCACGACCTACCGGCCTGGGCGCGGACCCTCTGTGGCGTGGACGCCGTGACCCGGGACTTCACCGGCGGCGGCGAGGAGATGGAGGAGCGGGAGGCCGCGGAGGGAGCGGCCCGCGGTGTGGCGGCGCGGCCGGAGGAGGCCCAGGCGAAGCCGGCAGGGAACCTCCAGGTCTTCCATCGCCTCCGCGATTTCCGGACCGCTACCGGCGAGCTTCTCTCGGCCGCCGCCCTGGTGGACGTGTGCGAGCGCCTGTCCGTGCCCTGGATGTACCGCCCTTGCGGCGACCTCCGGCGGCATCTGGGCCGGCGCCCCCTGCTCCTCAAGGACGAGCCCCGGTGGTGTGTCGACTCCCCCGAGGATGCCTGCGTGATCTTCCTGGAGGGGCGCTGGAGCGACATGCGGCGGGAGCGCCGCCGGCTGCGCCGCGCCGGGTCACGCTTCCGTCGCGGCCGGGGAGGGGAGGGGAGCGCTCCGCGAGGGGACGCCGCGGGCGAGCTCGTTGCCTTCGTCACCCTGGCCGATGCCGACGAGGAGATGGCCTTCACGCAGCTCGACCGCCGCTTCGGCCTGGCCGAGATCCTGGAGCGCCTGCCGGAGCCTGCCCTGCGCCCCCCCTCCGGCCGCGTGGTGCGCTCTCACCTGGCCGCCGACCTGGTGCAGCACTGGATGGAAGTGGCCGAGGTGGTGGACGTCTTCGGCCACGCCTCGGCGCCGGTCCTGCGCCAGCTCGCCCGGGGTGGCCTGCTCCTGACCGAGTCCCGGGTGGATGTCCATCCGGACGCCTACGAGTACGTGCGCAAGGTGTACGTGCGCGCCCTGGCCCGAGCCACCGCGCCGCGGCTGGGCGACCTGGCCATGCTCCCGATCCTCCCCACGCCGGTGGCGGAGGTCGAGCTGGTCTCCCCCCGCTCCGTGGCCGTACGCGACCGGACGAAGCCGGCCGTGCCCCTGGCCCGGGTGGACTCCTCCGCCTCGGCGTTCCTCTACTACCCCGGCCGGATCTTCACCGACGCCCGGGGCTCCTTCCTCGTGGTGGGCCGCGCCCTGATCGATGGCGGGGAGGGGAGCGCACTGGAGGCGGGCGACGTGCTGGTGGAGCCGATCCTCACCGACGACGTGTCCTCTCCCCGGCGGCGGGTGGAGAGCCGGTTCGATGTGGCTTCTCCGGATCTCGATACCATGCCGCCGGAGCCGTTGGTCTTCGGCCGGTACGCCATTCGGGTGGGTGTGCTGCCGGTGGAGGTCCGGCCCGTTCACCTGGCCACCCTCCGGGTCGGCCCGGTCTACGGCGAGGTGCGGCAGCGGCTGGTGCGGAGGGAGACCGGCGCCGCGCCCCTCCGCACCGTGGCCCTGTGGATCGAGCCCGATCCGGAGCCGGGAGAGGCGCCCGAGCTGACCTTCGGGGCGGCTCGCCTCATCGCGGCGGCTTTTCGGGTCCTCCTCCCTTCCATGGTGCGGGGAGCATCGGAGAGCCTGGAGGTGGCCCTCCGGCCCGGGGAGGGCTTCCTCGTGTTCGACCTCGACGAGGGCGGAAGCGGCACGGCCCGGTCCCTTCTGCGGGATGGCGTGGAGCCGCTCCTGCGCCTCTGCCGGCTGCTGCTGGAGCGGGTCCTGGACCCCTCGCGCCTCCTGGCCCTCCACGATCACTGGGGCGACTCCGCCGAGCTGGCGGAGGGAGCAGAGGAGAGCACCGATCCCAAGGCGGCGCTGGAGCGCCATGCCGACCTGCGCCGGCAGGCCCTGATCTGGCTCGACAGCCGGCTTCGGCCCGAAGGGCGGGCCGAGGGCGTACCGGGCGCGTCCGGCCAGCCCGAAGGCGCCTTCCAGCCGGGGGAGGGGGATGCCATCGACCTGGGCCGCTGCTGGTTCAGCGTGGACGGCGCGGTGAGCGACCTGGTCTGGGCCAAGCACCGCTGGCGCGTTCCCGGCGGCGGAGAAGCCATGCTGGACGTGGCCTTCGACCGCCCCCTCGTCGCTGTATCCCGGGACTTCGCCAACCACGGACCGTTCCTGGAGGCGTACCGGGCGCTGCACGCCGCCGTCCTCGCCCTGCCGGAGCGGCGGCTGGCCGACGGCACGGTCTGGGGCGCCCCGCGGGCCGTGCTCCTGGAGAAGGACGGCAAGGCCGTGATCGCCGAGGACGGGCTCCAGGCAGCAGCCATCGCCGACTATCACCCGCTGGCCGAGGCCATTGCCGCCCATTCCGAAGACGTCCTGAGCGTGCTGGCGGATACATTGAAGCGGGCCAGCGGCGCCGATCCGGGGGAGGTGGCAGGCCGGCTGGCCCTGCTCAAGTACCTGGCCGGGTTCGTCCAGGGCATCCCCTACTCGATTCCCAGCGCCCTGCGCGACGGGTTGCGTCCGCCGGTGAGCACCCTGCTGTACCGCCTCGGCGACTGCGATTCGAAGAGCCTCCTGCTGGCACTTCTGGCGCGGAGCTGCGGCGTGGATGCCGGGCTCTTCGTCTCCTTTCCTGAAGGGCATGCCATGGCGGGTGTCGCAGCACCCGATTCCTGGAGTGGAGCAGGGGAGGTCTCTCAATCACTCCTGGACTGGTGCGGCCTCGCGGGTCTGCCGGGGCCGCCCCGTTTCTGGGCCGAGATGCCGGAGTCGATGGAACCTGGGGCCGGGGTCCGGATCTACGTGCCGGTCGAGTCCACCGTCTACTCCCCCTTGGGCCGCGCCCCCGTGGCCCAGCCGCGGACCTGGGCCTTCCTCCCTCTGACAGTGGCCCCGCTGGGCCTGCCAGCCGAGGGCTCCGGAGTCGAGCGCAAGGACACGGCCGAACTGGAGGACCGCGCATGAGAAGGCTGTTTTTGATCGCCCTCCTGCTCGCCGGATGCGGCGAGCCGCCCCGAATGGAACCGATCCTCGATCCGGCGATGCTCTTCCCGGAGCTGGCCGAGGCCGTGCCGGCGCCCGCGGCGGGGGAGCGGGCCGTTCCCCTGGCGGGGGTGCTGGCAGCCTCCCTGTCCCTGGAAGGCTGGAGCCGTTACGCCGGACCGGGGCTCACTGTTCTCTCCCGCCCTGGCCCCGACGGGAGCCTCGACGCCCTGGTCTGGGCCGAGGCGTTCTCGCCCCTCGGGGACTACGCCCCGAGCCAGGAGCTGCGCCGCTTTCTCGTCACCGTGGACCCGGAGCTCGTCCGGCGTTTTCAAGCCTGGCCCTCCCTGCCTCCGGGGCTCAATCTGGACCGGGAAGCAGTGGCTGCTGCCATGACCCGTACCGGAGGCCGGGGGATCGGCTTCGCCTCGGCGGCGGAAGGTTTCTCGGGCTGGCGCTGGCAGGGCGCTAATGCGGAAGGGGTCTTTCTACGCCTGGCCGAGTCGCGGGGGAGCTGGGGAGAGCCGGGCCTGCTGCCCGCCCGGCTCAAGCAGCCCGTGGAGGCCCTGGTGGAGCAACACCCGCGCCTGGAGTGGCTGCGGGCGGGAGTGGCCTCGGAAGAGGGATTGACCGAGCAAAGGCAGGCGGTTCCGGCGGTCCTGGTGTTCGGGAGCGCCGCCACCCGGCAGGGCAGCCTGCACCTCGCTCTTCTCTGCCGCAGCGCCCCGTCCTGCGTTGCGGCTGCGGACCTGGCTCATTTCCTGGGAACCCTGCGGCCCCTCAAGGCTTCAGATACGACGGAAGAAGCCCTTCCTCTCCAGGAGCTGAGCTACGAGCTGGGCCTTTCCGCAGCTTCGGCCGGCGCCCTTTTCGACCCTACGGCTCAGTAGGCGGCACCATCCAAAGCTCCCGGCCGTGCTCGCCGTCGTTGGCCGGGAAGTAGAGGCCGGTTTCCGTGCCGGTCAGAGCCGCGGGCGCCTCCCAGGTGAAGGCCCCGGGCGACGACCAGGAGGGCCCGGGGGCGATGTCGTCGACCAGATGGGTGCCTTCCGCGGTGCCGTCGCTGGTCCATAGCTCCATGCCGTGCAGGGCGTCGCGGGCCCGGAACCAGAGCCGGCCGTTCCAGACCGTCAAGGTGCGGGGGTAGGAGCCGAGCAGGCCGGGCGCGATGTCGAGCAGCCGCGCGGTTCCCTCGGAGGTTCCGTCCGTGGACCAGAGCTCGTCTCCGTGCTGCGGGTCCGACGCGGCGAACCAGACGCGGCCTTCGAATTCGACGAACGGGGAGCGGTCCAGCGGCGCGAAGACCGGCTCGCCGACGGTCACGTCCGCCAGCAGCTCGGTGCTCCCATCGGTGCCGTCCGAGACCCAGGGCCGGAGCCGGCTTTCGGGATCGCTCGTTTTGCGCGCAGCGAAATAGAGGCGCCCGCCGGCCGCGCTCAGCTTCTCCGGCTCGATCGCTCCCGAGGCCTCCGTGATCGCGGGACCGGCCACGGTGCCATCCGTGCTCCAGATCTCCACCGGGCCTCCAATCTCGCCGAAGAGGAAGTAGACGCGGCCGCCGACCTCGACGAAGGAGAGCTGATCCGGAGTGTAGCCGACCGTTCCGGTCAGGGAGTGGGTGCCGGCCGGGGTGCCGTCGCTGACCCACGGCTGCAGCCCCGCCGCCGCCCCACTCCCTACAGAGTCGAAGAACCAGAGCCTGCCGGCCGCGGCGGTGAGCCCGTACATCTCCGTTCCTTCCGGCAGGCCGAGGTGCTTGCGGGTCCCCTCCGGGGTGCCGTCCGTCAGCCAGAGCTCGGAGCGGAGCGTGCCGCCAAGGGGGATGTAGATCCAGATGGCGGCCTCCTCGCCGAACCGGGCCGGGGACGCCGGAAAGCTCATGAGCGAGGCGGGGATCAGGGCCGCAGTCCCTTCGGGGGTGGCGTCCGTCCGCCAGAGGGAGGCCTGGTTTTCGAACTTGATGAAGACCGCGGCGTCTCCCAGGTCGATCGGGGCGGACGCGAAGCAGTAACCGGAGGCCTGCGCGGACAGCAGCGTCGTCTCGGTGCCCTGGACGAACCGCATCTCCTGGTGCTCCCCGGCTTCGTCGGTGTGGCAGCTCTGCACGAGCATCCCGTCCCGGAACGGCGTGAGCTGTTGGAACCGCGTGCTCCTACCGGCCTTGGAATCAAGGAGAGGCCAGGAGCCCGCGGGCGAGCTGTCGCTGCGCCACAGCAGCTCCCTCCCGTCGTCCTCTCCGACGATCCCCGGGAAGACGAGCGCGCCGTTCGCCAGGCCGGCCTGGAGCTGGCCTCCCCAGCCGTAGTAGTGCGACCAGTTCGGCCCGCCGGGGGTGACGAACAAGGTGCCGGCTGCCGTGCCGTCCGTGACCCAGAGCTCGCCGGTCTCGTACTCGTCGGTGATCTCGATCAGGGCGAGACCGTCCAGCGATACGGCCTGGGACAGAGAGCGTCGAACGGTCCGCTGGAGAAGCCGGGTGCCCGCGGCAGTGCCGTCGGTGACCCAGATTCCTCCTCCGTTCTGGTCATGCCCGTAGAAGACGAGACGGCGCGCATCCAGGGGCGCGAACGGGCCGATCGGCGCGGGGCAGCCGCCTGGGCAGCCGGTCAGCTGCGCGCTCGACCGGAAATCCTCCCGCAAGCTCCAGAGCGCCGGTCCGCCCGGCGCCTGGACCGCGGCGAACACGATCCGGTCCCCGGCCTTCGCGAAGTCCGCGACCCACACGTAGCGCTGCGGGAGGTTCGAGAGCCGGCGGAGGCTTCCCGGCCGGCCGCCGACGCTCCAGAGCTCGGCTCCATGCGCTCCGTCGTTGGCCAGGAACCAGACGCGTCCGCCGATGAGGGTCAGGGGTTTACGCCCCAACACATCGAACGGGTCCCGCGGGGCGAAGCTCGTGACGGGCCGGGTGCCAGCGGCGGTGCCATCGCTCGCCCAGATCTCCAGGCCGTTCGCCTTGGCAATGAAGAAGGCGCGGCCCGCGCCGGCTACGAGGAAGGACGCCTCGGGCGCCGTTGCGAGGCGCCGCAGGCTGCGGGTCGTGACGTCCGCGATCCAGAGGGAGCTGCTCTGCTCGCCGGGGACTTTCACGATCAGGAAGGCCCGCCCGCCGCCGCTGGCGGCGAGCCACTGGATGCCGCCGCTCTCCGGGCCGGGGATGATCTCGCCGACGGGCGCCGTGCCCTCCGGGGAGCCGTCGCTCGACCAGAGCTCGCATCCCATCTCGGCCGTGCAGGCGGTGAAGAAGAGGAACCTGCCCTGAACCGTGCCGGCGGACGGTATCAAGCTCAGCGTGAGGTCATTCGTGAGCGGGAAGGTCCCCGCCGGCGTTCCGTCGGTGCGCCAGATCGCCATTGCGACGACGGGGTTGTCGTGGACGTAATAAGTCGCATCGACCCTGTAGAAGGCGACGTTCCCGTTCGATCCAAGGGCCACGGCGGTCTGGCACGGCGGACAGAGGACGCCCAGCTCGCTCGTGCCCTCGACCGTGCCGTCCGTGACCCAGAGAGCCTGGCCGGACTCCTGTTCGCTGCGCACGAAGACCGAGCGGTTTCCGATGCGCGTGAAGCCCGAGAGCCCCTGGGCCGTGACGCTACCCGGGGTGAGATCCGCGACCAGCCGGGCCGGCCCGGTCTCGGCGAAAGCAGCGGCGGCCAGGAGCCCGGCGGAGACGATCAGCCAGGCAAACCGCTTCGAGTTGCTCATACTACTCATACTAAAGACCATCCAGGAACCACAGCTCCCGGCCGTGCTCGCCGTCGTTGGCCGAGAAGTAGAGTCCCCCCTCGGTCGCGGTCAGCTCCCGGGGGTTGGACCAGGAGGCGCCGGGGGCGATGTCCTGGACGAACCGGGTGCCTGCCGCGGTGCCGTCGCTCGACCACAGCTCCATGCCGTGCACGCCGTCCCGGGCGCGGAACCAGAGCCGGCCGTTCCAGACCGTCAGGCCGCGGGGATGGGAGCCGAGCAGGCCGGGCGCGATGCCTGCGATACCGAGCAGCCTGGCCGTGCCCTCGGGAGTGCCGTCCGTGGACCAGAGCTCGTCGCCATGCGTCCTGTCTGCCGCGGCGAACCAGACGCGGCCATCCAGCTCGACAAAGGGGGACGGGTCCACGGGGGCGAAGCTGGGCTCCCCGACCGTCACGTCGGCCAGCAGCCCGGTGCCGCCATCGGTCCCGTCCGAGACCCAGGGCAGGCGCCGTCCGTCGGGATCGTCCGCCCTCGGGGCGGTGAAGTAGAGGCGGTCCCCGATCGCGGTGAGATCCTTCGGCTCGCCCGCTCCCGACTGCGCGGTGACCACGGGTGCCGTGCCGGCCGGGGTGCCGTCCGAGCCCCAGATCGCCAGGGGCTCCCCGTTCCCGGCGAACGGGAAGTAGACGCGGCCGCCGGCTTCGACGATGAAGTACTGCGGCAGGGGCATGAGGCCGTAGCCTTCGATCAGGGGGTAGGTGCCGGCCGAGGTGCCGTCGCTGACCCAGGGACGCAGCGCGAGCTCGTTGTCGGGGAGCAGGGTCTGGTCGAAGAACCAGAGCCTGCCGCCCGCGTAAGTGAGACCGAACGTGTCCGTGTCGACCGGGAGCTCGAGGTGCTTGCGGGTCCCCTGCGGCGTGCCGTCCGTCAGCCAGATCTCGACGCGGTACGTGTCGCCGGAGCGGGTGGCGACGGAGAAGGCCGCCTCGTCGCCGAATCGGGCCAGGGCATACGGATAGCCGGCGGACAGGTCCGTGAACAGGGCCTGCGTCCCCTCGGGCGTTCCGTCCGTCCGCCAGAGCCCGTCTTCCCGGAGGAAGAGCGCAATACCGTTGGCAAGGACCACGGGTGGGTAAAAGGCCGGCGGGCAGTCGGACGCGGCCCGGGACTGCAGGAGGGTGGTCTCCGTCCCCTCTACGAACCGCAGCTCCGCGGCCTCGCCCGAGCAGGTCCAGGCCAGCAGCCCGTCCCGGAATGGAGTCAGCCGGTAGGGGTTCGAGCCCCGGGCCGTCCGCGGCTCGACGATCGGATGCGAGCCGTCGCGGGAGCCGTCGCTGCTCCACAGCACCAGCTCGAAGTCCTCGCTTCCGCGGAAGCCCGGGAACACGAGCCGGCCGTTCGCCCCGCCGGCCGAGAGCGGGCCCGACCAGCCCCAGTAATGGGAAAGGGTCGGTCCGCCGCGGGCGGCGAGGAAGGTGCCCGCGGCCGTTCCGTCCGTGACCCAGAGCTCGCCGACCTCGTACTCTTCGGTGACCTCGATCAGGACGCGGCCGTTCGCCGCAACGGCCTGGGTCAGCCCATGCAGTCCGGTCCTCTGGAGGAGCCGTGTGCCCGCCGGGGTGCCGTCGGTGACCCAGATGCCGGCACCCTCCTGGCTCTGGCCATGGAAGACGAAGCGGCCTGGTGCCACGGGCGTGAGCTCGCCGTAGACATGGGGGCATCCACTCGGGCATCCCGTCAACGGAGCGCTCGATTGGAAGCTCCCGCGGGAGCTCCAGAGCCTCACCCCGTCCCCGGACCCGGTGGCGAGAAACACGATGCGGTCCCCCGACTTTTCGAGCTCCCCGATCCAGGCGTAGGGACCCCGGATGCTGGCGAGGACCCGCTGGCTGCCCGGGCGCGGGCCGACGCTCCAGAGCTCCCGCCCGCGGCGGCCGTTGCTGTTGGCGGTGAAATACGCGCGTCCGCCGAGGAGGACCAGCCCCGCGAGCTGCGGGCTTGGCTGCCGCGGGAAGTCCGCGACCCGCCGTGTGCCCGCGGCGGTGCCGTCGCTGGTCCAGACCTCTCTTCCACCGACGATGAAGAATGCGCGGTTCCCCTGGGCGACGAGCGATCTCGCATCGGGAACCGTGAGGAGCCGTTTGAGGCCCTGCGCGTCCGCGAGCCAGAGGACGGCCGGTTCGCCGGGGCGCCCCGTGGTGAGCCACGCCCGGCCGCCGGCCGAAGCGAGCTCGAGAATCTCGCCGCTCCCCGGGCCCACAACGGTCTCGCCGGCCGGAGCCGTGCCCGCGGCCGAGCCGTCGGTCGACCAGAGCTCGCAGCCCAGCTCAGGGGAGCAGGCGTTGAAAAACATGCGTCCGCCGCTCAGGGCTGCGAGGAGCCGCGGGTCCGTCTGTGGCACGGAGAGCGCGCTCGTGACCGGGAAGGTGCCGGCCGGGGTCCCGTCGGTGCGCCAGATCGCAAAAGCGTTGTAGCCGACCCGGTAGAAGGCGATGCTCCCGGTCGATCCGAGCGGCACGGCGACGTCGCAAGGGGGGCAGAGGATGCCGAGCGGGCTCGTGCCCTCGGCGGTGCCGTCCGTGACCCAGAGCGCCAGCCGGTGCTCGTCGTCGTTGCGGACGAAGACCGACCGGCTCCCCACGGGCAGGAAGCCGGAGATGCTCACATCCGCCGGGATCGTCCCCGGAGCGAGATCGGCGACCATCCGGGCCGGGCCGGTCTCGGCGAAAGCGGCAGGAGCGGCGAGCGCGGCGGACACGATCAGCCAGGTGATCCATCTGGGGGAGCTCATGCCAAATAGGATACAGCTCTTCATTAGAAGGGAGGGACGGGCTCCGCCCAAGCCCGTCCCCGTCTCGGGTGGGAAAAGGTGAATCGATTGTCAATTAGCACAACGTGGTTTTACTCAGTTTAACCTACCTCGTTAGTCCTTGATTCTATTGACTTTCCCCCCCTATCTGCTACTATCCAACCAAGCTGATTTTGACGCTTCTGGGTTACGTACAGGTTACGCAGAAAGGGGGTTGTGATGAAGGGGAAAATCACCAAAAAGCTCGTGGACAGCCTCGAACCCGATCCGGCGCGCGATGTCCTGGTCTGGGATACCGAGCTCGCAGGGTTCGGGCTCCGGGTCTCACGCGGCGGAGTCAAGAGCTACATCTTTCAGTACAAGTTCCAGCGCAGAGCTCGCCGCATCACCCTGGGAGTGCATGGGCGA
>DATLNC010000002.1:0-14789 GCA_035536935.1 Thermoanaerobaculia bacterium
CCCCATGCGCCGCTATCTCCTCGCCCTGCTCGTCCTGGCCCTCCCGATCCCATCCCTCGCTCAAGTTCCGACCCCCGAGTCCTTCCTCGGCCACAAGGTGGGCGCGGACCGCAAGCTCGCTCCCTGGCCGCGGGTGGTCGAGTACCTGCGCCTCGTGGATGCCGCTTCGGACCGGGTGAGCATCGAGTCCGCGGGGACGTCCACCCTGGGCAACGACATGCCGGTGGTGGTCCTGACCTCCGAGGCGAACCAGGCCAACCTGGAGCGCTACCGGGAGATCGCGCGGCGCCTGGCCCACCCCGAAGACCTCTCCGCCGAGCAGGCCCGCGCCCTGGCCGCCGAGGGCAAGACCATCGCCCTCGTCACCTGCTCCATCCACTCTTCGGAGGTCGGCTCGACCCAGATGGCCATGGAGTTCGTCCACGACGTCGCCACCACCCAGGACCCGCGCATGCTCGCCTGGCTCGACGGCGTCATCCTCCTCCTCATGCCCTCGATCAATCCCGACGGGCAGGTGCTGGTGGTCGACTGGTACAACAAGCAGCTCGGAACCCCCTTCGAAGGCGGGCCGATGCCCTGGCTGTACCATCACTATGTCGGGCACGACAACAACCGCGACTTCTACATGCTGACCCAGAAGGAGTCGCAGGCGGTCAACGGCGTCCTCTACCACCGCTGGTTCCCGCAGATCTTCCTCGACGAGCACCAGATGGGCAACACCGGGCCGCGCATGTTCGTGCCGCCCCAGGCCGACCCGCTCGCCCCCGAGGTCCATTCCCTGATCTTCCGCACGGCCGACCTGCTGGGCACGGTCATGAGCATGCGGCTGGAGGAGGGGGGCAAGCTCGGCGTGGGCAGCAACATGATCTTCGACAGCTACTGGCCGGGCGGCACGCGCAATACCGCGTGGTGGAAGAACGTCACCGGCCTGCTCACCGAGGTGGCGAGCGCCAACATCGCGACGCCGGTCTCCATAGAAGCCGGCGAGCTGCGCGGCGGGGTCAAGGGGCTGCCCGAGTACGACCGGCGCTCCAACTTCCCCTCCCCCTGGCCGGGCGGCTGGTGGCGGCTGCGCGACATCGTCGAGTACGAGCTGATCTCCACGCGCGCCTTTCTGGAGGCCGGAGCCGAGTACCGCGAGAGCATCCTCTTCAACGTCTACCGCATGGCCCGCGAGGCGACGGCGCGCGGCGCTTCGGAGCCGCCCTACGCCTGGATCGTGCCGGGCGAGCAGCGCGATCCGGTCGCCGCGGCCCTGCTGGTCGACCTGATGCTGCGCCACGGCGTCCAGGTGCAGCGCGCGGCCTCCCCCGTCACCCTCGGACGGCAGGTCTGGCCCGCGGGAACCTACGTCATCCCCGCGGCGCAGCCCTACCGGCAGTTCCTCCTGACCATGCTCCGCTCGCAGCGCTACCCCGAGGTCATCGCATTCGAGGGCGGGCCCATCATGGCGCCCTACGACGTGACCTCCTGGTCGCTGCCCATCGCCATGGGGGTCGAGGTGGCCGAGGCGGACGCGCCGGTCGCGGGGATCGCCTCCAGCCTGTCGGCGATCACGGAGCCGGTCTGGCCGGGGGGCGACGTGGCTCCCGGGGCGGGCGGCCATGTCATCTCGCACGCGGCCGACTCGGCCTTCACGGCCCTCAACCGGCTGATGGCAGACGGCAAGAAGGTGTTCTGGCTGGAGCGGCCCGCGGACTCCGAAGGCATGGCCGGCGATTTCTATCTTCCGGCGGGCACGATGACTCCCGAGGAGCTGAGCGGCCTCTCCCGCGAGCTGCGCGTGCCGGTCCGGCCGCTGGAGCAGGCGCCGACAGGCCCGGCGTGGCGGGTCAAGCCGGTGCGCGTCGGCCTTTACAAGCCCTGGGTGGCGAGCATCGACGAGGGCTGGACCCGCTTCCTCCTGGAGCGCTACGGCTTCCGCTTCGAGAACCTGAGCAACGAGCAGATGAAGGCCGCCGCGTACAAGGGGAAGGTGGACGTGATCCTGCTGCCGGCGGTGGGCAAGGACATCCTGGAGAAGGGGGAGCCGAGCTCGGCCGAGGCCCGCCGCTTTTGGGACCCGTTGCCGCCGCCCTACGCCGGCGGGATCGGGGACGGCGGCGAGAAGCTCAAGAAGTGGATCGAGGACGGCGGCACGCTCGTGGCCCTGGACGAGTCCGCCGAGTACGTGATCGACCTGCTGGGCCTGCCGGTGACGAACGTCCTGGCCAAGGTCTCGGCACAGGATTTCAACGCCCCCGGCTCCATGCTGCGCATCCGTCTCGATCCCGAGCATCCGCTGAGCCACGGGTTGAGGAAGGAGGAGGCCGCCTACTTCGCCGACTCGCCCGCCTTCCAGACCAGCCCGACCGACGGCCGTTTCGAGCGCCGCGTCGTGGCCTCCTATCCGGAGGATTCCAAGGACATCCTGGTCAGCGGCTATCTGAAAGGCGGCGAGCGTCTGGAGAAGCGCGCGGCGGTGGTGGATTTCAAGGTGGGCAAGGGCCGCGTAGTCCTGATCGGTTTCCGTCCCCAGCACCGCGCCCAGCCGCACAGCACTTTCAAGCTCCTCTGGAACGCGCTTTACCTGGCGGGGTTGGAGAAGACGGAGCTCTGAACATCCTCGCCATCTCGGGTAGCCTGCGGGCCGTCTCCTCCAACACGGCTCTCCTCCGCGCCGCGGCTCTCCTGGCGCCGGAAGGGATGGAGGTCCGCCTTTACGGCGGCCTCGGCGATCTTCCGCACTTCAATCCGGATCTGGAGCAGTCCGAGCCTCCCTCGGTCACGGACCTCCGCGCGCAGGTGAAGTGGGCTGACGGCCTGTTGATCTCCAGCCCGGAGTACGCGCATGGCGTGCCGGGCGTGATGAAGAACGCTCTCGACTGGCTGGTCGGCGGCGAGGAGTTCGTCTACAAGCCCGTCGCCCTGCTCAACGCTTCGCCGCGGGCGACTCACGCTCAGGCGTCTCTGATGGAGACCGTGAAGACCATGTCGGGGCGGCTCGTGACCGAGGCGTCGGTCGACGTGCCGTTGCTGGGCAGGAACCTCGACGAGCGCGGCATTGTCGAGGACCCGGAGCTCTCGGCCTCGGTCCGCGAAGCCCTCGCGGCGTTCGCAGCGGCAATACAATGATCGATTCGGTGATGATCTGGCGCAGGCTCGACATTCCCGGCCATGAATCCGCCCGGCTGGTCGATAGGACTTTGAGCGGAACGGCGGTGTTCCTGCACGAGGGCCAGCCGTGCCGCCTCGATTACTTGGTGGTATGCGATCCGGATTGGCGGACCGTCTCCGGACGGGTATCCGGCTGGGTCGGAGACAGAACGATCGAGGTCGAGTGCTCCGCGGACTCCGGCCGCTGGAAGCTCAATGGAGCCGAGTGCCCGCAGGTCGAGGGGTGCATCGACCTCGACCTCAACTTCAGCCCGTCCACGAACCTGCTGCCGATTCGCCGGTTGCAACTGGCTGTCGGGCAGAAGGCTCCGGTGCGGGCTGCCTGGCTCCGCTTCCCGAGCTTCGCGCTCGAGCCGCTCGAACAGGTCTACCGGCGCCTCGACGAAGAAACCTATCGATACGAGAGCGCGGGAGGCCGTTTCGTCCGGGAGCTTCCCGTCAACGACGCCGGCTTCGTCACGCTGTATCCTGGCGTGTGGGAAAGCGAGAGCTGAGCCATGTTCATCGGTCACTTTGGAGCAGGCTTTGGCGCCAAGCGCTTCGCGCCACCGCCACCGCCAGCCATCGGGGATCACTTCTCGTCCGGCGGAGTTCCGTCGCTGAGGAAGCGGCGCAGGGTCTTGGCCACGATGCGCTCCACATCCGCCTCGGTGATCGCGGGCGGAGGAGGAGCCTCCGGCGCCGGCGCCGGTGGCGTCGCAGGCAGCCGGATGCCTCCCAGGCTGGCCGTGGCCGTCCGCACCTGCGTGGCCGCCTCGCTCGGCCCTTCTCCCAGATCGGGATAGGCGAAGCGGAAGACCTCCTCCGGCCTCAATCCCAGTGCCCCGGCAATGTCCACGATGTGCTCGAAGCGAAGCTCGATCCCCCCGGAGTAGAGACGGCTCAGGTAGCTGACACTCCACCCGAGCTTGCGCTCGACATCCGCATTGCGGAAGCCGAGGATCCGCATCAAGGTCCTCAAGGTCGTGATCATGTGTTCTGTTTCGGGTCTCATGCCCATGCATGTTACGCCGGAATGGCCGATCCAACAAGACGCGTTCTGGTCCTAAGAGGAATGGAGGATTCGCTTTGAGACTTGCCGCCGCGCTTTGGGCCTGGCGACCGCAGTGGGACGGCACCTGCTGAGCGTCGAGGTGCCGTCCTCGGGAGCTAGTCCCCGCTCTCCAGCATCTCCCTGATCTTGGCGGCCAGGTCCTTGCCGGTAAACGGCTTCTTGATCAGGTGGGCGTCCTCGGCGTCGAGGCCGGAGCCCTCGGCCAGCCCGGCGGGATAGCCGGTGGCGAAGAGGACTTTCATCCCCGCCCGGTCGTACGAGAGCTTTTCGGCGAGCTCCACTCCGCTCATGCTGCCCATCAGGATGTCGGTCACCATGAGGTGGATCGGCCCCGGGTGCTTCTGGCAGATCTCCAGGGCCTGGGCGCCGTCCGACGCCTCCAGGACGTTGTAGCCGTGGCTCTTCATGATCTCGGAGAGGGGCCGGCGGACGTTGTCCTCGTCATCGACGAGCAGGATCGTCTCCCAGGGTTTGCCGTTGATGCCGCCCGGAGAGTCGGCGTTGGCCGGCTGCTCGCCGCTGGGGAGGAGGACCACGAAGCGGGAGCCGTTGCCGGGCTCGCTTTCCACGACGATCTGCCCACCGCTCTGGGTGATGATTCCGTAGGTGGTCGAGAGGCCGAGCCCGGTGACCTCGCCCCCCTGCTTGGTGCTGAAGAATGGCTCGAAGACCCGCCGCCGCACCTCCTCGGTCATGCCCGGGCCATTATCTGTCACCCTGAGCTCCACCCAGTGGCCGGGAGCGGAGCGCAGCGGCTGCTCCACGTTGCGGGTTTCCAAGGTCAGGCGGCCACCCTCGGGCATGGCGTCCCGGGCGTTGGTGACCAGGTGCAGGATGGCCTGCTCGACCTGCGAGCCGTCGATCTGGACCCGGTGAAGGTCGGGATCGAGGGCCATCCTGACCTCGATGGAGTCGCCGACGATGTGCCGGATGCGGTCTTCGAGGCCGGCCAGAAGGTTGTTGAGCTGCGAGAGCCGGGGTTGTAAAACCTGCCGGCCGCTGAAGGCGAGGAGCTGGCGCGCGAGGGCGGCGCCACGGGCTCCGGCGCGCTCGATCTCGCGCAGGTTCTTGCGCGCCGGCTCGTCGGCCGGCAGCCGGGTCAGGGCGAGCTCGACCTCGCAGGAGATGGCGGTCAGCAAGTTGTTGAACACATGAGCGATGCCGCCTGCGAGCCTGCCCATGGCTTCCATGCCGCGGTCTTCGTCCCCCTGGGCATCCCCCTGGGGGACGAGGCGCCGCACCTCCGCGCTGCCCGTGCTCTCGGACTCCTCCTCGTGGAGGTGGTCTTCTACAGCCCTGATCGGCGAACCGTTTGTCTTGGCTTGTGTCCGCATAGTCTGGTTTCCCGAAATGGTCATGAGGGTCCCCTTTGCGGGGTTCCCACTCCCGATGGAACTATGCAGGTTTCGGTCCAGGCCCTGCCCCCGGGAGAGGGGGAATTCAGAGAAAGCGCGAAGGAAAGATCTTCAAAACATGCCGAGCTGCAGACGGGCCGCCTCGGTCATCATGGAGGGGTTCCAGGCTGGATCCCAGACCAGCTCGACGTCGGCCGCGGCCACGCCGGGAACCTGCTCCACCTTGGCCTTGACCTCGCCCGGCAGGGAGCCCGCCACGGGGCAGCCCGGCGAGGTGAGCGTCATCTTGATCTGGACCTGGCCTTCCGGCTGGATCTCCAGGTCGTAGATCAGGCCCAGCTCGTAGATGTTGACAGGGATCTCGGGGTCGAAGACGCTCTTGAGCGCGTCGACGATCTCGCCTTCGAGATCCTGCGCGGGAGGGGTGGTAGTGGTCGGTTCCATGGTATGTCCTTCCTACTCGGTCGAAATGGGGTGATCTTTCTGTTCGAGCGCGGCCTGGGCCGCATGCCAGGCGAGCGTCGCGCACTTGATCCGGATCGGGTACTCGCGCACGCCGGCGAAGACCGCGAGCTTGCCCAGGCCGTCCACGTCGCCGCCGGTCGTCAGCAGGTCGTGGAAGCCGTGGAAGAGGAGGCGGGCCTCTTCGACCGTCCTGCCCTTGAGCGCCTCGGTCATCAGCGAGGCCGAGGCCGTGGAGATCGCGCAGCCCGAGCCCTGGAAGGCGATGCCCTCGATCCGGTTCCCCTCGACGTGCAGGAAGACTTTCACCCGGTCGCCGCAGAGGGGATTGTGCCCCTCGGACTCGCGATTGGCGTTCTCCAGCTTCCCGAAGTTCCGGGGCACGCGGTTGTGGTCGAGGATGACCTCCTGATAGAGGTCGCGCAGGTCGGACATCAGCCGAAGAGCTCCCGGGCGCGGTGGAGGGCGGCGACCAGGGCGTCGACGTCCTCCATCCGATTGTAAAGGCCGAACGAGGCGCGCGTGGTCGCCGGTACGCCGAACCGGACCATCACCGGTTGCGCGCAGTGATGGCCCGCGCGGACAGCGACTCCCTCCTGGTCGAGGATCGTGCCGACGTCGTGCGGGTGGATGCCCTGCATCGCGAAGGAGACCACGGACGCTTTGTGCGGGGCAGTGCCCACGAGCCGCAGGCCGCGGACTTCCTGGAGGCGCTCCGTGGCATAGGCGAGCAGCTCGGTCTCCCAGGCGGCGATGGCCGGCAGGCCGATGCGGCCGATATATTCGAGCGCCGCTCCGAGGGCGATCGCTCCTTCGATGAAGGGAGTGCCGGCTTCGAAGCGCTGCGGCGGCGGCGCGAAGGTGGTCTTCTCGAAAGTCACGCCATGGACCATGCCGCCGCCGGTCTGCCACGGAGGCATGGCTTCGAGCAGGCCGGCCCGGCCGTAGAGCGCGCCGATGCCGCTGGGGCCGTAGACCTTGTGGCCGGAGAAAGCATAGAAGTCGCAGTCCAGGGCGCGCACGTCCACCTGCAGGTGAGGCACTCCCTGCGCGCCGTCCACCAGGACCAGCGCGTTGTACCGGTGGGCCATGTCCGCCATCTCACGCACCGGGTTGATCGTGCCGAGCGCGTTCGAGACGTGGGCGATGGCGACGAGGCGGGTGCGATCCGAAAGCAGGCGCTCGAATTCTTCCAGGATCACCTCGCCGCGATCGTCGAGGGGCGCGACCCGCAGCCGGGCCCCCTGCCGCTCGCAGAGCGCCTGCCAGGGGACCAGATTGGAATGATGTTCCAGGCCGGTGATCAGGATCTCGTCGTGGGGGCCGAGGGTCTGCCCGCCCCAACTGCACGCCACGAGGTTGATCGCCTCGGTGGTGCCGCGGACGAAGACGATCTCGCCGGCATGCTCGGCTCCCAGAGTCCGGCGGACGGTCTCGCGCGCCTGCTCGAAAGCCTCGGTGGAGAGCTGGGAGAGGGTGTGAACCCCGCGATGGATGTTGGAGTAGTAGCCGCCGTAGCAGTCGGCAAAGGCGTCGAGCACGGCGCGGGGCTTCTGGGTGCTCGCCGCGTTGTCCAGGTAGACCAGCGGCTTGCCGTTGATCTTGCGCGAGAGGATGGGGAATTCGTCCCGCACCCGGTCGAGATCGTAACCGGGTGCGAGGATCTGCGGATCTGCGAGCGGGGAGGGCATCAGACTGCCTGTCGTACGACTTCTCCCTGGGGCAGCCGAGCAAAGAGGAACTCTTCGAGATCGCGCCGCACGGGCTCGACCTTGATGCGCTCGACGATGTCGCTGGCGAAGGCGTAGGTCAGCAGGCTGCGCGCCGCCTCCTGCCCGATACCGCGGGAGCGGAGATAGAAGATCGCGTCCTCGTCGAGCTGGCCGACGGTGGAGCCATGGGTGCACTTCACGTCATCGGCAAAAATTTCGAGCTGCGGGTTCGAGTTGGCGATGGCGTTGGCGGAGAGCAGCAGGTTCCGGTTGGACTGCTTGGCGTCGGTCTTCTGCGCTCCCGGATGGACATGGATCAGCCCGTTGAACACGGAGCGGGCCGCGCCGTCGAGGACCCCCTTGTACAGCTCGTGGCTGGCGCAGTGCGGCTTGGCGTGCTCGACGCGCATGTGGTTGTCGATCACCTGCCGCCCCTCGGCGAGATAGAGGCCGTTGAGGATGCAATCGATGCCCTCGCCGTCCAAGACGGCGTTGACGTCGTTGCGCACCAGAGCGCCGCCAATTGAAATCGAATGCGAGCTGGGCGCGCAGCTCCGCTCCGCCTCGATCTGGAACGTGGCCATGTGGAATGCCTCGCGGCTTTCGATCTGCACCTTGTAGTGATCGACTACCGAGGCCGGACCCGCCACCAGCTCGGTCACCGGGCAGGTGAAGTAGGCGCCCTCGCCCGCGTAGGTTTCGACCAGCGTGACCTGGCTGTTCTCGCCGGTGACGAAAAGGTTGCGCGGGAAGGTCACGATCGGCTCCGTACCACCCCCGGAGAAACCGGAGGAGACGAACATCAAATGAATGGGTTTCTCGACGACGACTCCGCGGGGCACCCAGATCAGCGCGCCGTCGCGCAGGAACGCGGTGTTGAGCGCCACGAACGGATGATCGTCGAAGCGGGCGTGCTGTCCGAGCCAGGGCTCGACCTTGTCGGGCGCCTTTTCCAGCGCTTCGGCGAGGCTCGCCACGATCACGCCGGCCGGCAGCTCGCCCAGGGACGAGAGCCGCGCCGAGAGGCGGCCGTTGACGAAAACCAGGCGGGCCGCGGCGCCAACGGCGAGCGGCTCCAGCCGGGACATGTCCACCACCGGCTCCGGCCCTTCGTGACGCACGAACGCGCCCTGTGCGATCGCGCCCACGTTGGTCTGGCGCCACGCCTCCTGCTGAAGGGTCGGAAAGCCCAGCGTGACAAAGCGCTCGATGGCCATGCGGCGCAAAGCCGTGAGCGCCGCGGGCTCGGAGGCCGGCAGCCCGCGCAGGAACAGGTCGAAGTCGGCCGCGAAGCGGGCCGCGCCGGTCAGCTCTTGGGTCGCAGTCGTCATTCTTACGCCCCCACGGGCAGAGCGGCGGCCTGTTCAAGCCACGCGTAGCCCTTCTCTTCGAGCTCCAGAGCCAGCTCCTTGCCGCCCGAGCGCACGATGCGGCCGTCCAGCAGGACGTGCACCCGGTCGGGGACGATGTAGTTGAGCAGCCGCTGGTAGTGGGTGATGAGCAGGAACGAGCGGTCCTGCTGGCGCAGCACGTTGACGCCGTCGGCCACGATGCGCAGGGCGTCGATGTCGAGGCCCGAATCGGTCTCGTCGAGCACGGCGAGGCGCGGCTCCAGCACGGCCATGTGAAAGATCTCGTTGCGCTTCTTCTCGCCGCCGGAAAACCCTTCGTTGACCGGGCGGTGGAGCAGCGACTCGTCCATCTGCACCAGCTTCATCTTCTGGCGCACGAGGGTGAGGAACTCCATGGCGTCGGTCTCGGGCAGGCCGCGGTGCTTGCGCACGGCGTTGAGCGCCGCCTTGAGGAAGTAGGTGTTGCTCACGCCGGGGATCTCGACCGGGTACTGGAAGGCCATGAACACGCCTTCGCGGGCCCGCTCCTCGGGATCCATCTCCAACAGATCCTTCGGACCCGAATAACTGTCGAAGATCACTTCGCCGTCTGTGACCTCGTAGGCGTCCTGGCCGGCCAGAACGCGGGCCAGGGTGCTCTTGCCCGAACCGTTCGGGCCCATGATGGCGTGCACTGCGCCGGTGGGCACTTCGAGGTCGATCCCGCGCAGGATCTCGTTGCCCTCGACGGAAACGTGCAGGTTTTTTATCTGAAGCATCAGCCGACACTCCCTTCCAGGTTGACCGCCAGCAGCTTCTGCGCTTCGACGGCGAACTCCATCGGCAGCTCGCGGAAGACTTCCTTGCAGAAGCCGTTGACGATCATCGAGACGGCGTCTTCAGTCGAAATTCCCCGCTGGTTGCAGTAGAAGATCTGATCCTCGCCGATCTTGGACGTCGTGGCCTCGTGCTCCATCTGGGCCGTCGGGTTCTGCACGTCGATGTACGGGAACGTGTGCGCGCCGCAATCCTGCCCGATCAGCATGGAATCGCACTGCGAATAGTTGCGCGCGCCGTCCGCCCCCTTGAGGATCCTCACCGAGCCGCGGTACGTGTTCTGCCCGTGGCCGGCCGAGATGCCCTTGGAGACGATGTTGCTCTTGGTGTTCTTGCCGATGTGGATCATCTTCGTCCCGGTGTCGGCCTGCTGCCAGCCTTTTGTCAGAGCCACGGAGTAGAACTCGCCGATCGAATCGTCGCCCTTGAGGATGACGCTCGGGTACTTCCAGGTGATGGCCGATCCGGTCTCCACCTGCGTCCACGAGATCTTCGCGGCGCGCCCCTCGCACTTGCCGCGCTTGGTGACAAAATTGTAAATACCGCCCTTGCCGTTCTCGTCGCCCGGGTACCAGTTCTGAACGGTCGAATACTTGATCGTCGCGTTGTCGAGCGCCACCAGCTCGACCACGGCGGCGTGGAGCTGGTTCTCGTCGCGCATCGGCGCCGTGCACCCCTCGAGGTAGGACACGTGGGCCCCCTCGTCCGCGATGATCAGGGTGCGCTCGAACTGGCCCGAGTTCTTCGCGTTGATCCGGAAGTAGGTGGACAGCTCCATCGGGCAGCGCACGCCCTTGGGGATGTAGACGAACGAGCCGTCCGAAAACACCGCCGAGTTGAGCGTGGCGAAGTAGTTGTCCGTGTACGGGACGACCGAGCCGACGTACTTCCTGACCAGCTCGGGATGCTCCCGCACCGCCTCGGAGAACGAGCAGAAGATGATCCCCATGTCGGCCAGCTTCGCCTTGAAGGTGGTGGCGACGGAGACGCTGTCGAAGACGGCATCGACTGCCACGCCGGCGAGGATCTCGCGCTCGTGGAGCGGGATGCCGAGCTTCTCGTACGTCTTGAGGATCTCCGGATCGACCTCGGCGAGGCTCTTCGGGCCGGCCTTGGGGGCCGCGAAATAGATGATCGATTGGTAGTCGATCGGCTTGTAGTGGATGTTCGCCCAGCGCGGCTCCTCCATGGTGAGCCAGTGCCGGTAGGCGCGCAGGCGCCAGTCGAGGAGCCACTCGGGCTCGCCCTTCTTGGCGGAGATGAAGCGCACGACATCCTCGTTCAAGCCCGGCGGCAGGCTGTCCTGCTCGACATCGGTCACGAAGCCGAACTTGTAGTCCTGCGTCGCGAACTGTTCGATGGTAGTGGTTGAGCTGCTCTGCATGGTATCCCTCTTATATGGTCAGGTCTCGCGACCGAGTCTTCTCAGATGAAGCGTCAATTGCTCCGAACCTTCCGTCGCCGATGGTGACCAGCTTCTGGTTCCCCGGCTGCGGATGGGCCATCTCGGCCAGGGTGATGCCCTCCAGGGCTCCCCGGACCGCGGCGTTGATGCGTTGCCAGTTGCTGCGCACGGGGCAGAGCCGCTCGTGGGAGCAGTCGCTGCCGTCGTCGACGCACTCGGTGATGGAGATCGGCCCTTCCAGGCACGTGATGATCTCCGCCATCGTGATCTCGCCCGGCGGGCGGGTCAGGCTGTAGCCCCCCTTGACCCCGCGGTGGGACATCAGCAGCCCCTCGCGCACGAGAAGCTTCAGGATCTTGCTTACCATCGGCAGCGGGAGCTGCGTCTCGACAGCGAGCTCGGGAGCGTTCAGATGCCGGTCCTGCTGTGCCGCCAGGTGCGTCAGGAGGACGATCCCGTAATCCGTCTGCTTGGTGATTCGAATCATGCTGGCCTGCCCCCACGGATGAAACAGTACTGGATCGGTACTGATTCCACCGCAGATGGGGTTGAAAGTCAACCCTCACCCCCCGGCCCCCCCTCCCGGTCCCCCGAGCACGCCCGCCCCGGGAGAGGGGGAGACTTGCTTCTGGGCGATCAGATCAGCTTCCCCAGCGGTCCCAGATCCAGGTTCAAATCCTTCGGCTCGATCCCAAAGCGGCTGGCCATGTCCTGGACGGTCTCTTCGAGGCGCATGAGGGCCACGCCGATGGCTTCGATCTCCTCGGGGGTGAGGGTGTCGGCCTCCATGCGGCGAATGGCCTGCCTTTCCATGAGCCGGCGGAGGAACTCGACAAGAGCCAGGACCAGCCGGACGACGGAGCGCTGCACCTCCTCGGGATCGGCGTTCCAGCGCGGGGTCTGCGCCTCGGCGTGGCGCTCGATCTCCTGCCGGATGGCCTCCAGCTCTTCGATCTCAAGCCGGACCACGTCACGGGTGTTGCTGCTCATGTCGGATCTCCCAATCCCGGAGCGAAGGCGTAGGGGGGCCAGGGACCGCTGACGGTGACCCCGTCCTCTTCTCTCAAAGCCTCCTTGTACGCAGGCACGTCCTCTCTCCTTACCAGGTGATAGACGGTGCCCAGGAGCGCGCCCTGCTCCTTGCGCTCGATGCGCTCGGCTTGTACCAGCGAACGCAGACGGCCGAGCAGCGGCTCGATCTCGGGGAGCGAGCGCGCCCGCTCGATCTCTCGCCGTCTGGCTTCCATGTAACGGGTGCCCGGACCAGGAGGCTCCGGCGGAGCCGGCGGCGGAAGGGCCGGGGCTCCGAAGACCCGCAGCGTCATCTGCTCGCATCCACGGACCCGATCGAGCGCTGCTACGAGGTCGGAGATGCGCGGCTTCAGGAGCTTGCAGAGCTCCTCCTCGTCCTGGGCCTTCTCCCCGAAGCGGATCGGGAGCACAGCCGTGACGCTCAGCCGACGGACGACCGCATCCTGGGCAGCGAGGTTCTCAGGAGTGATTTTCGGCTCGGCCTCTCCTGCGACGACCAGCAGCTCGCCGCAGCGGACCAGGCGCAGCGGCTCCCCGGCCAGCCCGGCTCCCAGCGGCACGGCGGGCTCCTCGTCGATCACGGCATACAGGTAGAGAGGGCTCACGCCTGTCGTTTCGAAGGGTGGGGCAGGACGCGGTCCGCCGCGCAGAGCAGGGCGGAGAGACGGAGGTAGACCAGGTCGATTCCGGCCAGACCGATCATCACCTCGCCGTGGATCACGACCCCCTGGTTGAGGAGATTGTCGACCAGATCGAGCAGCGAGTTCTCCGGGTGGCCGGCGAATTCCTCGATCTCGTTCATGACGCCTCCTCCCCGATGAAGTTGTAGGGCGGCCATGGGCCGGTCAGGGTCACCTCGCAGGCTTGCTCCGAGAGGCGCTTCGCCCAGCGGTCGACGGTCTTCTCGAATCCCGCCGTCTGTTCGGACTTTACGAGGAAGGCGCCGTCGAGCAGCAGCGGCGACGGGGCGACCGGCTCGCGCCGGCGGGCCTCGGACGCCTGACTCTCCAGGTCCGAGAAGACCTCGTCCATCTCGCCGCGGAGCCGGGCGAGCAGGGTGCGGGAGGCCTCCTGCTCCATCTTCTTGCGCAGGAGAAAGGCCGTGCCCGCGCTCTGCGCTCCCGATCCCCGGCGCGCTTCCTCGGCAGCGACCTCTTTCGCCTTCGTCTCGTCGAAGCGGATGAGCACCCCCCATTCCTGGCAGCCGGCGATCCGGTCGAGAATCCGGTCCAGCCGGCCGCGCTCGGAGCGGACGTGCTCCAAGGCGCGGTCGTCCCCGGCGAAGAGGGTGAAGAGCTTCATGGGGACCACCGTTCCCATCTGCCCGAAGTGATCGACCATGGCTGCGTGGGCCATGGCGCGCTCGGAGACCCAATCGAGATTCTGGAAGTTTTCCTGGATCGACGCGGCCTCGTATTCCGGGAGCGGAGCGTCGGCCGCCACCAGCCAGAGGCTGTCGCCCACGGCAAGCGCGCGCAGGGCGGAGAGGCCGGGCAGTCCGGCGGGCGCCCCTTCGGTCGGGAGCGCCCCCGGGTTGCGCACCAGGCAATAGAGATAGGTCGCGGAAGTCCTCATGACTGCTTCTCAGGTCCGGAGCCAGGTCCGGGCCCACCCGGCGAGCGCTTCGGCTCCCCGGGGGGGAGGGTACATGGCGGGCGCGGTGATGATAGCGCACTCGTTCCACTCGACTTTCCCGTCTTCCGCGGCGTTGATGATCACCGCGGGAACGGAGATCGAGAGGCGCTTCAGCTCGTCCAGGAGGCGCACCGTCTCCCGCCGGGGGAGCTCGGCGTCCCGGGTCACGGCCACGAACCGGGCCCGGGCGGGGTCCCGGAGCAGCGCGAGGAGCCGCTTGAGGCTCTTGGACAGCTCCACCATCTCGGCGGCCAGTCTCCCCAGGCTGACCGCTTCCCGGTACTTGAGGAGGATCGAGAGCAGGGCCCGGTCCCACTCCAGGGCCAGCTCCGGCGCTTCGAGCAGGCGCACGGCATGCCCGGTCGGCGCCGTGTCCACCACGACCAGCCTGTCCTCTTCCGTCGCATCGAGGATCGAGGAAAGGGCGACCAGCTCGTCGAGCCCGGGCGGCGTGATGTCCAGGAGCTTTTCGATGGCTTCCCGGCTCTCTCCGGCGAAAGCTCCCAGGGCACCTCCGAGCTCGTCGTGATGGCGGCCGCGCCAGGCTTCGAAAGCCGCGTAGGCGTCCAGCTCCCGCGCCTGCAGTCTTGGAGCGACCGGCCGCTCGTCATCCCCGAGGGGCGTTTCGAGGACGTCGGCCAGGGAGTGGGCGGGATCGGTGGAGAGGAGAAGGACGTCCTGGCTCTCGGCGAGGACCAGGGCAGCGGCCGCGGCGCAGGTGGTCTTGCCCACCCCTCCCTTGCCGCCAAAGAAGAGGAGGCGGATGCCGGGCGGGGCGAGGTCGGATAGGATGTTCCTGGGAGCGCCGGC
>DATLNC010000003.1:0-4211 GCA_035536935.1 Thermoanaerobaculia bacterium
CGCCACCGACCGGAGTCCAGAGCGCACCGCGGAGCATCGGCCGCCAATCCAGACGGCCGACGATATCGAGCCCGGCGAGCCGCACCGACGAAGGTCCGGAGTCGAAGTCCAGGCCGTACTCCCAGCCGCGCGTGTCGATCACGCGAAAGTCCTCCGCCGCGGCCCGGAACACGATCGTGGTCACCACCGGCTCGGAAGCCACGCGCAGATCGCCGAAGCGGGCGAGGGCCGTCGCCTCCTGGTCCGCGGAGAGGCCGGAGAAGCCGTAGGGTCCGCCTGGGAGATCGAGCACCAGGTCGCGCTCGCCCCATGGCTCGCCCGCGGGACGTGCGGGGAAGAGGTCCGGGTTGTGGAGGAAGCCGCTGGCGAAGCTCATCGCAGGGCCAGGCGCAGGGCGGCAAGCCCGGCCCGCAGGCGATCGGCGAGCCGCACCGGCCCCGCGGCCCGTCCCAGCAAGCGGCCGAGGGGGACGGGACCGTCGTGGCAGGGGCAGCCGTCGCCACGGGTAATCAACGCGATCTTACCTTCCCAGGGACGGTAGCCGAGCACCCGGTGCAGCCGGAGGCGGCCGTCGCCAGCTTGAAAGGCCACCAAGTCCCCAGGCCAGCAGAACCGGGAGGCGGCGACCCGCACCCGCTCGCCGTCCACGACCCGCGGGGCCATGCAGCTCCCGCGCACGGTCACCTCCACCGGGCCCTCGCGGGCCAGGTCGCGAAGGGCGTCGAAATGCGCGGTGCGGAGGGGCTCGGGCGGCGGCATGGAGCTGCCCGAGTATGGCACAGCCCGTCAGCGGCCCGGGATGGGCTGATGGTGCGCCGGCGGCGTCCAGGTCAGCGCTACGCGAAGGGAGCGCAGCGCCTGCTCCGGGCGGTAGCTCGCGTACGGGAGCCAGGCCGGCGGCGGGAAATCCAGCGAGCCGCGGCGCAAGTAGCGGGCCACGAGCCGGCGGATCAGGAGGACCCGGGACCGGGGAACTCCGAGGGCCTCCAGGGCGCCGGCCGGGACATCGCACCCGAGCGTCTCCGAGGTGACATGGAGGGCGGTGTAGACGATCCCCTCGCAGCGGTCTTCCCGGGCGTTGGCGGCGAGGCGGCCCCAATCGAGGTCGAGACGATCAAGGGTCTCCGCGATGTCGAACAGGTGCTTGAGCCGGAAGAAGCGCTTGCGGCAGGAGTTGATGCAAAGGGAGATCAGCAGATCCTCGGGCGACATGACGAACGCCTCCTGGCCATGGAAATCCACAGTCCGGGCGTCGTCCCAGATCCGGTCGTAGCGCACCCGGAGCGCGCCGTTCATGTCCACGTCGTGGTGGGTCAGGAGGTCGCACTCGATCCCGCTGCGGTAGAGGGACCGGCGGACCGCCCGCTCGTCGTCCGAGAGCCGGCGGCCGGGCTCGGGCCGGAGCAGGAGGTCGGCGTCCCTCGAGGTCGTCACCCAGGGCTCGCGGTAGACCAGCAGATCGAGGGCGAGCCCCTTGAGGAGCATCACCTGATAGCCGGCCTCGCGCAGGCGAGCGATCCCGCGGGCGACGCGCTCCGCCTCCTGGGCCTTGATCAGGACGTTCTCGAAGAAGGCACGCTGGAGGTTCTCGGCCTTCAGGTTGGCTCCCACGATCGGCGCCACCCCGTGGCTTTCGGCGATGGCCGCGAGTTTCTCCGAGTCGAATGGCGCCCAGGCCTCCACGGCCAGGCGGTGCTCCTCCCCGAAGTCCTGCCGGGCGGCAGCGAAGAGGACATGGTCCTCGGCGTTCACATCAGCTCCCGGAGAAGGCGGACGGCCTCGTCCAGGTCGGTCCCGGTCTCCAGCCGGTAGCAGCGGCTCGCCCGCGCGAGCCCGGCCAGGGCGTCGAGATGGGCCTGGGAGGAGACCGGCTCGGTGAGGAGGACGTTCGGCGCCAGCTCGAGCAGCGCCTCGCCGGGATCGATCGGCCGCAGCTCGCTCCGGGGGCGGCCCGAGACCCGGGGGAAGACCAGCAGCGAGGGCGCGCTCTCCCAGACGATGCGGGTCTCATCAGCCCGGAGCTGGCGCTTGCGCCAACCGGGAGGCGGCGGGGCGAGCTGGAGATCAGGGAAGAAAGAGACACTCTCCTCCGTGAGATCGATCTCATCGGGGAAGGCCAGGATGCGGCGGCCATTCAGGAAGAGTGTGTCGTCTCCGAGGAAGCCGAAGCCGGCCCGTGCCAGAGCGACGCTCAGCGTGGACTTGCCCGAGCCGCTGGTCCCGGCCAGGACGAGCGCCCGGCCGTCCGAATCCGCGCCCGCGGCGTGGACACCGAAGAGCCCGCGCCGCTTGAGCAGCTCCATCATCGGCACCGAGAGCAGCGGGTGGGAAAGGATCCACAGGTCCTCTCCCGGTTCTTCCCCTCGGAGGGAAGGGGCGGAAAACCGGACCCGTCCGGCGGCGGGCTCGCAGAGCGCGCTCAGCGATCCTTGCCGTAGATAGAGGAGGTCGCGTTCATCGTCGTAGACCACCTCGCCGAGCGGCGGCTCATAGACGGTCCGCACGCGCTCGGGGCGCTCCAGGGGATCGGCCCGGACCTCGAAGAGGAGGTCAGGCGGACGGTCGCCATTCTGAGGGAGCGAAGCGAAACGGGCGTGGAAGGCGCGCACGACCTCGTCCGGGGCCGCGACCCTCAGGCTGAGGCCATGGAACGAATAGTTCATGCGGGCCGGATGCGGAAGGTCTCCGTGTAGATCGGCCGGGGCTCGCGCTTTTCGGCGAGGGCCTTGCCTCCGAGCTCGACCCAGCAGTGGCCGGTGAAATCGTCCACCCCTTCCGGTCGGCCCATCCCGAAACAGAGCGTGACGTCGAAGCCGGCCTCGCGCAGGAAGCGGTAGAGGGTGAGGCCGCGGACCAGGCAGCCGCGGCGGACGACTGGCCATCCCAGGCGCAGCAGGCCGTCGATGCGCCGGACCAGATCCTCCGCAGTATTTCGACCAAGCCGGTCGGCCGGGCGCGGAATTCGCGCGGGCGTGGCAGGTTCCAACCACCGCTGGAGACGGTCGATCCCGACGAAGCGCAGCAGCAGGGGGGCCGCAGCCGCGAAAAGCAGGACTCGGAAGGAGCTGAGCCGGCTCATGGAGCCTCCATATTCATAAGACTCATAAAAAGGCCGGCAGGCCCTTGGGGAAACCTGCCGGCAAATACGTCTGTTGCGCTGCCGTCTGCGTCAGGGCTCGTGGACCACGAGCTTCTCGTCCGCCATCTCCCCCAGGAACGCGAGAACGTCCTCCTCGACGGATTCGGCCGGAGCGTCGTACTCCTGGCAGAGAGCCGCTACCATGGCCGAGACGCTGTGGCTTCCGTCGCACAGGTCCCAGACACGGCCGCTCACCTCGTCAAGGGCGTAATACTGACCGTTCTCCACGTCCAGCAGGATCCACTGGTCGGCCGCGCGCTGCACCAGCACACGGTCCCGACGGCGCGGCCGGCTGTCCGGTCCCAATATCGCCCCCATCCTCGCGCCGATCTCAGAAGCTGAAGCGGGTGACCTGCCGCAGCAGTCCGAGCCGTCGTAAAGCCGGCCTTCTGTAGGCTTTCTTCATGGAAGCTCTCCTCTCGAAGATATGCCTGGTGTCCCGAAGCGGAACACCAGGCATAGTTTGCATATCGCGTGCCTACTGACCCACCCCGTCCCAGATCATGATGTTGGCAAAGGCGCCGGGCTTGCCCTTGGCCTTGAAGTCGACCTTGTTGGCATCCCCGTCGACCATGGCCGACGAGATGTCCACGGTGACCTCTTCGCCGTCCTTGATCGAATTGACCTTGAAGGTCTTGCCGTTGACGATGATGTCGATCTTGCTCAGGCCCGGGCTGCCGTTGGTAATCGTCACCTTGTCCTCCGCCCGCGGCACGTCCGACCCGGCGTTCAAGGCGGCCGAGTCGCTCTTGTCACGGACGAGCAGGAGCAGGATCGGGTCGCAGATCTTCACGTTGCCAGCCAGGTCGGTCACCCGCGCCTCGACGCGCGCCCGCTGCGTCTGGTCGATCTTGGTCGAGGTGAGGACGATCGGGTCGGTCGTGCCGACGGTGAACGGCGGCACCACGGTGTCGGCGTTCTCCGACTTGGTCACCAGGATCTCGGCGATGCCCGAGCCGGTGTCCTTGATCGTGACCTCGACACGCGCCGGCGGACCGGGGTCGTTGAGGGTGATCGGGCACTGCGCCGGGGCCGCGTCGAGCTGCCGCACGCGCACGGCCACGAGCTCCCA
>DATLNC010000004.1:0-17434 GCA_035536935.1 Thermoanaerobaculia bacterium
GCTCACCCTGAACGCTTCAACCGACCTCCAGTCCCTCAAGCTCTCCCACAAGCCGTCTGGATCAACCCACCAGAGCAGCCGGCTCCCAAAGCTTCCCTAATTCCCGAGACACTTCTGTCTCAAGGGGCTTGACAGGTTCCGCTCACTTCCGGACACAGGGAAGTGACTTCCGAGCGCGGGGAACTGACTTCCAGAGGTCGGGGAAGTGACTTCCGAGCGCAACGCACTGACTTCCGGGCACAGGAGGAAGCCGGCAGATGCCTGCGGTCCTAGGAGCTGAGCCTGTGCACCGGGATGTTCACGCCCTTCTCCGCCCTCCATTGTGGACAGCATCTCCCCTGGACGGATTTGGAGCATCAGCAGCCTCCTCAGTCCCTCCGCCTTGTCCGGATGCTCCAAAGTGGCCGGCTTTTGTGCTTTGCGCTTCATGGACATGCTCCAAGTACACGCTCTTTCGGAGCTTCTTCCTATGGACGAAGTATGCCAAGCCTTGTTTTCGGAGCATATTAAACTGTACTGGGAGCATATAAGCTTCTTTCGGAGCTTCTTACCCGTGGATTCGGAGCATATCTTCGACCGGTCTCCCAGGTACCGGCCCGGATGCTCCTAATGTGAGGTTAATTTTCTTTCGGTAGCCTGTACTTGCTCCAAGTACACAGGGGATCGGAGCATCCCCTTGAGGGGAGGAGCTTGGGGAGAAGGGATTCGAGCATACCCGGGACGATGAATCGGGAGCCGGCGGGACGCCGGCGCTCCCAGGAGGCGAGACGAAACCTCCCTCCGCGATCGCCCGTAAGTCCTTGTCAGGAGGACTCATCATGAAGGACCGCCACGTTGCCCGAGCGCTCGCCCTGGCGCTCGGGATCCTGCCATGGGTTTTCGGAGCAAACGCCCAGACGACGGGCGCGAGCGACAATCCGTCGGCCTTCCTTGCCGCGCCAGCCGATGGCGTGGATTTCTATCTGAAGACCGAAACGGCAGCCCGGCTTCTCGACGAGAAGAAGTGGCCCGAGGCGGAAGCGCTCCTCCTCGAGCTGACCCGCGCCTATCCGTTGAGCAGCGCCTACGCCCCGAACTACTCGAACTGGGGACGGCTCGGGATGGCCCTCCGGCAACAGGCCAAACATGCGGCCGCAATCGAGGCCTACAAGAAGGTAATCGAGAGCCAGGGACCGGGCCTTGCCTATCCCGGCCCCTCCAATGCCCGCTACTGGATCGCCGCGAGCTACGCCGCGCTCGGCAACAGCCAGGCTGCGCTGGACACTCTCGAAGAGATGGTCGGCGAGGATCACTATCTCGCCAAGCCGGACCTCCTCGACGATGCGAATTTCGCCGCCCTCAAAGACAATCCGCGCTTCCGCTCCATCGCGGGAAAGGCCGACGTCTCGGGGCTCGGCCGCACGGAAGGGTGGAGGCGGGACATCGACTACCTCGTCGCGGAGCTGAAACGGTCGAACCCGCCAGGAGCGGCGATCCCGTCCGAGTTCTTCCGGCGGGCCACCGACCTGCAGGCCGCGGTCCCCAAGCTGAACGATCACCAGATCGCGATGGGGATCGAGCGGGTCATGAACGCGCTCGACCGCGGTCACACTGCCGTCTGGGCCGGCGATCCCTCAGGCGGCGCGAAGATCGACTTCCGGCCGCTGCCGATCCGTCTCTACGTGTTTCCGGAGGGCATCTTCATCACCGAGGCCGCCGGGGACGCGGAGGGGCTTGCGGGGGCGCAGGTCCTCGCCTTCGGCAACACGGCTGCCGCGGAGGCGCTGCAACGCGTCGGCGCGTCGATCAGCACCGAGAGCGCGATGGAGATCCTGTGGCAGGGGCCGCAGTTGCTCGTCCGGCCGGGGGTGCTGAAGGGCCTGGGAATCGCCGGCGACGCCGACCGCGCCGAGCTGACCCTGAGGATGCCCGACGGCCGCACGGTGACGAAAACGCTCGGCGTCCGCGACGAGACGCCGCCGACCGACTGGAGCAGGAGGCTCAATGCCCCTCCCAACGTGCCGGCGCCGCTCTTCCTCAGCCAGATCAGGAAGAATCATTGGTTTCAGGCGCTACCCGACCGTCACGCGATCTTCGTCCAGGTCAACAACATCCTGCCGGATGAGGACGAGACGATGCCGCAGTTCGGCCTGCGGCTGCGGCAGGCGATCACCGAAGTCAAGCCGCGCCATCTCATCCTCGACATCAGGCACAACAATGGCGGCAACAGCTTTTCGTACGTCGAGCTGCTGCGGACGCTGGTCGCGTTCAGCGCCGTCGAGGAGCAAAAGGTTTATGTCCTCATCGGACGGAACGTCTATTCAGCCGCCGCCAATCTGTCGACCGACCTCGAGCGGCTCGTGCGGCCCGTGTTCGTGGGCGAGCCGACGAGCGGCACCGGAAATCAGTGGGGAGACGAGAACCGGTTCATCCTTCCGTACAGCGGCTTGACCGGCGCGTTCGCCGGAGTTCGATGGCAGCTCGGCAATCCATGGGATGAACGGCGGTCGATCGTTCCGCAGGTCCCGGTCCAGTTGACCGCGGGCGACTACTTTGCCGGGAGAGATCCCGCTCTCGAAGCGGTGTTCCGGCTGATCCGCGAAAGCGAGGCAGAGCCCCCGTCCCGGTGATGACGGCGAGGGCCTATCCCTCGCCGCCTGCCGTGCGAAGGAACTGCGCCCAGTCGAGCTCTTCCTCGACACGCTCTGACGGGCGAAGCCATGCCGAGTCGCTTCCTTGCCGAGACAGCCAAACGAGAAAACCGCTCAAGATGCCTGGCACGACCGCAGAGGCGAATACAAAATAGACTGCAAAAGCCACCAGAACCAGCAACGATCCGAAGCCGAACACGGCCAACAACCCAGGAAGCACTACGAGAGCAGCGAGGAGGCCCGCTATGGCCTCAATGGAAGCAGCGTCCAGATTAGGGTTGTCTCGCATGATGTCGATCATCGTCCCGATGTAGTCATAGAGGGCGAGAACGACCGCGATCGCCGTCAAGATCGCAGCGATAAGGGGGCTGGCAAATATACTGAATATTACCAGGAGCATGGAGATCATAAAGATGGCAAAGGTATCGTGCGGCAGAGAAAAGGTGCCGCCCGCCAGGCCCCCGCTAATCAGGTACGCGCCTGCTCCCGTGTTCAGGTCAAAGACAATGTAGCCCACACCTGTGAAGCCGTCCTTGGCGAACTCACGTTGAGGGATTGTCACTACGCGGTCGGCGTTGATGGCATTTTGGATATCCTGCTTGACTGCCTCCGAGACTTGGAGCTTGGGCAGAGCCCGAGCTATGTTGTCACGGTTGATGTGGAAGATGGGGATTCCTTGGCGGGCCGCAGCCTCCAAGTAGGATACCGCCGTGATCCCTGCGCCCGTAGGCTGTGCGTTGACCATCTGGTCATAGATCGCCGATTCTGCGCCTGATGACATCGTCCCGGTGACAGATAGGAAGTCGACCTCCTTGATGGCATTGCCATCGCGGGCGGCGGCAGCCTGTACATTGGTGTCGATGTCCGTGGTGGCCCCGCCGCGGGAGACTGCGTGCGGCGTTCCGAAAAGATACGATACTTTCAAATCCTGGGTGAAAATACCCTCCGAGGGCAGGCGCGCCGTGACAACCTTCTTGAGGTCCTTGGCGATCCGCTCGAACATTTCCAGCTCGCTCCAATAGAGAAGCCCTGCGCCATAAAAAAACTCTCCAACTACATCGTCCTTGCCAATGCCGGCGGTATCGCCAGCCCGCAATCTTTCATGGATGGCGCGGCTCGACGCCAACCGTGCCACCGGATCTTCGACCCGCCCAAGATTGAGGACGATCGCATTGTAGGTACCGGCTGTGATGTCATTGTCGACCCGTTGCTGCCCGGCCTGCGGCATGGAGAAGACGAGGCTGAATTGTCCAGTCTCTCCCAGGGTCGAGGAGGCGCCGGCCGCTACCACGGCTCCGTCGATCCGCAGCTCCGGCCGGACCCGGATGAGGTAGGCGGGCAGGGTCTCGGGCAGGTCGTCGAGCGTGGCGTCCGGAGCCGTCGGGATGAAGGATTCGAGCACAGCCTGATCCGCCGCCGTTGCCGGCAAGTAGCCCAGCGTCACCCGCTTTCCAGCCAGAGCGGGCAGGCTCGTCCGGTACGAGATGTCGGGAGTGAAGGAGCCGGCCGAGGTCACTTCGAAGAGCAGCTTGTGGCGCAGTGAATCGGGCACCTCGGCGAAGGACGCCCCGCGTACCAGAACTTCGTATGGGAGAGAGGCGGGCAGGACCGAGAGAGTTTGCGGCACCACGGTCTTGCGCCCCGACAGATCGCCGAGCGTCAGCGGCGTTCCCTGCCCGCTGACGTAGGTTGCGATACGGTCCCGGAGCTCGGCGAACTTCCGATCGACGGCGGCCACGTCGATGTCCGAGACCGCTCCGTCCGGGTCGGCCACCGTCGCCCCTTCGGCGATCTGCTCGAAGAAGTCCTTGGCATTGAAGTCACCGGCCGCGGCATCCAGGTCGATCCCGGGGATGATCGTGAGCTCTTTGAAGCTCGCGTCCAGGGGCACCCAGGTATCGCCGGTCCCACGGACGGCGCCGCGGGAGGGAACGAAGTCCACGAAGGCCTCGACCCAGACGTGTTCGAGCCGCGCCGCGACCAGAGAGGAGGGGCCCGTGCTCACGCCGGCAGTCGGGGTCCCGGCGCTCGCGGCGAAGTCGAGGGCGGCCCGGGCATTGCTGAATCCACCGAGCCAGCTCTGTGCCCGCGCGATGGGCATCTCGACAGTCCCCATGGCGTAACGGGCGGGGACGCCGGCGGCCCGCAGCAGGGCGATCAACAGCGAAGCCGTATCCAGGTCATTGCAGAGGCGGGTCTTGAGGCATCCCTCGGCGCCCTGGATCGAGCCGTGGGTCGGCACGAACTCGATCTGGTCGCGCACGAAGCCGTAGATCCGAACGGGTTCGTTATTGAGTTGGGCGGCCAGGGCGCGAATCCCGGGAGTCAGGCGGACCTCGAGGGTCTCGCCGAGGTCCCCCGGCCCGGGGAGGGCGGCAGCCGCCTTGAGGCCGAGCACGGGAGCTTTTCCTTTCGCAGCCACCTCCTCCGCAGCACTCGCGATGCCCTCGAACGCTCCCTGGGAGAGCCGGGGCTCCCGCCGCGGCAGTGTCGAGCCGCGATGCGGGAGTTGCAGAGGATCGAGAGCCCGGTGGCGCGGCTCCCGCGCCTTCTCGCGCAGGACGACGCTGATCTGCCCGATCCTGTCCTCGAGCTCCTTGTACCTGGCCGCGGCCTCGGCGGTCCGCCCTTTGTCTCTGGCCTCCCGATGCTCGCGGTGAAGCTCCACCGCACTTTCAATCCGGCCGCGCAACCCGGCCAGCTCGGCACGATAGGCCGCGAGGGCGTTCTCGTGGCGCTGCATGATCTCGTGGGGAACGCGGGCCTTGCGCAGCCGGCCGCCCACGCTCTCGAAGCTCGCCTCGACCTCGGGCTTGGCGGCGTCGATCTCTTCCCAGAGAGCGGAGAGGCTCTCTAGACCCGGCGAGAGATCCTGGCCCTGGTCAGCCTGCCGCTTGATCTCGCTCGATGCGCGGCGTGCTTCCCGCAGCGTCTCGTCGACATGGGCCAGGACACGCTCGAGCCGGCCGGGAGCGGGGGCCCGCTTCGGCGCAGCCATGGCCGCGGCGTAGTTCCACGGTTCGCAGGCCGACCATCCGAAGACCACCAGGGTCGCGACGGAGAAAGGCCGCAGGCGAGCCACCCAGACCTTGCGGATCAAGCCGCCAGGAGCCACTGGACCGCTGTGAAGAAGGGCGCGTTCCGTCCGCTTTTCCGGATTGCTCAGCGACTCGCTCATGAGAATCTCGCCTTCTGGCCCGTAGGCCCTGCGTCCATTCAGATCTGCCGGTACCCTACTGACAGGCGGTCGAGTCGAACAGCGGTCCCTGATCGACACAGACAGCTCTTCGGCCGCTCTGATCGTGGGGCACGCAGACCTTGACCTCGCCTGCGCAGCGACCGCCGCGGTTGTCCTCGGCTGTGAAGAAAATGTGATAGATGCGGCCGTCCTGGCGACCTGAGCGCTCCGCCCGGATGCCCGCCCGGGACGTCCCCACCCCGATGGCGTCGGGGCAGGTGTCCCCGGAGCCGAGGTCGTCCGTCCGCTCGTCCTGGAGCACGCCGGCCACGGAGACCGTGACCGGATCGCCGTCCGGGTCGGTCACGCCGCCGATCGTCACCGCGACGAGCTTGTGATTCGCCGGCCACAAGCGGCCCGAAGAGACGGAGGCGGCGGAGCAGTCCGGAGGCGCGTTGACCACGGTCAGCAGGGCATTGTCCAAAGTCAGCTCGGCGTCCGTGCCGCCCGGCTTCGCAAGCAGCACGGCCAGATAACGTTTGTTGCTCGCCAGGCCCAGCGTCGAGAGCGGCCGGGTGGCGCTGAAGCTGGCGCCCGGGTCCAGGCTCGCCGAGTCGAGCAGCTCGCTCGCGACCGCGCCGGAGACAGGGTCGAGCAGCAGCACGCGGATGGCGAGGCCGGCCAGCGGCGCATTGCCCTGGTTCTGGAGGGTGTAGGACGCATCGCTCGAATTCCCCGAGTCGACCAGCTCCGGATTCAGGGTCAGGTCGCCCCGGAGACCCGCGCCGTTCGAGGCCGAGTTCTCGATGGTGAAGCCGGCCGAGCACCGCGCCAGCAGGTTGCCGCCCGCGGTGACGGTGAGCTCCGCCCGATAGCTCTCCGGCGCCTTGCCGGCGGCGGAAAAGACGAAGCTCTGCTGCGCCCGGGCTCCGGGCGGCAGCGGCGCGAGCTGGCGCTGCTCGGCGAAGGCGCTGGCGTCGTCGCCGTCGCGCACTCCGAGCGCGGCGCTCAGCCCGGTCAGCGAGAACGTACCGTGAGCGTTCCGGACCTCCCCTTCGATGCGGATGATGTCCGTGGCGCTGTAGCTGAGCCGATCGGCGAACAGCCGGCAGCTCACCGCCGCTTGAGGGATCGCATCCGGCGTCGCCGGATTGCAATCGTCGTCGACGCCATTGCCGGGGAATTCCGGCATGCCGGGGTTCACTTCGAGATCGCGGTCGTTGCAATCCCCGGCGGCCGGGAAGCCGTCGCCGTCCACGTCCTCGATACTGAACCCCGCGCATCCCGAGAGGTCGACGCGGCAGTCGGCCGTGCATCGCAGCATGCCCGTGGCAAACTCGAAGGAAGCGCAGGTATGGCCCCGGAAGTCGTTGCCGTCGCACTCCTCGGAATCGCGGTTCGCAGCATCGTCGCCACAGAACTGATTGATGAATTCCACCCGCGCGCCGCCCGGATAGGCATAGGTATCATAGGGAGCGACCCCTATCACCGTGACGCCGTGAGGCTGAGGGGAGGAAGTCCTATGGGTCCCTCCAAGGATCGGAACGATCGCCGAGGAGTAGCCGCTGCCGGCAATAGGCGTGAACAGGCCCGCGTCGATCGGAGCTCCGTCCAGTGTGAGCGCCCCGAGAGAGCTGGCGGGAGCGATCATCGTCAGGAAGTGATCCTGGAACCCTCCCACCGTGGAGACTGTGTACGAATTCAGGTACTGATCCGGCGGAATCACATTGACCATCGACGGATCGCCGATCACCGCGCCCGGGCTCCTGGCTCCGGTCATGAACTGGGTCACGAAGATGGGATGGTTCGCCGAGAAAATATGGCTCCCCGCCAGAGGGCCCGTTTCGAAGACCTTCCCCCGCTTCAGGGTTGCTTGCAGGATGCCGTCGAGAGCCACCTCGGTCCCGTCCTCCGACGCGATGACCCGGTAGACCGAGCCACCCGGCCGGTCCGGGAGGTTCGCCACGAAGACGGAGGCGCCCCAGCTCCGCACAGGGTGGGCCATCTCGAAGACGTGATTGCAGTACGGCGTCGAGCTCGGCACCGTGGCGCAGTAGTTCCCGTTGAGGACGGCTACGGGACGATTTGACTCGATCAGAGTGCCGCTGAGGTCCTCCCTTGGAAAGAGGCCGAAGCCGGCGAAAGCCTGACCTCGGTCGAGCGTGATCTGGACCGGCACGTTGGCCGGGTAGTTGGGACCTCCAAACGTGCTGGGCGAAGGGTTCAACCGCATGGTCGCGGTCGGAGTGATCGTTAGGGTGGTGCCGTTGAACGGAGCCACCACATAGAACTCGGTGCGGTCCTGGTCGGCGTAGGTAGATCCCTGGAGAGCGCTCACGATATAGAAGGTGCCCAGGGCGTCCACGGGCAGCATCAGCGCGGCATCCGTGGACTGTCCGCTTTGGTTCACGATGTGAGCTGAAAATTCCTCAGGGCCTGAAAGGCGTACGGCGTTGTTCATCACAAACCCGGGACGCGCACCGTAAATGGCATCCGTCGTCAGGTCGACCGACGTGACCTGTCCAGGGTTCACCGGGACGGTGCGCGAGAAGGTCGGGTTGACGACAGGATATTGGACGGTCACCGAGGTCGGGATGTCGCTCGTCAAATGAACAGAAGGGCTTGCCGTACCGTTAGGGTTGTACAGGAAAGTCAGAAAGAACTCCCGTCCCTTGTGATCGAGGACGATGCTCGCCGCGTTGCACTGGCGGGTATCCAGGTTGCAGTCGGAGGCACACTGGAGCAAGCCGTTGCCGAGGCTCAGCGACTGGCAGGTGGCCCCCTTGAGGTCGGATAGATCGCAGATCTCACCGGGTTGGTTCACAACGCCGTCGCCGCACTTGGGAGCGGCCCTGCATCCGCCGACGTTGAAGCTCCGGCAATCGGCGGCGCAGGCCAGGGTGCCACTCGCGAAGTCGAGCGATTGACAGGTCTGGGCGGCCAGATCCTTGCCGTCACAGACCTCGAACGGCTGATTGCGGCGGTGGTCTCCACAAACCGGCTTCACCGAGCACCCCGAAGCATCCAGGGAGCATTGGGAGCTGCAAGAGAGCGTACCGGGTCCCATAAAGAAACTGTGGCAGGTTACGCCTGTGGGAACCGAGCCATCGCAGGTCTCCCCAGGCTGGTTGATCTTGCCATCGCCGCAGTAGGCCACCTGAGCGAGGGCCTGGAGGGCCCGCAGCGCCAGGGCGGTCGTATAAGGGTCCCCCTCCCAGCTTCCATCGGGTCGCTGCCGGCTGTTGAGGAAAGAGATGACGGTCGCCACCTCGCTGCCAAAGGCGGGCACCGCCGCCAGAGCCCGGGAGGCCAGGGCCGTGTGGAAGAGCTGCATGGGGCCAGCGGGGCCGAAGCTGCCATCTGGATTGAGCTGTCTGCGGAGAAAACCTGCCGCGGCATCGATCTGCGGTTCGAGGACGTAGCGGCTGCGATGGGACACGAGCGCCAGCAGCGCCTCGCTGGTGCAGAAAATCTCGCTGTCGTCATCCGTGGATTCGATGCAGGGCCAGCCGCCGCCGGCCCTCTGCGCCGCGATGAGCGCGGAGAACGCCGGCCGCAGGACGGTATCGCCAGCCGCCGGCTGCGACGACAAGGCGGCGAGCGCGAGGGCCGTGTCCAGGGGATCGGCCGCGAACCCCGGAACCAAGCCCCAGCCGCCATCCGGGTCCACGTCGGCGAGCAGGCGGGTGACCAGGGGAGCGACGGAGCGCCCCTCCGCGGCCAGCGCGGCGATCCGCCGGGCGCGGTCGTCGCTGTCCTCCACCGGCTCATTCTCCAAGAGGCCGGCAGCGGCGGCACGGGAGGCCGGAGCCTGCCCCACGGTCTGGAGAGCCCGCAGCGCCTCTGCCGTGACCAGCGAGCGGCGAACCAGCGAGCTCTCCCAGCTCCCGTCCGCTGCCTGCCTGCCTGCCAGATAGGCTGCGCCTGCGTTGACGGGCTGAGCGCCGGCGGGCGCCGCTGAGGCGAGGATGAAAACGATCAGGCTGAAGCGAGTGAAGACCACCTGCGAAGAAAAAGGCTTCTCATGACGCGCGGCCCTGCTGACCAACATGGCCTTGACCCTTCCGGTTCGAAGCGAACCCTTGCGGGCAACCTCAGATCGCTATTCCGTCATTAAAGAGATCCTAATCTCCCAGAGACCGGGTGTCAAACAAATTTTCGATGGAAATTGCTTATATTCCGGTTTAAATATGGCTACTCTCCCTTTGCTCAGATATGAGCACTGTTAAATAGGATGTACTTACCCCGGGCAGGCGGAGTTGAGGTACGATGGGGAGCGCACCACCCTCCTCGGCGAGCTGTTTGTCATTTTTGCGCGCTCGCGGCGAGCACGGACGCGGCCCTCGCGTCCCGAAACGCACTTCCCGCGTCAGCCACTCCTCCACCTGGCTCGTCAGCTCGGCCTGCCCTTGGTGTTCCGAGCCTCCTTATCCCAGGTGGAGGAGAACAACCGGACGTGGCGGAGCTCTGCAAGGGCGCAGGCATGGCAAGAGTTCTTGCACCGAGCAGGTAACCGCCAGCAAGATACGCGAGTGCGTCGTAGAAATCATCGCAAATAAAGAGTACAAAGAGCGAGGAGCTTATTTCAAGAAAGCGTTCTCGAATATCGACGGGGCGGAGAAATCCGCAGATCTATTAGAAGCATTGGTTTCAGGCTCTGCTCATAAGCGTCCGGACACTCGCATGGCTGGGTTGCAGCACATGACTCCCTAGCAGTGTGGTGATAGGAGCCTGCGGGACGCCGGCGCTCCCAGGGGGCTTACCCCCGCATCGGGCGGATGTGCAGGTCGGTCAGCTCCGCGGTCCGGGGGAGGCGCAGGGCGTGGACGACGGAGGCGGCGACGTCCTCGGGCTGGAGGAAGCGGGCGGGATCGTAGGGCCGGCCTTCGAAACGGTGAACCTCTTCCTGCATGGCGGTGGCGGTGCGGCCGGGGAAGACGGTGAGCACCCGCACGCCCTTGCGGTTGACCTCGTCCCTCAGCGAGTCGGCGAGGGCGCGCAGGCCGTGCTTGGTCGCGGAGTAGGCTCCCCAACTCCCCCGCGCCGGGTGAGAGCCGGCTCCGGAGTTGACGAAGACCACCTGGCCCTGCCGCTCGATCAGCGAGGGGAGCAGCTCCTGGGTGAGGAGGTAGGGGACTCGCAGGTTCACGCGGTATTGAGCGTCGAGGTCTTCAATCGGAGATGTTGCGATCGGGCCGGCGCGGAAGAGGCCGATGCTGTGGACCAGGATGTCCACGCCTCCGTGGACCTCGCGCACCCTCGCAGCCGTGGCGCGGAGCTGGGCATCGTCCGTCAGGTCGGCGCGAAAGGATTCTCCGGCTACGGTCAGCTTTTCGAGATCTCTTCCCACCAGGAAGAGGCGGACGCCTTCCTCGGCGAGAGCGCGGGCAATGGCCGAGCCGATGCCGCCGCTGGCGCCGGTGATCAGGGCAACCTGGTCCTTCATGAGATCTCCCTCAGCAGCTCGACTTCCAGGAGTGCCTCGGCGGCGGCCTGGATCGCTTCGAAGGGCATGCCCGATCTCTCGGCGATGTCGAGGAGACCGTGCTCGCCGTCCGAAAGATTGAGCACCCAGAGCAGGGCGAGCTCGCGCTGTCTCCCGGAATCATCGCCTCCGATCGTCCGGTAGAGCCCCCTCCGGCCGAGCTGCGGCTCGCAGTTGGGGTTGAGGTTCTGGTAGCGCCGGTTTCCTTCGAGGACGTTCATCACCGATAAATAAGTCTTGAGCGAGCCTTCGAGGCTCTCGGCCTTGATGAAGTCCAGGTTGTCCGCCGAGGTGTGGTACTCGGGATAGCGGCCGTAGGGTGTGCGCGTGAGCGAGCCCACCGGCAGGTTGAAACCGGGCGAGCTGTACTGGCGCTCGTCGTAGCCGAAGGGGACGAAATCCTCCACTCCGTGCTCCTCTCCACGCAGCACCTGAAGAACGGCGCGGTCGATCTCCGCCATGCCGGCGATACCTTGGCGGGTCTTCTTGTAATGGAAATGCCCGGGATCTCCCAGGTTCGCGGCCACGAGCCCGGCGGTGATGCGGCTCGAATCGTTCCGGGCAAGCCAGGTGATCGAGCCGATCGTGCCGGGGATGAAGACGAAGCGGTAGGACAGCCGCCGCGGCGCTTTCGCAAGCTCCTCGGCGAGGAAGGTGCAGACCGCCAGGCCGGAAAGGTTGTCATTGCAGAGCGAGGGGTGGCAGACGTGGCAGGAGATCAGCACCTCCCGCTCCGTCTCTCCTTGCAGGAAGCACTCGCCGTAAGTGAGCGAGCCATCCTCCAGCGTCGAGTCGATGCAGATCTCGTACTCTCCCTCCTCCAGGCCGAGCCACTGGTGATGGGCCATGCAAAAGCCCCAGGCTTCCTTGTAGTAGGAGGTGCGGTACGGCACGAGGCCGGGCTGGTCCGGAAGGGTGAACAGGTGCTCTTTCAGCTCGGCGAGGGCAACCTTTTTGTGGATCGGCACGCTGTAGTTGAGGACGTGCAGGTTGAGGTGCTGGAAGTCCACGATCTTCCTGCCGTGCGGGTCCTTGATCCAGGCGTCGCGGATGTTCCACTCCCTGGGCACGGTCCAGTCAAAGACCTGCGTGCCGGTCGGGACTTCGTGAGCTTGCAAGCGGATGCGCTCCCCCACTTTCGCCAGCGTCTGGCGCACGCCGTTGCCCGTGATGCTGCGGCAGATCGGATAGAGGTCCGCGATGAAGCGGATCATGTCTTCGCCGTGCGTCATATGAAAAGCGGGAGGTTGCGGTCCTTGTCGGACATCACCTCGACCGGCTCCGGCCAGGGAATCGCGAAGGTGGGATCGTCCCAGCGGTAGCCGCGGGAATGATCGGGCGAGTAGCGCGCGGAAATCTGATAGAAGACCTCGGTCGCATCTTCCAGGGTGATGAAGCCGTGGGCCATCCCCTTGGGGACGTAGAGGGCGTTGCCCTCCTCCGCCGAGAGGACTACGCCGAAATACTGCCCGCGGGTGGACGAGCCAGGGCAGATGTCGACGATCACGTCCCAGATCCGGCCGCGGGTGCAGCGGACCAGCTTGGTCTCTTCATGAGGCGCGGACTGGAAGTGAAGGCCGCGCAGCGTGCCCCGGCGGTGATTGAAGGAGACGCTGCATTGCGCCACCTCGGGATCGAGGCCGAGCGCTTCGAACTGGTCGCGGTCCCAGGTGCGGGCGAAAAAGCCCCGGTCGTCCGCGAAACGCTCCGGCTCCAGAACGAACGCGCCCACGAGCGGAGTCTCCTTGAAAATCATTCGAAAACCCGGACCTCGGGAATCGCCACCACGAACTTGCCGCCCCAGGAGCGGACGTCGGACATCTGCGCTGCGATCTCCTCCTTGAGGTTCCAGGGCAGGATGAGCACGTAGTCCGGCCGGGTCTCGCGGATGCGGTTCGGCGCGAAGATCGGGATGCGCGTGCCTGGGAGATACCGCCCCTGCTTGTGAGGGCTCAGGTCGACCGTGTAGTCGAGGAAGTCGGTGCGCACGCCGCAGTAGTTGAGGAGCGTGTTGCCCTTGGCCGGCGCGCCGTAGCCCACGACGGACTTCCCCTCCTCTCTCGCCTGGATCAGGAACCGGAGGAGGCCGCGCTTCACTCGCCCGACCCGTTGCGCGAAGGAGCGGTAGGCATCCAGATTTCCGAGGCCGGCGGCCTCTTCGCGGGCCAACAACTCGATCACCCTCGGCTCCACGGGCTTCGAATCGTCTTCCTGATGGCGCGCGTAGATGCGGAGCGATCCGCCATGGGTGGGCAGCTCTTCCACGTCGAAGACGGTCAGGCCATGGGCGGCAAAGACCTTCCGCGCGGTAAGGAATGAAAAGTAGGAGTAGTGCTCGTGGTAGATGGTGTCGAACTGGTCCTCGTCCATCAACCGGAGGAGGTGGGGAAACTCCATGGTTAGCACGCCGCGGGGAGCGAGGGCGATCTTCAGGCCCGCCACGAAATCGTTCAGGTCCGGCACATGGGCAAGGACGTTGTTGCCCACCAGCAGGTCGGCTGGGGCGGGCAGCTCGCGGGCGGTCCCGGTGCCGAAGAAGCGGACCAGCGTGGGGATGCCCGCCGCCTGCGCGGCCTCGGCCACGTTGCGCGCGGGCTCGATGCCTTGGACGGGAATTCCCGAGTCATGGAACCAGCGCAGCAGGTAGCCGTCGTTGCTCGCGACCTCGATCACCTGGTGCTCGGAGCCGAGGCCGAAGCGCTCGATCATGGCTTCGGCGTAGAGGCGGGCGTGGCGGAGCCAGCTTTCCGAGTAGGAGGAGAAGTAGGCGTAGTCGGTGAAGATCGCGTCGGGCCGCTCTTCCTCGGGGAGCTGGACGAGGAAGCACTCGCCACAGACGTAGACGCAGAGGGGATAGAACGGCTCGGGCCGGCGCAGGTCTCCCGGCTCCAGGTAGGAGTTGGCGAGCGGCTGGGCCCCGAGGTCCACGAAGACGTGCCTCAGCAGAGCGCCACAGAAGCGGCACAGGATCGGAGGGATCACCAGATCTTCCAGGGTGTCTCCCCTTGTTTCCACAGATTGTTGAGGTGCAGGTAGTCGCGGTAGGTATCCATGGGATGCCAGAAGCCTTCGTGCAGGTAGACCGAGAGCTGGCCGTCCCGCGCCAGCTTCCGGAGCGGCTGCTGCTCCAGGAAGAGTTGCGGGTCGTCGTCCAGATAGTCGAACACCTCGCGCTGGAAGACGAAGAAGCCGCCGCTCACGACGCCTTCCGCGGCCGGTTTTTCGGCGAACTCCATCACCTGGGTCTTATCCAGAGCGTTCACGTGCATCTCGCCGTAGCGCGAGGTCGGATGGACGCCGGTCACGGTCGCGATCCGGCCCTGGGACCAGTGGAAGTCGAGCAGGGCGTCGATGTCCACGTTTCCCACCGCATCGCCGTAGGTGAAGCAGAAGGTCGGGGACTTCACGTAGTTCCGCACGAGCCAGAGGCGCGCGCCCGTGGCGGTCTCGGCTCCGGTCTCGGCGCAGGTGACCTGCCAGGGCTCGTAGCCGTCGCGGTTGTGGAGCTCGATCGGCTGCGAGCCGTCCATGCAGAGGGTGAAGTCGCAGAGCATCTCCCGGTAGCGGAGGAAGTACTGCTTGATCTCCCACCCCTTGTAGCCGAGGCAGAGCACGAAGCGGTCGAGCCCGTAGGCGCCGTAGATCTTCATGATGTGCCAGAGGATCGGGCGCGGGCCGATCTCCACCATCGGCTTGGGCCGGTATTCGGTCTCCTCGCGCAGCCGCGTGCCCTGGCCGCCGCAGAGGATCACCACCGGCATGTCGCGCTTGTCAGGCCTCATAGCCATGGCTTCTCCTTGGAAATTCTATCGCGGCTCAGAAGACGTAGCCGAGAGCACGGAGCTTCTCCAGTTCCCGCTGGTCCTGCCCGCTCTCCCGCCGCCCGCCGGGGAGCCCCTCGGCCGGCCCCAGCACCTCGTACGTCGGGATCGTACGCACGGGATGGCGGCGTACGAACTCCGGATCGAGCGCGTCGAGCAGCACCTTGCCCGCCGCATCCTTGGGCACGGGCAGCCCCAGCAGGTAGAGCATCGTCGGGTAGAGGTCGAGGATGTGCGCTCCTTCGATCACGTACCCGGGTTTCACCGGTCCACCCTGCATGAGAAGGATGCCCGGCGGGCCGTGACGGTGCTGGGTGTAGAAGTCCTGGTGGAGGATCGTCGGGGCGTGGCCATGGTCCGAGGCCACGATCAGCACCGTATCCGGGCTCAGCTTCTGCTGCAGTTTGCCGAGGAAGGCGTCGAACCCGCGCTGCATGGCGGGGATGCGGTCGCCCTTCTCGCGGACGTCCTCCTCGTCCACCCTGAGGAAATACTGCGGCTGATACCACTTCCAGAACAGGTGCTGGACCGTGTCGGGCTCGTGGGTGTAGACGTTGAGCAGCTTCGGCTGGGGCCTTTCGCCCAGGAGCCGGAGCGCCGCGGCCGACTGCCACTCGAAGTCGGGCAGGTCGAGCAGCGGCCGCAGCTCGCGGAACAGGCTCGGCGGCTGGGCGAACAGCTCCACTTCCTCCATCTTCTTGCCCGCCGGGTCCTGAGCGTAGCCGTCCAGGCCGTAGGAGAGGACGAAGCTCTCCGGCTTGGATGGGACGATCGCCGGGAACGAGTAGTAGTAGCCGTCCACGATCCCGATCGTCATTCCCTGGTGGTCGGCGATCTCCCAGATCGGCAGGGCGTGGACTGCGTACCGGTTGATCATCCTCGGCTTGGCGAGGATCCCCGCCAGCTCCTTGAAGAAGGTCCGGTGGACGGGATACAGGCCCTCGGAGCCCATGCCGGGCAGTGGAATGCGGAAGAAATCGAGCACGCCGTGGCGCTCGGGCAGGGCGCCGGTGTAGATGGAGGTCCAGATGACCGCCGAGTTCGAGTCCGGGAAGGTGGAAAGGCTGGCGGTCGAGCCGTTCTCGATCATCCCGGCGAACGCCGGCAGCTCGCCGCGGTCGATCATGGGACGGAGGACCCGCCAATCGGCGCCGTCGAGGCCGACCAGCGCCACCTTGAGACCGGTCTCCTGGACGGCGATCTTCGGCGCTGGGCTTGCCGCCTTGTCGAGGGCCCAGGGCTTGCCGGCCCAGAGCGGAGCGGCAGCGTGGAGGATGAGACCCAGGAGGAAGACGCCCACAGCGGCCCGGGGGAGCCAACCTCGGCGCCAGATTCCCAGGAGCAGCCGGAACAGCAGCCAGGATGCGAGTGTCACGCCCAGGGCGATGAGCGCCGCGACCGCGGCCACGAAGGCGACCATGCCTCCAGCCCCGGAGAGTTGGCCGAAGGGGTATTGATCGTAGGTCAGGCCGTGGAGCCAGAACAGCTCCCAGAACCCAAGGTTGAAGAGCAGCAGGCCGATCCAGGCTCCCCGCTCGATGCGGCGGCCGGCGAGGATGTGGCCGAACAGGAAGGCAACCACGGCGCTCAGCCCGTAGAGCAGCGCGAAGAACAGCCAGGCCACCAGGGCCCCGCGCGTCGAGCCCAGGCGGTTGTGCGCGACGTGGATCAGCGACAGGACGAGCCCGTACACCATCGATCCGTAGAGGAAGCCGCCGAGGCAGACGGCTCGCAGGGGCGTGGGTTTCATCCGGCGCGGAAGCTAGCAGATGGGACGGTGAGGGACAACCCTACTCCATGAGGCGGTGCCTATTCCATCAAGCGGTGGTAATCGCGGGAGGTCTGGGGCATGGGCTCGACCCCCAGCTCTTCGAGCAGCAGGGTGCAGAGCCGGTCGTATTGCCGGCGCACCAGGTCGCGGCGGCCCTGGCTGGCGTAGAGCCGCATCACCGCGAGGTGGACGCGTTCCTGGAGCGGATCTTCGAGCAGCACAGAGCGGTAGGCATCCATGGCCTGCTCGGGCCTGTCCAGCTTGAGGTAGAGGTCGCCGAGCTCGCGCAGCAGCTCCAGGTAGAGCCGCTGGTACTTCTCCCGGCGCTCCGCGGCCCAGGCCTCGTAGATCCCCGGGAGGAAGGGCCCGCGGTAGAGGCGCCAGGCGCTCTCCCAGCTCTGGGCCGCTCCCGGAGCGTCGCCGCGGTCGAGCAGGGTCTTGCCCTCGTCGACCAGGCGATCGAGCTCCAGGGCGTCGATCTCCCAGATGAGGTCCGGGTTGAGCCGGTAGATCCCCTTGCGGAAGAGCAGGGGCGGAGTCTCGTCCTTG
>DATLNC010000005.1:0-9175 GCA_035536935.1 Thermoanaerobaculia bacterium
CTGGAAGATCGGCACGCCGAGCGTCCGCTTGAGGATGGGCTCCAGGCTCGGGTGGGGATAGACCACGGGCTGACGGCCGTTGCGGCGCTCGAAGTACGGGCTCGCCATGTTGCCCGCGATCGGGCCGGGACGGATGATGCCTACCTGGATCACCAGGTCGTAGAACCGCGTGGGATGGTTGCGCGGCAGGGAGGCCATCTGCGCGCGGCTCTCCACCTGGAAGACGCCGATCGTGTCGGCCACCTGCAGCATGCGGAAGACCTTGGGATCGTCGGGCGGCAGATGGGCGAGGTCCACGTGGGTTCCCTCATGAGTGCGGATTGTCGGCACCATGATCTCCAGGGCGCTGAGCATGCCGAGCCCCAGGAGGTCCACCTTGATGATGCCGAGGTCCGCGCAGTCGTCCTTGTCCCACTGCACCACGACGCGGCCGGGCATGGAGGCCGGCTCCAGGGGGACGACTTCGTCCAGGCGGCCGGCCGCGATGACCATGCCCCCGGAGTGCTGCCCCAGATGGCGGGGGAGGTTGTGGATGCGTGTCCAGAGGTCCGAGAAGTGCTTCATTCGCGGCTCTTCGGGATCGAAGCCTGCCGAGGTCAGCTCGTTCGCGAAGGACTTGGGATCGCCGTTCGCGACGTCATAAGTCCAGCTCCCGAGCTGCTTGGCGAGGCGGTCCACCTGCTCGGGGGAGTAGCCGAAGACCTTGGCCACTTCGCGGGTCGCGGAGCGGTCGCGGTAGGTGATGACGTTGGCAGTCATGGCCGCGCCGCGCTCGCCGTAGCTCTTGTAGACGTGCTGGATGACCTTCTCGCGCTGATCGCCGGAGGGGAGGTCCAAGTCGATATCCGGCCACTCGCCGCGCTCCTCGGACAGGAAGCGCTCGAAGAGAAGCTCCATCTTCACCGGGTCCACGGCTGTGATCGAGAGGGCGTAGCAGACCGCGCTGTTGGCCGCCGAGCCGCGGCCCTGGGCCAGGATGTTCTCCCGCAGGCAGAAGTTCACGATGTCCCAGACGATCAGGAAGTAGCCCGCGAGATTGAGCTTCTCGATCAGGTCCAGCTCTTTCTGGATCTGCGCCTGGGCCTTGGCGGTGAAGGGCCGGAAGCGGGCCTTGGCCCCGTTCCAGGTGATGTGCCTCAGGTAGGAGGCCGGAGTCTCGCCCGGCGGCAGCGGGTATTCGGGGAAGCGGTAGCCGAGGTCGGCCAGGGTGAAGTCGAGTCGGTCGGCCAGGCGGGCAGTCTCCTCGATCGCTTCGGGGAGGTCCGCGAACAGGCGGGCCATCTCGTCAGGGGATTTCAGATGCCGTTCGCGATGGCTGGCGAGGAGGCGCCCGGCCGCGTCCAGGGTGGTGTGATGGCGGATCGCGCTCAGCACGTCGTGGAGCGGCTTGTCCTCGGGCTTGGCGTAGCGCGCTCCGTTGGTGGCCACGAGGGGGAGCCGCAGCTTGCGGGCGAGGTCGATCAGGGCACGGTTGCGGTGCTCCTCGTCCCGCAGGTGATGGCGCTGAAGCTCGACGTGGACCCGTCCGCCGAAATAGACGGCGAGGCGCTCCAGGAGCTTGCGGGCGGGATCGAGACCCCCCTGGGCCAGCTCGCGCGCGACCGGCCCCTCGTCGCCGCCGGTCAGGCAGTGGAGCCCTCCGGCGTGCTCGGCGAGGAGCTCCCAGGTGACCCGCGCCTCCCCCTTGGGACGGTGGAGGGCCGCGGTGGTGAGCATCCGGCAGAGGTTCTTGTAGCCGGCCCGGTTCTCCACGAGCAGGGTCAATCTCTCCCCGGTCGGGATACCGAGAACCTTCTTTTCAGGTTCGGGGACGAGCCCCAGCGGGCCTGTCTTTGCCGAGCTTTGGACGCCGGGCCCTTCGTCGAGCACGACCTCGGCTCCGACCAGCGCCCGCACTCCGGCCTGCTTTGCAGCCTGATAGAAGCGCGGCGCGCCGTAGACCCCGTTGGCATCCACGAGGGCCACGGCCGGGAGCCCCAGCTCCGCGGCCTGCTGGACCATGTCCTCGGGGAGAGAGGCGCCGTTCAGGAAGGAGAAGGCCGACGCGGTGTGCAGCTCCACGTAGGGAGAAGAGGGCCGCCCGCTCTTCGGCCGCCGCTCGAACTCCCGGTGCTTGACCTTTTCCTTCTTGGCGCCCGGGGAGCTTTCCAGGGCCGGCAGGTCGTACCCGAAGTCCCGCGGCGGAGGGCCGGAGGCCGCCTCCTTCAGCTCGTCGAGGTCGAGCCACTTGCCGACATCGCGAGCTGGAGGGGAGGGCGGACCGTCTTCATCCTTCTTCTTCGCCACAGGGCGAGATTAGGCGTAAATGGGGCGTTGGTCAATAAGCCGGCGGATCGCTCGCCGGGAACGACTCATCCGACGCCTCTTCCACCGGATCCTCGTGATCGATCCGCCGGTTCGGCTGCGGTTTGTCCTTTCTTTCCTCGTCGCGCTCCTTCTGCTTGTCCTGCGGCTGGACCTGACTATCCATGGGATTCCACCTCCTTCCCGCAGAAGCTTCAATCCATGTGCCAGGGTATATTCCGGGAATGAGCTTCGACGGAAGGCTTTTCCTCGGGCTCCTGGTGGTGCTGGGAGTCATGCAGGTGGTGTGCTGGCTCCTTGCTCATGGCCTCGGGCGCAGGCTGGAGCGGCATGTGATGGTCCTGGGGATCGCGCTGCCTCTCCTCCTGCTGTTTCCCTGGATCGACCCAACCCGGCTCCTGGTGCCGTCGGACATCCTCCAGCTGGCGATCCCGCTCCCGCCCCGAGTCGCGGCGACCCATCGCCACGATCTGCTGAACGATGCGGTCTACCAGTTCCTCCCCTGGGAGCTGGAGGTGCGGCACGCCCTCAGCGATTTGCGGCTGCCCCTCTGGTCGGACAATCTGGAAGGGGGCAGCTCGCCGTGGATCAACCCGCAGGCGTCGCCGGTCTCGCCCATCGCCATGCCGGCCCGGGCGCTGCCGATCCAGCATTTCTTTTTGGTCACCCTGGCCCTGAAGATCCTGGTCGCCTTTCAGGGGACGTGGGTGCTCGCCCGAACTGTGGGGGTGAGCCGGCTGTCCAGTCTCCTCGCGGGGGCCGGGTTTGCCTTCGGCGGCGGGATCATGGCCTGGGCGCTCTTCCCACATACGGCGACGCTCGCCTGGGTGCCGTGGCTGACCGCGGCGGTGATCCGCCTGTTCCGGGGCGGGGGAGCCGTTGTCGGTCGATCCCGAATGGTGGGGACGGCGGCCGTGCTCACGGCGGCGCTGCTGCTCTCCGGTCATCCGGAAACGGCGGCCTTGGGAGGAGTGTTCGCCGCCATCTGTGGACTGTCCCTGGCCCGGCGCCGGACCTTCTTCCATGGGCTCGGATCGGCGGCGCTGGCCGCCCTTCTCGGCCTCGGCCTGGCCGCGCCGCACGTGCTTCCTTTCGCGTTGCACCTGCCCCACTCCCAACGGGCGCAGGAGACCCTCGTGCGCGAGCTGCCGTACTACGAGGTGCACCTGCAGGCTCCTTGGACCTGGTTCCTGCCCGGCTTCGGCCGGATGGTGCTCTCTTCGGTCAACCCGCGGGTCTTCGGCCGGCCCTACCTCGACAAGTTCCATGGCCCGTTCAACTGGGCGGAGTCGGAGAGCGGCTACGCCGGGCTCGTCGCCCTAGCGGGGTCGGCCGTGGCGCTGCTCGCGCTCCGGCGGAGCCGCCGGAGGAAATCCTCCTGGCCGTTCCTCGCTTTCGCGGTGCTGAGCCTGCTCCTCGCGGCCCAGTTCATCCCTCTCGCGCATGTCATCTACTCGGTGGAGGCCCTGAAGACGGTAGCCTGGTCGCGCATCCTGCTCGTCGGCTCCCTGGGCCTCGCCGTGGCCGGCGGGATGGGGATCGACCGGCTGCTCCGCGCGCGGCGTCGGACGGCGGGTTGGATCGCCGTGGCACTGGCCGCGGCCCTGAGCCTCGCCGTGCACGCCGATCCCTATGTCATCGCTCTCTGGGTTCTGATCCTGGCCGCGGCTTTCCTGGGACGGAAGCGTCCGGCGCTGGCCGCGGCCGGGCTGGCGCTGGTCCTCGTGCTCGACCTCGGACCCTGGGCTCGCGGCCACCTGCCGAGCACCAATCCGGCGTTGTTCTTCCCGGTCACGGACTTCATGGCCCTCCTCAAACAGGAGTCCACGCAGGGTGGTCCCTGGCGGGTCGTGGGCGAGGAGCGCATGCTGTTTCCCTCGCTGCTCGCCGTGTACGGCATCGCCGACGCGCGGACGCACAACCCGCTGGCGCCGATGCCCTACCTGCGGACCATGGAGGCTGCCTTCGGGTTCGCTCCGACGACCGCGAACTACTTTCCCGCATTCCGGGGGCTCGACCATCCGTTCCTCGATTTCCTGAACGTACGGGTGGTGACCTCGGTCGCGGAGTACAAGCCGCCCCGGACGATGGAGCGGATCGACGGCGGCCGGTTCGAGCACTACCGCCTCTACCGCAACCCCGACGCGCTGCCCCGCTGGTTCCTGCCCTCCGCGGCCGAGACGATCGCGGAGGAAGAGTTGGGGAGGTGGGTCTCCTCCCTGACGGATCCGCGGCGGGTCGCGGTGTTCGACGGCCGGGCGGCGGGCTGGGCGGAGCGGGGGCAAAGGGGGGAAATCCGGCTGGCCGCCCTCGCCCCGGGCCGGATCGCGCTGGACGTTCCCGGCTCCGGCGACCGGCTGCTCGCGACCTCCCTCTTGATGCCGGAGGGCTGGAGCGCCGGACCGTTGGAGACCGTGGTGGTGAACGGCGCTTTCGTCGGTGTCCATGTGCCGCCGGGAGCTTCGCGGGTGGAGCTGCGGTTCGTTCCCCCGGGCCTCGTGGCCGGCTTCTGGATCGGAGGGCTTTCCCTCCTGGCCACCTCGTTGTTCGTGGCATATGGATTGAAAGACCGGCGCCCGTGAAAGTTCATACAGGACAGCCCTATCCCCTGGGGGCCACCTTCGACGGCGCCGGGACCAACTTTTCCTTGTTTTCGGAAGCGGCGGAACGGGTCGAGCTCTGCCTCTTCGGCGAGGACGGCCGCGAGACCCGCGTCGAGCTGCCCGAGGTCACGGCGCTCTGCTGGCACGGCTACCTGCCCACCGCCGTGCCCGGCCAGCGCTACGGCTACCGGGTCCATGGACCCTGGAACCCCGCGGAGGGGCACCGCTGCAACCCGGCCAAGCTCCTCCTCGATCCCTACGCCAAGGCGGTCGACGGCGAAGTGAAGTGGGACGAGGCCGTCTTTCCCTACCATTTCGCCGATCCCGAGGGCCCCATGAACGACGCGGACAGCGCGCCGTTCATGCCCAAGTGCGTGGTCGTCAACCCCTGGTTCGATTGGGTAAACGATTACCTGCTGCGCATCCCGTGGCACGAGTCGGTGATCTACGAGGTGCATGTGAAGGGGTTCACCATGCGCCACCCGGAGATCCCGCCGGAGCTGCGCGGCACCTACGCGGGCCTCGCGCATCCGGCGGCGATCAAGCACCTCAAGCGGCTCGGGGTGACCGCCGTGGAGCTGCTGCCGGTCCACCAGTTCATCCACGACCAGCGCCTGGCGAAGCTCGGCCTGCGCAACTACTGGGGCTACAACTCCATCTGCTACCTCGCTCCGCACAACGACTACGCCGCGGGCCTGCGCGAGGGCGGACCGCTGGGGCAGCAGGTCCAGGAGTTCAAGCAGATGGTCAAGACCCTCCACCGGGAGGGGATCGAAGTCATCCTCGACGTGGTCTACAACCACACGGCCGAGGGCCACCACCTCGGGCCCATGCTCTCCATGAAAGGGATCGACAACGCCGCCTACTACCGCCTGATGCCGGAGAACCGGCGCCATTACATGGACTACACCGGCACCGGCAACAGCCTGAACATGCCCCACCCGCACGTTCTGCAGCTCATCATGGATTCGCTGCGCTACTGGGTGCTCGAGATGCACGTGGACGGCTTCCGCTTCGACCTGGCCTCGACCCTGGCGCGCGAGCTCCACGACGTGGACCGCCTCGCCGCCTTCTTCGACATCATCCAGCAGGACCCGGTCATCAGCCAGGTCAAGCTGATCGCCGAGCCCTGGGACGTGGGGGAGGGGGGCTACCAGGTGGGCAACTTCCCGCCGCTCTGGTCCGAGTGGAACGGCAAGTACCGGGACACCGTCCGCGACTACTGGCGGGGCGAGCACCAGACCCTGGGGGAGCTCGCCAACCGGCTGACCGGCAGCTCGGACCTCTATGCCCTGAACGGACGCCGGCCGTCGGCGAGCGTCAACTTCGTCACCGCCCACGACGGCTTCACGCTGGAGGACCTGGTCTCCTACAACGAGAAGCACAACGAGGCCAACGGCGAGGAGAACCGCGACGGCGAGAGCCACAACCGCTCGTGGAACCACGGCGTCGAAGGACCGACCGGCGATCCGGAGGTCCGGGCGGCCCGCGGCCGGACGAAGCGGAGCTTTCTCGCCACGCTCTTGCTCTCCCAGGGCATCCCCATGCTCCTGGGCGGCGACGAGATGGGGCGCACCCAGCGGGGCAACAACAACGCCTACTGCCATGACAGCGAGGTCTCCTGGTTCGACTGGGAGAACGCCGACGAGTCGCTCGTCGCCTTCACCGCGAAGCTGATCGGGCTGCGCCGGGACCATCCGGTGTTCCGCCGGCGGCGGTGGTTCAAAGGGCGCTCGGGAGAGGGCCAGGGAAAGGGGGGATGGGATCAGCCCGACATCGCCTGGTTCCGGCCGGACGGGGAGGAGATGGACGACCAGGACTGGGGGAGCGGCTTCGCGAAGTCGCTCGGCGTGTTCCTGAACGGGCAGGCGATCCCGAGCCTGGACCCCCGCGGGAACCGGGTGGTGGACGACAGCTTCTACCTGCTGTTCAACGCCCACGACGAGGCGCTCCCCTTCCGCCTGCCAAAGCGGCCGGAGTGGGGGGAGAGCTGGGTCAGGGTGCTGGATACGGCGGAGGGTTTTCTCCAGGGAGGGGAGACGGTCTCCGCCGGCTCGGAAGTGCGGGTCGAGGCGCGGTCGCTGGTGCTTTTAAAGCGATCCGATTAACTCCCTCTCCCCCGGCACGGGGGAGAGGGCTGGGGAGAGGGGGAATGGGATCAGCCGGCCTTCTGTTGCCTGCGGGCGCGGTACTCCTCGCGCTGCTTGTCGATCCAGGCCCAGGCCTCCTCGGGCGTGTCGACGAACATCACCGGCATCTTCTCCGACTTGAACATGTTCGTCGCGGTGAGGATCAGCTTCGCGAAGATGCGCGCCTTGAGGGGCGCCTTCAGGACCGCGGCCCCGGCGATGTTCATCTTCTTCTGGACTTCCACCGCTTCCTTGCGCACCGCGGGGCCGACGCTCTCGAGCTCGGCGATGTCACAGAGGAAGAACACGCCGTCGATATCCTTGCCGATGTCCCAGTGGACGCGGTTGACCTCCTTGCCTTCCGCGTCGTTCAATTCGCCCACGATCTTCATGTAGAAGGTATCGGGAGGGATGAACGCGTTCGTGTGCCTGCCAACTCTGCCCTCGCCATTGGCTTCGAGCTCTGCGAGATTCGGCCTCATGAGTCATTCCTCCAACGAGCCTTGCACCCGGCGTGCGCCCGGCAAGACTGAATCCACATAGGGTTTCGTTGCGCGGATTATCAGCGGTCTCCCCGGAAAACGCAAGTCACGGTCGTGCCCCTGCCGGGGCCGGTGTCGAGATGGAAATCGGTCACCAGCTTCTTGACGGCCAGCAACCCCTTGCCCATGCCGCGCTGGGATTTGTAGGTGCCGGCCCAGATCTCCTCCAGCTTGCGGGGCTCGATGCCGGGCCCCTTGTCGGTGGCCACGATGTGCAGGCTGGGGCCCCGCTCGTCCTCGGTGGCGCGCAGCTCGACGGTCCCCTTGCCGGCGTAGAAGACGATGTTGCGGGCGAGCTCGGAAACGGCGGTGGCGACCTTCACGGCCGTGAACTTGGAGAGGCCGATACGCACCGCCTCGGACCAGGCTTCCAGACGCGCGGTGGCGATGTCCTTCTCCTGGTCCACCGCGAAGACCTTGTGGATCGCCTTGCTGGCCGGCGCGGCGTTTGTTCCCTGCGATGTTCCCGCGCCCGTCCCCGAGGTGTCGGTCAGGGCGCGCTCGCAGGCGGCGAGGAGCTCGGCGCTGCTGGCGCGCGCGAACAGGCGCAGCGAGCTCTCCAGCTCCTTGAGGACGGTCTGCCGTTCCACGGGGCCGAGCTGGCCGACCGGCGTCCGGGCCAGCCCGCCCAGGCGATTGAAAATGCTGCGCTGAGTGATCGCGGAGATCGCTCCCGAGAGGACCGCTCCTACCGCGTCCTCCACGGTTCTCACTGCAGGAGCTCGAGCCTTTCCAGCGCCAGGTCCAGGTTGAGGGCGGTGTGCACCGAGTCGAGCTCGACGCCCATCTCGATGAGGGTCATGGCCACCGCCGGACGGATGCCCACGATGTAGCACTCGGCGCCCATGAAGCGCACCGACTTGCCGATGTCGTTGAGGATGCGGGTGATGTAGCTGTCGATGACCTCGACCGCGGAAACGTCGAGGATCACCCCCCTGGCGTCGGCGTTGCGCACCCGCTCCATCAGCGCCTCCTGGAGATCCAGGGCGAGCCGGTCGTGCAGCTCGGTCTGGATGCTGACCAGCAGGCAATTGCGGATCTGGATGATGGCCAGACTCTGATCTGCCGCGCGAGTCCTGCCATCGGAGCCCATCGATACGGCCGTCGAGCGCTTCACATAACCCTCCGAGACGATATGAACATTCTTGCACTGACCAATAATTTGTGCAAGTGGCGTGTTCAGGCTCTGCGGTCCGCCGCGGAATGGAGATGCGCCGCGTTCTGCTCGCGCAGGAACACCTGGAGGGCGTCGCGCAGGTTGCGCAGCGTCCGGATCCCGGTGAGGTCGACGCCGATGTGGGTCAGGGTCTGGGCGATGCCGGGGTTGATGCCGGACAGGATGCAGTCGGCGCCCAGGAGGCGGACCGCCTTGGCCATCTTGATGAAGTGGTCGGCGGTCTTCGTGTCCATGGCGTCGATGCCGGTGATGTCGACGATCGCGGTGCGGGCCTGCTTCGCGACGATCATCTCGAGCAGGGTCTCGGTCATCTCGGCGCTGCGCTGGCTGTCGACGATGCCGACGACCGGCAGGCAGAGGACGCCGGCCCAGACCTCGATGATCGGCGTCGAAAGCTCGCGGATGGCGGCCTGCTGGCGC
>DATLNC010000006.1:0-6877 GCA_035536935.1 Thermoanaerobaculia bacterium
GGATCGTCGTGCTGGCTCGCCCCGGATCGTCGTGCTGGCTCGCCCCGGATCGTCGTGCTGGCTCGCCCCGGATCGTCGTGCTGGCTCGCCCCGGATCGTCGTGCTGGCTTTGTCCCGGATCGTCGTGCTGGCCCGCCTGGAATCGGCCTTCGTTATACACTCCCCGGCGTGAGAGGGCTGGGCGATTTCGAGCTGACGGTGGTCAGCGATGGCGGCTTCCGCCTGGACGGCGGGGCGATGTTCGGCGTGGTCCCTCGGGTGCTCTGGTCGAAGGCCTTTCCGCCAGACGACGAGAACCGCATCGGCATGGCCACCAACTGCCTGCTGGTCTCCCGGGGCAGCGACCTCCTCCTGATCGATACCGGCATCGGCGACAAACACGAGCCCAAGTTCCAGGCGAACTACGGCATGGAGAAGGACGCCGTCCGGCTCCCCGAATCCATCCGCCGGGCCGGGTACGAGCTGGGGGACGTCACCCATGTCCTCCTCTCCCATCTCCATTTCGACCACAGCGGCTGGAACACCCGGGTGGATTCCTCCGGCCGGATCGTGCCGACCTTTCCGAATGCGCGCTACTGGCTGCAGCGCGGAGAAGTCGAGCACGCCCGCAACCCCAACGAGCGCGACCGGGCGAGCTACGACCCGCGCAACTGGGAGCCGCTCTTCGAGGCGGGGGTGGTCGAGCTGTTCGGTGAAGAGGGCGAGCCGATCCCCGGGGTCAAGGCCGTGCGCACCCCCGGGCACAATGCCGACATGTGTATTGTTCTGATAGATGGGGGGACAGAAAACCGGGCGGTCTTCTGGGCCGACCTGGCGCCTACTTCGGCGCACGTCCCCAACCCCTGGATCATGAGCTACGACCTGTACCCGTTGACGACGCTGGAAAACAAGAAGATCTGGCTGCCGCGCGCGGCCGAGGGCAACTGGCTCTGCGTATTCGAGCACGATCCCGGCGTCCCCTTCGCGCGGCTGGTGGAAGAGAAGCCCGGACGCTATCGAGCTGTTCCGGAGGCCGTTCCGGAAGCCCTTCCAGTGCCAGTCACTACCTGATAAAGAAGGGAAGGGGAGAATGGCGCGAGAAGAGTTCGACCTGATCATCATCGGCAGCGGTCCAGGCGGCTACGTCGCCGGAATCCGCGCCGGTCAGCTCGGTTTGAAGACCGCGGTCGTGGAGAAGGACCCCAAGCTCGGCGGCACCTGCCTGCACCGTGGATGCATCCCGACCAAGGCGCTGCTCCATACCGCCTCGGTCCTCGACGAGATCCGCGAGGCCGCCAGCCTGGGCATCGACGTGGGCGAGCCCAAGCTCGACATCGGCCGCGCCCAGGAGCGCAAGCGCAAGGTGGTGGACAGCAACGCCCGCGGCATCGAAGGCCTGTTCAAGAAGAACAAGGTCACCTGGCTCCAGGGCTTCGGCCGCGTCACCGGCCCGCACGACGTCGAAGTCGAGGGCAAGGACGGCAAGAAATCCTACGGCGCGAAGAACATCCTGATCGCCACCGGCTCCGTGCCGCGGGATATCCCCGTCGCCCCGTCGGACGGCGAGCGCGTGCTCAATTCCGACCACATCCTGGAGCTCGGCAAGGTGCCCGGCTCCCTCGCCGTGCTCGGCGCCGGCGCCGTGGGCACCGAGTTCGCCTCCATCTATCACTCCTTCGGCACCAAGGTGACCCTGGTCGAAATGCTCCCCCGCGTCCTCCCCATCGAGGACGAGGAAGTCTCGGCCGAGCTCGAAAAGCAGCTCCGGCGGCGGGGGATCAAGGTCATGGCCGGCACCAAGATGTCCGGCTTCGAGGCGACCGAGGGCGGCGTGCGCCTGAACCTCGAAAAGGACGGCAAGCTCGAGACCCTCGACGCCGAGAAGCTCCTGGTCGCGGTCGGCCGCAAGCCCGTCACCGAAAACCTGGGCCTGGAAGCGCTCGGCATCGAGCTGGAGCGCGGCTACATCAAGATCAACCCCTACATGCAGACCGCCGTGCCCCACATCTACGCCATCGGCGACGTGGTGAACACCCCTTGGCTGGCGCACGTGGCGTCCGCCGAAGGCATCCTGGCCGCCGAGCACATCGCAGGCCAGACCGTGCGGCCGATCAACTACGACCGCGTCCCCTCCTGCACCTACTGCGAGCCCGAAGTGGCGAGCGTGGGGCTGACCGAAGCCAAAGCCAAGGAGCGGGGCTACGACGTGCAGACCGGCAAGTTCCCGATGACCGCGCTGGCCAAGGCGAAGATCCTCGGCAAGAGCGCGGGCTTCGTGAAGGTCGTGCGCGAGAAGAAGTACGACGAGCTCCTGGGGGTGCACATCATCGGCGCCCACGCCACGGACATCATCGCCGAGGCCTGCGTGGCGCTCCAGATGGAAGGCACCGACGAAGAGCTGTTCCGCACCATGCACGCCCATCCGACGCTCTCCGAGGCGGTCATGGAAGCGGCGCACGGCGCCCACGGCCACACGATCCATATCTGAGGAGCTACATGGCAAAGCTGAGCAGGAACTGGGGCCCTCTCCATCCGGTCGCCGACGAGACGACCGACCGGCTGGCGAAGTCGGACCTCGCCCGCGAGCCGCAGCTCGCGATGTACCGGTATCTCAGGCTCAACCGGATGACCGAAGACCGGCTGAGCAACCTCTACCGCCAGGGCAAGGTGGTCGGCGGCCTCTACTCCAGCCGCGGGCAGGAAGCCATCTCCGTGGGCAGCGCCTTCGCCCTCGAGCCCCAGGACGTAGTCGGGCCGCTCATCCGCAACCTCGGCACCATGTTCGTCCGCGGGGTCCAGCCGCGCGAAGTCATGATGCAGTACATGGCCAAGGCCGGCGGCCCCACGGGCGGCAAGGACGTCAACACCCACTTCGGCGACCTGAAACGCGGGCTCGTGGCCCCGATCTCCATGCTCGGCTCGGTGATTCCGGTCATGGCCGGGATCGCCCTGGCGGGCCGCATGCAGAAGAAGAACCTCGTGGCCCTGACCTACATCGGCGACGGCGGCACCTCCACCGGAGACTTCCACGAAGGGCTCAACTTCGCCGCCGTGCTCAACGTCCCCTTCGTCCTGATCGCCGAGCACAACGGCTACGCCTACTCGACGCCGGTCGCCAAACAGATGCGGGTGAAGAACATCGTCACCCGGGCCGCCGCCTACGGCATCCCGGGCGAAATGGTGGACGGCAACGACGTCCTGGCGGTCTACGAGGCCACGAAGCGGGCGGTGGACCGCGCGCGCAGCGGCGCCGGACCCACGCTGATCGAGGCCAAGACCTTCCGCATGAAAGGCCACGCCGAGCACGACGACGCGGGCTACGTCCCCAAAGAGATGTTCGAAGAGTGGAAGAAGAAAGACCCGATCGACCGCTTCGAGCGCCATCTGCTCGCCAGCGGCCTGGCGACGGAAGACGAGCTGCGGAAGATCGTGGCCGAGATCGACGAGGAGCTGAACCGGGAGGTGGACGCGGCCCTCGCCTCGCCCATGCCGCCTCCGGAACGCGCCTTCGAAGGCGTCTATGCGCCTTCGGAGGCAGAGGAGACGGCGGAATGATCACCTACATCGAAGCCATCCGCCAGGCGCTCTGGGAAGAGATGGAACAGGACGAGCGCGTCTTCCTCATCGGCCAGGACATCGGCATCTACGGCGGCGCCTTCCGCGCCACCGCCGGCCTGCTGGAGCGCTTCGGCCCGGAGCGGATCATCGACTCGCCGATCAGCGAATCGGCCATGGTGGGCACGGCCATCGGCGCGGCCATGATGGGCATGCGGCCGGTCGTGGAGATGCAATTCATCGACTTCATCGCCTGCGCTTTCAACCAGATCTTCAACTTCGCCGGCCCCAACCACTACCGCTGGGGGCAGAGCGTGCCGATCGTCGTGCGCGGCCCATCCGGCGGCGGGGTGCGCGGCTCGAACTTCCACAGCCAGAACCCGGAATCGATCTTCCAGCACGGCCCCGGCCTCAAGATCGTCTGTCCGGCCACGGCGGTGGACGCCCGCGGGCTGCTCAAGGCCGCGATCCGCGATCCCAACCCGGTCCTGTTCTTCGAGCACAAGTTCCTCTACCGGCGGATCAAGGAAGAGATCGCCGAAGGGGACGGCCTGGTGCCGCTCGGCAAGGCGAACCTGGCGCGGACCGGGCGCGATCTATCGGTGATCACCTACGGTGCTATGCTGCACGTGGCCCTGGAGGCCGCCGGACGCCTCGAAGGCGACGGTATCGACCTCGAAGTCCTCGACCTGCGCACGATCAAGCCCCTCGACGACGAGGCAATCCTCGCCACGGTCCGCAAGACCAGCCGGGCGATCGTCCTCACCGAGGAACAGAGGTCCGGCTCGGTGGCCGGGGAGGTGGCTGCGCGGATCTCCGAGCACGCCTTCGAATGGCTGGACTCGCCGGTCGTCCGGCTCTGCTGTCCGGACACGCCGATCCCCTACAGTCCGACGCTTGAAGATGCCTATCTGCCGAATGTGGACAAGCTCGTCGCGAAGGTGCGCGAGCTTGCGAGCTACTGACGAGACGGAGAGACGGGAGAGAATATGGCTACCGATGTCGTGATGCCCCAGATGGGGGAGTCGATTGCCGAGGGAACCATCACCAAGTGGCTGGTCAAGATCGGCGACCAGATCGAGCGGGACAAGCCGCTGTTCGAGATCTCGACCGACAAGGTCGATGCGGAGATCCCCAGCCCTGCCTCGGGCGTGCTGCTGGAGATCCGCAACCAGGAAGGGGAGACCGTCCCCGTCAACCAGGTCGTCGCCGTCATCGGTGAGGCCGGAGAGCAGCCGGGCGCGGCATCGTCGAAAGAGGCCGAGCCCCCGCCGCCTCCTCCCACCGCCGCCGAGCCCCTCAAGGGCGCGGCCGAGATGGAGACCGCCGAAGGCGACACCGAACAGATGAAGCAGGAGGAGGCCGCCCGGGGAGACGCCGGCGTTTCAGGGGATACCGGTCCCGAAGGCGAGCCCAAGGTGGCATCGCCGGAGCCCCAGCCGGCCGCTCCCCAGGCCGGCACGCCCGAGCAGCGCGATCAGGCGGTGCAGCGCGATTCGGGGGAGACCGCCGAGGCCCGCCAGGCTACCGAGGAAGACCGGCTGAAGAAGTTCTCCAGCCCGCTGGTGCGCAACATCGCCACGAAGGAAGGGGTCAACCTGGAGGAAGTCCAGGGCACGGGCCAGCATGGCCGCGTGACCAAGGACGACATCATGAAGCACCTGGAGCAGCGCAAGGCCGCTCCGGCTGCCCCGGCTCCTGCTCCGGCCGCCAAGCCTGCTCCGGCCCCTGCGCCTGCTCCGGCCGCCGCTCCGGCCCCTGCGCCCGCTTCGGCTCCGGCGCCAGCACAGCGTCCGCTCCCGGCCGGGTTCTCCGTGGCCGCGTACCACGAGGGCGACAACGTCGAGATCGAGCCGATGTCCAAGATCCGGCAGATCACGGCGGCGCACATGGTCTACTCCAAGGCCACGTCGGCGCACGTCACCACGGTCTTCCACATCGACTTCTCCAAGGTGAACCGCGCCCGCGTCCGCGCCAAGGACGGCTTCTTCAAGAAGGAAGGCACCAAGCTCACCTTCATGCCCTTCATCTTCAAGGCGGTGGCCACGGCGCTCAAGGCGCACAAGTCGGTCAACGCCAGCATCGACGGCACCAACATCGTCTACAAGAAGGACATCAACCTCGGCATGGCCGTCGACCTGCCGGGCCGCGGCCTGATCGTGCCGGTGATCCGCAACGCCGACCAGTTGAGCCTCCTGGGCCTCGCCAAGACCGCCAACGACCTCGCCGACCGCGCGCGGAACAAGAAGCTCAAGCCGGAAGAGACGCAGGGAGGCACGTTCACGGTCACCAACCCCGGCGTCTTCGGCAGCCTCTTCGGCACGCCGGTCATCAACCAGCCGCAGGTGGCGATCCTGGGCGTCGGCACCATCGAGAAGCGGCCGATCGTGGTCGAGGACGAAAACGGCAACGACGCGCTCGCGATCAAGACCATGTCCTATCTCTCGATCACCTACGACCACCGCCTGGTGGACGGAGCCGACGCCGACCGTTTCATGATCGATGTCAAGAAGGTGATCGAAGAGGACACCTGGACCGAGCTCGAAGCGTACACGTAGGACCCTGGTCTCTTCCATGCGAGTCGCGACGAGCCCGGGAAACCGGGCTCGTCGCGTTCAGGCGCGAAAGATCGTGGTAAACTGACCCAAGAGGGATTCGAGATGGCCATCCTTCCGAAAAACGAAGAGCGGTTGATAACGGGCGAGGAGATCGCCCGTTGGCGGGATTTCCACGGCGAGCTCGTGAACGGGAGACCGGTGCCGATGCCCATGGCAGGGCGAAGTCATGCCAAGTACCAGGTGAGGATGAGCGCCAAGCTTCACGCCTATGCGGAGGAGGCGGGGCGGGGGCTCGTACTGGGAGGCGAGGCCGGCCTCTACACCCGCCGAAACCCGGACACGGTTCGCGGGGCCGATGCTCTCTTCATCTCCCATGAGCGATACGCCCGCTGCGGGCCGCTGACCTTTCTCGATGTCGCTCCGGAGCTGGTCGTCGAGATCTCTTCGGACGATCGTCCTGGTGAGGTGGCCGAGAAGGTCGAGGAGTACCTGTCCATCGGCGTCGATCGGGTCTGGGTTGTCAGCCTCCGGCGCAAGACCGTCCAGATCCATCGCTCCGGCGCCCAGTCTGAGACCCTGGAGATCGGCGACACCCTCCGCGACGAAGACATCCTCCCCGGCTTCTCCCTGTCCCTTTCCGACCTGTTCCAAGACTGACCCGCGAGCCGCTTCTCCTGGGAGCGCCGGCGTCCCGCCGGCTCACACTCCAAACACAAAGACGCCGGCGAGACGCCAGCGCTCCCAGTGAAGACCCCCGCATGAGTGAGGGAGGCTGATCCAACTCA
>DATLNC010000007.1:0-36001 GCA_035536935.1 Thermoanaerobaculia bacterium
GGCGGGGCGCGCAGGAGATTTCATGGCACCACCAGAAGCAGCCAGAAAGCCAGCCGCGAGCAATGCACCTGACAAGCTCGGTGAGCTCCTGGTCAAGTCCGGCCGGATCAACCAGGCGCAGCTTCAGGAAGCGCTCGCGCACCAGAAGGACCAGGGCGGCCGCCTCGGCACCAACCTGATCAAGCTGGGGCACATCACCGAGCGCCAGCTCGTCGACGCCCTGTCCGAGCAGTTCAAGGTCTCGTCCGTCGACCTCAACAACATGGAGATCGAGGACGCGGTCATCAAGATCATCCCCGCGGACATCGCGCGCAAGTACACGATCTTCCCCGTCACCAAGGCGGGCGCCACGGTCACCGTGGCCATGATCGATCCGACCAACGTGTTCGCGATGGACGACGTGAAGTTCATGACCGGCTACCGCGTGGAGCCGGTCGTGGCCTCCGAGACCGCGATCCGCGCGGCCATCGACAAGTACTACGGCTCGACGCACGCGATCGAGCTGAAGAAGGTAATGGAGGACCTCTCCGAGGAATCGGGCAGCGACCTGGAGGTCCTGGACGAGGAGGAGGATCTCGACCTCGCCACGCTCGAGGAGGAGTCCGAGCAGGCCCCCGTGGTCAAGCTGGTCAACCTGATCCTCACCGATGCCATCAAGCGCGGCGCCTCGGACATCCACATCGAGCCGTACGAGAAGGACTACCGCGTCCGGTACCGCATCGACGGCATCCTCTACGAGATGATGCGGCCGCCGCTCAAGCTCAAGGAGGCGATCACCAGCCGCTGCAAGATCATGGCGAAGCTGGACATCGCCGAGAAGCGGCTGCCCCAGGACGGCCGCATCAAGATCAAGACCAAGATCTCCGGCAAGACCAAGGACCTCGACTACCGCGTCTCGGTCCTGCCCACGCTGTTCGGCGAGAAGATCGTCATGCGCTTGCTCGACAAGGACAAGCTCATGCTCGACATGACGAAGCTGGGCTTCGAGCCGGAATCGCTGCGCAAGTTCGAGGCCGCCATCATGCGCCCGTACGGCATGGTGCTGGTCACCGGCCCCACCGGCTCGGGCAAGACGAACTCGCTCTACTCGGCCCTGCAGCGCATCAACACCCCGGAGGTCAACATCATGACCGCCGAGGACCCGGTGGAGTTCAACCTCAGCGGGATCAACCAGGTGCAGATGAAGGAGAGCATCGGCCTCAACTTCGCGGCCTCGCTGCGCTCGTTCCTGCGCCAGGACCCCAACATCATCCTGGTGGGCGAGATCCGCGACTTCGAGACCGCCGAGGTCGCGATCAAGGCGGCCATGACCGGCCACCTCGTGCTCTCCACCCTGCATACGAACGATGCGCCGTCCACGATCAACCGCATGATGAACATGGGCATCGAGCCCTTCCTGGTGGCGACCTCGGTGCACCTGATCGTGGCGCAGCGGCTCGTCCGCCGCATCTGCACCTTCTGCAAGGAGCCGGCGGACATTCCCCCCGCGGCCCTGGTCGGCGCCGGCTTCTCGGAGCACGAGTCGCGCACCCTCAAGCTCTTCCGCGGACGCGGCTGCGACCGGTGCAGCAACACCGGCTACAAGGGCCGCGTGGGCCTCTACGAGGTGCTGGAGGTCGAAGACGAGATGCGCGAGATGATCCTCTCCGGAGCCAGCTCCTTCGAGCTGCGCCAGAAAGCCGTTCAGAACAACATGATGACCCTGCGCATGAGCGGATTGCAGAAGATCCGCGACGGCGTCACCACCCTCGACGAGGTGGTGCGCGAGACGGTGCTGTAGGATCAAGGGACCTCAAGGACAACAGGGACACCAAAGACCTCAAGGACGGGTGTCCTTGGTGTCCTTGAAGTCCTTGTTGTCCTTTGCTTTACCGGAGGTTCGTGCCGGAAGGCGGGTTCGTCGGGGGCGTGCGCGCCTGAGTCTTCTTGACGGCGCTCAGGATGCCGATGCCAATCAGGCAGATGACACCGACTCCAATCCACATCGGTGGCGCACCCAGGAGATGGGCCCCCAGCGCGAGCCCGATGATCAGGACAATGAAGCCTATCAGGTAGACGTTGAACGAAGATGACATGGCCGTATCCTCCAAACGGTCCGCATCAGGCGGACATCCCCGATAGGATACAAAAGCCGGGCCAACTCACCAGTCGAGCCCGGCGAACAGCGCCGCGAAAACCTCGATCCCATCCCACAGGTTCTGCAGCCGCAGGTTCTCGTACGCGGCGTGCTGGTTGTTGTCGTGGTTCACGATCGGCACGATGATCACCGGCACCTTCAGGGTATCCGTGAACATCGACATGGGCACGCTGCCGCCCAGCATGGGCACCTGAATCAGCGGCTCTCCCTGCATTTCCCCGATCGCCTTGACGACCGCGCGGGAGACCGGCAGGTCCATGGAGGTGCGGGCCGCGGCATAGCCGTCGTCCCACTGGAGGCGCACGACCTTGGGGTGGGCCCGCCGCGTCTCCAGGTCGGGCGCTTCGTGGACCACGTAGAACCCGAGGCTCCGCACGTGGGCCTCGGTCCGCTCGCGCACCTTCGCGGGCGTCTGGTCCGGGACCAGGCGGAAGTCGATGGAGGCGTGTGCCTCGGTGGGGATGGCGTTGCGCGCGCCGTTCCCCACCTGGGCCGACTGAAGACCGCGGATGTTGAGCGCCGGGAGCATCAAGCGGTCCTGGAGGCGCCCGTCCCCTCCCTCCGTCCAACCCACCGCCAGCTCCTGGCGCAGCGCGTCTTCGACCGGGGGCATGGCCGCGGAGGCCGCCTTCTCGCTCTCGGTCAACGGCCGCAGGTCGTCCTGGAAGCCGGCGATGCGGATCTCGCCGTTCGGCCCGCGCAGACCGGAGAGCAGCTCGACGAGCAGCGCCGCCGGGTTGGGTACCCAGTTGCCGTAATGGCCGCTGTGCAGGGCCCGGGCCGGACCGTAGGTGGTCACCTCCAGCCCCATGACCCCGCGGGCGCCGAAGACGACCTGCATCTTGCGGGTCTGATGGACCGGCCCGTCGCCGAGGATCCAGGCGTCCGCCTTCAGGACGCCGCGGTGCTCCTCGAGGATGCTCGTGAGATGGGAGGAACCGTCCTCCTCCTCTCCCTCCAGAAAGATCTTGATGTTGACGGAGGGCTTCACCCCGGCCGCCTTCAGGGCGTCCAAGGCCGCCAGCATGGCCACGATGGGCCCCTTGTCGTCGCTGGCGGACCGGGCGTACAGCCGCCACTCCGGGTTCAGGGGAGTGGGAGCCGAGGCGAGGTCCACCTCTTTCGTGTCCGCACCACCGGTCCGCAGCACCGGCTTCCAGGGATCTTCTCCTCCCCAGTCCTCCGGGTCGGCCGGCTGACCGTCGTAGTGGGCATAGAAGACCACGGTGTGCTTCGCTCCGGGTGTGGGCAGCTCGCCGTAGACGGCCGGAGGGGAGTCTCCGGCGGCGAGCAGCCGCGCCTGGAACCCGCGCCGGCGCAGCATCTCGAGCAGATGATCGGCGTTGCGCTGGATGTCGGCGCGGTCGGAGGCGACGTTGCGCAGGGCCAGCAGGCCGGACAGCTCGCCGACGACTTCCTTCTCGTGCGCCGTGCGCCAGGCGCGCACCTCTTGCCGCAGTTTCACAGGATCAGCTCCCGCCGATTGGGCGGCCAGGGCGAGCGCCAAGGCTGCCATTGTGATCGTTCTCCGCATCGCTCCATCCTATTTCAATCCGCAAGCCGTGCGATCCTCCGACCAGCGCCGAAGCTGCAGCTCGAAGCTCTGCGGATCCGCCCGTCCGGAGGCGGGAAGCTGGATGCTGGCAAGCCCGCCAGTGAGGCGGAAGCGCGGAGTCAGGAACCGTGTCCGCCTGCCGTGCCGGCCGGCGAACTCGAACGGGAGGCTCTGGCCTCCCGGCTGCAACAGCACCTCTCTCGTGGACCTCTCCTTCGTGGGACGCAAGAGCTCGAACGACACGACCTCGCCCGCGGAGAGGCCGGGCGGCAGGCGGGCCGACAGGACTGAAGCGCCTGAGCGCTCGAGGCCGAGCCGGACCGGGGGCCTGGCCGGCTTCCAGGGGTGGAGGAGCAGGAGCAGCGGCGTGCCCCGGCTGCGGAAGAGCTTTGGGCGGACCTCCACGCGGCATCCCTTGGCCACTCTCTGCTCCCGGCTGCGGTAGAAATCCGCCTTGGATCCCCTGGTCCGCGGGAGCGGGAACACCTCGGCGTCCGTAAGGTCGAGCCAGGCAGGAGGGAGCGCGGCCAGGCTCGGCACCCCGGTCCTGGCGGTGGCCAGCCAGCCGTCCGAAAGGCTGAGCCTGGCATCCGCCGGCTCGTAGGCCACGTGGCGGTTGGCGAGAGGGGCCAGCCGCGCGCGCAGGGCCTTTTCGGCGACGGACCACGTACGGCGTACGAGCCGGATGTAGGTGTAGTCGACCGGCGGCACCAGCAGCAGGGCGACAGGCACGATCATGACAAAGGCGCGTAGATCGCGGCGCCGGAAGAGCCACTCGCCGCAGCAGGCGATCGCGTAAGCGCAGACGAGAGCCATCCCCCCCATCGCCGGCAGCAGGTTCTGGCTGCGGAAGAAAGTCATGCCCGCGGCATGGGCCGCGGGGTAAAGCAGGCAGAGGGTCAGCGGCAGCAACGCCGCGGCCCGCGCCTGGTCGTCCGGGCCGCGCCACAGGCGGTAGAGCAGCATGGCGATGCCGAGCAGCAGGAAGGCCAGGAGGATCCAGCCGTGCTGCACGAAGACGAAGTCGAGCTCCCGGCGCAGGACCACCATGTGATCGCTCTTGGCCACGCGGGCCTTGTTCTCGTAGAAGCCGGTGAGCCGGAACACGAAGCGGAGGACCGTGCCGACCCAGGGGTTCAGCGCAAAAAAGGTGGCCACGGAGGTCAGGCCGGCGAGCGCGAGCAAGCCCCATCGGCGGCGGTCGCGGAACCCCGTCCACAGGGCCCAGACGGTCAGCGGCAGGGCGGACGACGCGCCCGTGTACTTCGCCGCCGTGGCCAGGCCCACGCCCACGCCGGCCAGCAGGAAGCGGGGGCGCCGCGGGTCCTGGACCGCCGCCGCCGTCCAGTAGAGCGCGACCAGGGTGAAGAGCAGCGCCAGCATGTCGGGCTTGAGCTGACCCGCGCTCCTCACGTGCTGCGGATAGGCGGCGAGCACCGCGGCCGCGATCACGCCGACCGTGGGCGAGAACAGCCGCCGGCCCACCTTGTAGATCATCACGATGCTCACCAGGGAGTAGGCGACCACGAACAGCCTGGTGACCCGGAAGGCCTCGATCGTGAACCCCTCGACCCGCATGCCGTGGACCCGGAACGCGTCGATCCGGGTCACCGAGTACAGGAAGTCCATCAGCCCGAGGACGATCGCCTGGGGCAGATAGGAGAGGCTGCCATAGTAGGAGTGCCGGGGCACCAGCGAGCCGGCGAGAAACGTGGAGATGTTGTTGAGGACGTAGTGGTCGTCGTAGTAGCGCGGCAGCACGAACAGCAGCCACAGCCGGATGGCGAACGCCACGGCCAGCACCGCGAGCAGGAGCCTGCGCACGAGTCTCTCGTCTACCGGGCCGGTGCCCGGTTCCTGGGCTGCGTCGAGCTGCATGGTCCGCCAAGCCTATCGCTTGAGCATCTGCGGTACAATCTCCGCTCCCCCGCGGCTTGATGGGAGCATCTGATGGGAGCAAGGGCGAGATACAACGTGCAGGAATTACCGGCCCGGGCGCTTCGACTCTGGGTCGTGCTGCCCGCCTACAACGAAGAGGCCTCGATCGGCCAACTGCTCGATACCCTGCTGGGGGAGCTCGGCTCCGACTATCCCGAGTTCACGATCCTGGTCGTCAACGACGGCAGCACCGACGAGACGGCCGAGGTCGTGCGCAGCTACGAGAGCACCGGCCGCGTCCTGCTCCTCGACCAGCCCGCGAACCGCGGCCTGGCGGAGACCCTGCGCACCGGCCTGCTCGCCGCCGTCGAGCGGGCGCGCCCCGAGGAGATCGTCGTCGTCATGGACGCCGACAACACCCACCCGGCCGGCCTCGTGTTCCGCATGACGCGCCTGATCCGCGAGGGCAACGCCGTGGTGATCGCGAGCCGCTACCGCGAGGGCAGCTACGTCCGCGGCCTGACGCTCTTCCGCCGGGCGCTCTCCCGCGGGGCCTCGCTGCTGTTCCGCACCGTCTTCCCCACCCCCGGCGTGCGCGACTACACCTGCGGCTACCGGGCCTACCGCGCCGGCATGCTGATGCAGCTCATCGAGAGGCACGGCCACGAGTTCATCTCGGAACGTGGCTTCGCCTGCATGGTCGACATCCTGCTGCGCCTGCGCGAGCAGGGCGCCATCTTCAGCGAGGTGCCGCTCATCCTGCGCTACGACCGCAAGGAGGGGCGCAGCAAGATGAACGTGGCGCGCACCGTCAAGGAGACGCTGCGGCTGCTCGTCCGAAGGCGCCTGTCCTTGTGAGCACGTCGTGAGCACGTCCGAGACCTACTACGCCGACAACTACCCCGATTACGCAGCCCAGAACCCGGCGCACAAGCTCGGGTTCTACCGCGGGCTGCTGCGGCGCCACGTCGCCCCCGGCGCGCGGCTCTTCGAGCTCGGGGTCGGGCTCGGCCTGTTCCTGGAGACCGTGCGCTCCGAGTACGAGTGCTCCGGCTGCGACATCAACGGCTACGGCGTCGAGCAGACGCGCCGGCGCACCGGCCTGAGCAGCCTGCGCGTGGGCTCCACCGAGACCCTGGCGGGCGAATTCCCCGATGCCCCGGACGTCGTGGTGGCTTGGGATGTACTGGAGCACCTGCCCGACCTGGACCAGGCCCTGCGCGCCATCCACGCGGGCCTGGCCCCGGGCGGCCACCTGATCGCCGTCGTGCCGGTCTACGACGGCCCGCTCGGCTGGCTCGTCACCCTCCTCGACAAGGACCCAACCCACGTCACCAAGGACTCGCGGCACCTCTGGCTGCGCAAGCTGTCCGCAGCCGGCTTCGAGGTCCGCGAGTGGGGCGGAGTCCTGCGCCGGCTGGTCGGCTCGCGCTACGTCCACCTCACCCGGCCGCAGCCGCTCCTGCGGCGCATCGGCTCGGCCCTCTACTTCGTCGCGCAGAAGCCTTGAAGGGGCAAGGCTCCTCCGGTTCACGCAATCTCCTCAAGCTCCCCTGCCGGCTCCTCATGCAGATCCTGGATTGTGTCTGTCCAGCAATCTGCGCCCACCTGGGCAGAGATGAGGATCACCTCCCCGACAGCTTTAGCGAACTGCCGCAACGTGGGTGACAGAAACATGGTTTTTAGCGGGAGATCTACCTCCAGCGAATTCTCCAGCCGCGCAAGAACCCGGGTAGCCAGAATTGAGTCGCCGCCCAATTTCCAGAAGCTGTCGTCTACATCCACGCGGTCGACTTCCAGCACCTCTTTCCATGCCTCCGCCACGATTAGCTCCAAGGGAGAGCTGGGGTAGGTACCTCGCTTTAAAGGCTCTGGTTCCGGCAGTGCCCGGCGGTCCACCTTACCGTTCGGGGTAAGAGGTAGAGTGGGCAGAAAGACGAACGCCGAGGGGATCAAGTAGGACGGCAGCCATGCCTCCAAGAAACTCCGCAACGCAGCGATCCCTGGCTCCTGCCCAGGGGCGGGGACAACATAGGCCACCAAACGCGGCTCGCGGGCAGCGCCTTCGCGAGCAAGCACCACGGCTGCCTCAACATGAGGATGCGTCATCAAGCTAGTCTCGATTTCGCCCAGCTCGATGCGGTAGCCGTGCGCCTTAATCTGATGGTCCCTGCGGCCAAGGAACTCGATGTCTCCTTGCGGCAGCCAACGTGCAAGGTCGCCGGTGCGGTAGAGGCGAGACCCGGAGGAACTGAAAGGGTCCGGTAGGAAACGCTCCGCCGTCAGATCCGGCCGGCCGAGATAGCCACGCGCCAGAGCGTCTCCCGCCAGACAGAGTTCGCCCGGCACTCCCATAGGAACGGGCTGGAGGGATAGATCTAGAACGTAGACCCGTGTGTTGGCAACCGGCAAACCAATACCCGGCTTTCTCTCCCCCTGTGGCGATACCCGACCGGCCGTAGCCACCACCGTGCTCTCAGTAGGGCCGTAGTGGTTGACGATCTCGAAGGGCAGGTCAGATCGGGGACGGACCAAAAGGCGATCTCCACCGGTCAATAGGGTCCGCAGCATAAGCCCTTCCGGCAAACGCTCGGCCAACACCGCTTCGGCCAATGGCGTGGGCAGGAACATCACCGTGATCCTTCTCTCTGCAATCCAATCGAGCAACCTGGAGGGAGAGGGGATCACCTCTCGCGGTGGAATGTGCAAGGAAGCCCCGGCCGTCAAGGGTGCCCACGTCTCCCAAACCGAAGCATCGAAACCTGGGCCGGCCAGCAACGCACTCCTATCCGCCGGCCCCAGTTGGTAGGTCCGATGATGCCAAGCGATGAGGTTGGACAGGCCATGGTGCGATAGCTCGCAGCCCTTTGGCGTGCCCGTAGAGCCCGACGTGTAGATGACGTACGCGAGCTTGTTCCCCCCAGGGTCGGAAAGTGGGGGGAAGCTCGGCCTCTCTTCAGCATGGACGTCGTCAAGCAGTACCATCTCTACCGGCACGCTAGAAGGCGCCAATGCCCTTGTGGTGACCAAGAGAACTGCCCCGGAGTCGCGCACGGTCCAGGCGAGTCGTTCGGCTGGAAAGACTGGATCCATAGGCAAGTAGCACCCGCCCGATTGCAGTACCGCCAAAGCGGCTGTCACCAAGTCGGGTGAACGGTCCAGGCACAGGGCAACAACGGTTTCTGGGCCCACCCCCTGCCCTTGCAGGCGCTGCGCCAAGCGGCTGGCTCGGTCCTTCAGATCTCTGTACGTAAGCTGCCCGCTCTCCCAACCCACAGCGAGAGCATCCGGCGTCCGCTTAGCCCATTGCAGAAAGAGCTCGTGAACCGGTTGTGGCGGGATTTCCGTGGCGGTGCGGTTCCAGACCTTCAGCACCTGCTCTCGTTCCTCAGAGGACAGGAGCGACAAGTCGGAGATCCGAGCCTCCGGTTCGACTGCAACGTTCTGCAGGAGCACACCCAGCCAGTCAAGCAGTCGGCGTACGGTCGGCGCCTCGAACAGCTCTGAGGCATACCAAGCGACCGCCTTGAGCCGACCTTCGTTCGTCTGCCGGAGAAAAAGCGAGAGGTCGCAATCCGAGACACCGGAGTAGGTTTTAGCGATCTCCAGCCGCAGGTCGCGCCCCATCTCCACCATGGACGGTCCAGGAGCCCAGCAGAGCATCACTTGCACATAGGGCAAACCGGAACAGTTGGCTCGTGGCTCCATCTCCTCCACCAGCCGTTCGAACGGGAAGTCCTGGTGCGCATACGCGGTCAAGGTCGTCTCGCGCACCCTCCTTACTAATTCGGGGAAGCGAGGGTCATCCTCCAACTCTGCCCGCTGGACTAGGGTGTTGACGAAGAACCCGATCAATTCCTCTAGCTGTCGCCGGCTGCGCCCCGGCACTGGGCTCCCCAAGAGGAAGTCGCCTTGGCCGGTGATCCGTTGCAGCAACGCCTCGAACCCGGCGAGAAGCGTCATGAAGAGCGTGGCCCCCCGGGAGCGCCCAAACCGCTCCAGGCTTTCGAGCAAGTCGGAAGGGAAGGACACCTGCTCGAAGTTGACCTGTAGCCTCTGCCGTGGCGGACGCGGTCTGTCGAGCGGCAGGTTCAGGCTCCGTGGTGCACCGGCCAGTTGTCTGCGCCAGTAGCGGAGCTCGGCCTCCAAGACCTGACCTGCAAAGTGCCGCCGCTGCCAAGCCGCAAAGTCGGCGTACTGCACCGGGAGCTCCGACAGGGGGGGCGGCGGCCCTGTATCGAGGGAGCTATAGAGCACTCCAAGCTCTCGTTGCACCACCTCTACCGACCAGCCGTCTGAGATTATGTGGTGCATCGTGAGGAGCATGCGGAACTCAGTATCGTCGAGCGTCAGCATTGTGGTGCGCAGCAGCGGCCCCCGCTCAAGATCGAATGGCCGACTAGCCTCCTCGTCAGCTAATCTTATCGCTTCGGACTCGCGCACCTTGGGGGGTAGCCTCCGTAGATCGACCCAAGGCACGGACCACTCGGCTGGAAGATGGACCACCTGCACCGGACTGTCACCTACCGCCTTGAAGGTGGTTCGCAAAATGTCGTGGCGGCGCACAACCTCGGACAGGGCCCAGATCAGGCGATGCGGGCGCAACAGACCCGAGAAGCGCAGCACGATCGGGACGTTGTACGCTACCGAGCCCGACTGTAGCTGGTCAAGGAACCAGAGCCGCTGCTGAGCGAAAGAGAGAGGGGGATCTCCGGAGCCAGCCCAGCGCACTAGGTCCGACGGAGCAACGTTCTCGCCTGACAGCCTCTTTATCCGTTCCGCCAAACCGGCAACTGTGCTCGACTCGAACAGCGAGCGCAAATCCAACTCGGCTCCGAAGACCTCCCGCACCCGTGCAGTCAGCTGGGTGGCGAGCAGGGAGTGGCCGCCGAGGTCGAAGAAGCTGTTGTTATGTCCCACCTGCTTCGAACCCAGCAGCTCGGCCAAAAGGTGGGCCATCAGGGCCTCCAGGCTCTTTCCTTCGTGCTCAATCGCAGGCTCCGACCACCGCGAAGCACAGGGATCGACGTTGCCGAAGGAGACTAGGGCACGCGCGACAGGCTGCCGGTGTTGCGCCTCCGCCGCCAGCGCTTCCGTCATGGCAAGCAGCCATTCCATCCTCTCGGCGCAATCTTCGCAGGAGGCAAGGTGGTAATCCATCTGCTCCACCATGGAAGGGGGCAGTTCCTCACGGACGTACGCGCGCAGCCTTTCGTCCGGCAGGTGATCCCCGACCCTGCTCTCGGGAGCCTCGTGAAGGAAATGGAGCAGCCGCTTGATTTCTTCTCGGTTCAAGTTGTGTTCGTGCTTGCGATTCATGGGCTTGCCTCCTCAGATGCCGCTCTTGGGCCGGAGCTCTGGGAACTCCCGGCGCAGCCGCTGACGCGCCCGATGGAGCCGGTTCTTCACAACCGCGAGGGTCACATCGAGCTCCCTCGCGATCTCTTCGTAACTCTTGCCTTCCGCGTACAACGTCAAGGCCTGCCGGTATTGGGCAGGCAGGCTGTCAAGGGCTATCTGGAGCTCGCGGCCGAGCTCCCATTGCTCCAGCCGGCGCGCCGGGTTCCCTTCGATCGAAACATCCCGGGCCCGCAAGAGCTCGCTCTCCATGTCTGGGGAAAAGAAAGGTGACTCTCTGTGCTTTTGGTCTCTCTTCCACAGCCTGAAAGCCCGCGCCTGGCAGTGGCGCTGCAGGCAGAACCGGAGGTAGGTCTTGAGCTTGCCTTGCTCAGGGTTGTAGAAGCCCAATAGCCGATCGAGACGCCGTTCAAGGAAGGAATTGAAAATCTCGAGCGCATCCTCCTTTGCGATCCCCGGCCATCGGTTGCGGAAAAAGTTCGACGCGCAGAGGCCCAGATCAAAGGGATCTCGCCGGAGCAGCCAATCGAGGACGATCTGGCGCTCCTCAGGACTCCATGACCGTCCTGGCTTAACGAGAATAGCCTCAATCTTCCTGGCCGCTTCCGATTCGTGGATCATGACGACAACCAGTCAGTTGCACCCTCCTTGATGCAGAGTTGACACCGCCCTCAGCGGACAGCGCGCCGGACCTCCTCTGCCTGGGAGAGAGCTCCGAGCAAGGCCCCGAGCACCATCTTGAGACCATCCGACGCAACAGGCACGAGATGAACGGCCAGCGCGGGCACCGAGGACAACAGGAGCAGAACCGCAAAAACCACCACCAACACCAGGTAGACGCGTGCGACCCAAGGCAGGTCAGACAGTCCAAGCATCGAGAAGAAATCCCGTTCCGTTCTCATGTCGTTCACCCTCCTGCTTCTCGAGAGGTGTTCTTCTCTCGTCCTTCTGCCTATATCTATTCCTGGGCCCTACGCAGAGTTTCACCTCCCGCACAGGTGAGGGAGTGAGACAGGAAGAGCTTGCTGTCCACCATAGAGATCCCCCTCCCCTAAGTGATGGAAGCGCGGTAGACCATTTCTCCACCGGCGGGACGTCGGTCTCGACGGGCGGACGCAAGCCTGCGCCCGCAGCCGCTCCTGCGGCGCATCGGCTCGGCCCTCTACTTCGTCGCGCAGAAGCGGGGCTGAGGCCCGGACGGGCCCCAACCCTCGCCAAACCTCGCAGTACCCGGCTACTCGACGATCATCTCGGCGCGGGCCTGCTGCTTGAGCAGAATGGCCTCCTGCAGCAGGCCGTCGCGGATGTGCTTGGAGTGCGCGGCGGCCGAGAATGCCGCGGCGAGCTCCTTCTCATGGGCCTTCTTCAGCTTGCGCGACGCCGTGGGGTGGAGCTGGCGCCCCGTCAGGACCTGGACGGCGTCCTCGGTGTCGAACGAGGCGAGGTGCGCCAGGCGCTTGGCCGTGCCGGCGTCGGTCTCGTCGATGGCGCCCTGGTCGAGCAGCAGCGAGGCGCGGATGTTCTCCAGCGCGTTCATGATGCGCAGGAAGGCCGCGATGTTCTCGACCTCGGTGGTCTCCATGGCCAGGCTGGGCAGGGCGATGCCCGCCTGGGACTTCTTGAACGCCTGGCTGTTGTAGAAGCCGACCGCCTCCTCGATGGTGAAGACGGAGTTGTTGTGGAAGAACGGCGCGGTGTCCACGGCCTCGATGGCCGGCTGGGTGTTGAACCGGATGTCGCCGTTGGCATTGCCGTAGCCCTTGAACTCGTGGGTCACCGGGTCGAAGACCGGGACCGTGCCGAAGCCGCCGTCCGGCGGGAGGTTGCCCGGTGCGATCACGTTGGCCGGGTGGTTGGGCAGCCGGCCCGCCCCGATGTCGAAGTTGCGGTTGGTCCCGTTGGACGCGTTCCCGCCGGCATTGAAGTGACAGACGGAGCAGCGGGCGCTCACGCCGTTGTGCTGAACGCGGCCCAGGTTGGCCATCGGGTTCCTGAGCTGGATGGCCGTGATGTTGGGATTGTCCTGCCGGCCGAGGGCGAGCTGGAAGGCCTCCATCGCGTCGAGCTCGGCATCCGTCGGGAGCCGGAAGTCGGTGCCCGGCACCCGGTTGAGCGACTTGGTGAAGTGCTGGACCACGGCGCCGGTGGCGAACTCGCGCAGCGTTCCGCTGCCCGGGGCGCCGTCGCCGCCCCAGCCCGTGCGCTGGTTCGGCGGCACCGTCGAGCCGTCGACGCCCGGCAACAGGTAGCGCGAGAGGCCCAGCAGGTGCGGGACGCCGCGCATCACGAACTTGTCGTTGAGGTTCTCGAACCCGTCGACGTTCTCGAGCACCAGGCCGAGCTCGCGCAGGAGCTGGGTCTTCTCGAAGTTGACCGCCAGGGCGGGGTTGTTCTCGGCCACGAACAGGGGATCGTCCGGCGCCAGGTCGCCGATGAACTCGGGATCGATCGTGAAGTTGTTCTCCGCCGGATGGCAGGTCCCGCAGGTGCGGCCGTTGCCGCCGAAGGTCTCGTTGAAGAACAGGTCGGCCCCCGCGGCGATCAGCGGGTCCGTGCTGTTGAAGGGAGTGTCGGCGAAGGCGACCTGCGGGCCGAAGAGCAGGGCGAGCCGCGCCGTGGGAGCGGGCCGCGACTGCGGATGGCTCGCGCGGGTGTAGAGGCGCTGGAACAGCATCGGGGAGCCATAGAGGACGGCGCCCTCGTCGGGCCGGACGCCCCTGTGGGTCACCGCCACCACGTCCACCTCGAACGCGGAGAACAGGTTGCCGTCGAAGCGGGCGTCGAGCACGGCCTTGGGGCCGCTCCTGGAGAGACCGCCGAGCTTGTGCATCCGGTCGCCGCGCTCGGGCAGGGCGCTGCGCTGCGGCCCTTCCTGGTTGTCGATCAGCCAGACGTCCCAGTCTTTGGCAGTGTCCAGGTCGTCGATCTCGACGCGGGCGGCGCCGCGGGTCATGTCGATCCGGGCAAAGCCGCGGGCGTACGTGTGCTCCGTGGAGAGTCCGCGCGACCATCCCAGGGAGATCAGGTAGTTGCGGTTGCCGCCGCTGCGTTCGTAGCTGGCCTTCCACGTCTGGTAGAGCGAATCGAGCTTGCCTTTCTCGGCCATGTGGGCCTCGGCCGGCACTCGGGTCACCGCCCTCCCGGGTTCAGGGAGCGGGACCAGCAGGAAGGCCGGAATCCCCAGGGCGGACGCGGCCATGACGAGGCCTGTGAAGAGCTTGACGCGGGTTTTCAATGGCTCCTCCGCTTTGAGCCCGGCACCGGCAGGCCGAAATTGACCGCACGAGCACGGGCGATGACAGACAAGGAAGGATCGAACGGGGCGCTGCTGAATGGCGTCCTTGATTAAAAGAGTGCTTTCCGACACGAGAAAGGAGACGAAACCGGCGCGGTCCGGAGCGCGGCGAGCACATTCATCTTTAGAGGAACCTTGTATTTCCTGTCGGGAGGATTCCGCCTTGCATCCGAAAAACCCGCGCACCTGGCTCGTGACGATCCTTCTCGCCTTCGCTCCTGCCGGAGCACCCGCCCAGAATCCGGAGACGGCGCCCGCGGTGCAGCAGCCCAAGCACGAGCACGCCATCCGCGCCGCGACCTCGGAGATCCGGGTGGACGGCCTGCTCGACGAGGCGGCGTGGGCCGACGCGACGGTGGTGCCCCTGACCCACGAGTGGGCGCCGCGCGACAACGCCGAGGCGCCGGTGGCGACCGAGTGCCTGGTCACCTTCGACGACAACAACCTCTACGTGGGCTTCCGGGCGCACGACCCGAACCCGGGCCAGATCCGCGCCTACCTGTCCGACCGCGACACGGCCTTCCTGGACGACAGCGTGGGGTTCTACATCGACACCTTCAACGACCAGCGGCGCGCCTTCCAGTTCCGGGTCAACCCGCTCGGGGTGCAGATGGACGGCACGGTCAGCGACGTCGAAGAGACCGAGGACTGGTCGTGGGACGCGATCTGGGACTCCAAGGGACAGATCACGGAAGACGGCTACGTGGTCGAGATCGCGCTGCCCCTGAAGCAGATCCGCTTCCCCCGCGCCAAGGAAGAGCAGACCTGGGGCTTCCTCGCCCAGCGCACCTACCCGCGCTCGGTGGTGCACCAGATCCGCTCGACCTGGAACAACCGGCAGGAGGACTGCCAGGTCTGCCAGTACGAGACGGTCACCGGCTTCCGCAATCTCGAAGCGGGGTACAACCTGGAGACCACGCCGACGCTGACCTCCAAGCGCACGGACGCCCGACCGACCCTGACGCGGCCGATCGAGAGCGGCGACGAGGACGTCGAAGCCGGTCTCTCCCTGCGCTGGGGCATCAGCCCGAACGTGAGCTTCAACGCGGCGGTCAACCCCGATTTCTCGCAGGTCGAAGCGGACTTCGCCGTGCTCGACGTCAACGAGCGCTTCGCCCTCTCCTTCCCCGAGAAGCGCCCGTTCTTCCTGGAGGGGGCCGACTTCTTCACGACCGCGTACAACGCCGTCTTCACCCGCACGGTCTTCGATCCCAAGTACGGCCTCAAGCTGACCGGCAAGGAAGCGGAAAACGCCTTCGGCGCGTTCCTCACGGAGGACCGGATCACCGCCCTGCTCGTCCCGGGCCGCGAGAGCTCGACCGTGGCGCTTCTGGACGAAGAGGTGCGCAACGGCGTGCTGCGCTACCGCCGCGACATCGGCGAAACCTCGACCCTCGGCGTCCTCTACGCCGGGCGCGACGGCGACGACTACTCGAACCAGGTCTACGGGGTGGACGGCAGCGTCCGCATGACGCCCAGGGACACGTTCCGTTTCCAGGCCCTGGGCTCGCAGACCGAGTACCCGCTGGATCTCGCCCGCAGCCTGCACCAGAGCGTCGGCGGGTTCAACGGCGAGGCCTGGATCGGCGAGTACACGCACGCCACCCGCGACTGGTTCTGGCGCGGGAGCTACAACTCGATCGCGGACGAGTTCCGGGCCGACAGCGGCTTCATGCCGCAGGTCGGGTTCGAGGAGTCGAGCAGCCAGGTCCAGCGCACCTTCTGGGGCAAGAAGGGGGGCTGGTACAGCCGCTTCATCGTCAACGTCAACTCCAGCACCAAGAACGACAAGGACGGCGAGCTGCTGGAGCAGGACTTGAACCTGTTCCTGACCTACGAGGGTCCGATGCAGAGCGTGGTGCGCCTGCGCATTCTGCCGAACAACGAGAGCTTCCTGGGCCACGAGTTCTACGACTACCGCAACGACCTGCTGCTCGCGATCCGTCCGAACGGCCACCTGGGAATGGACCTCTTCCTGCGCCAGGGCGAGGTGATCGACTTCACCAACGTCCGCCAGGTGGACTTCCTGCAGGTCCAGCCGTCCGTCGACTTCCGCGTCGGCCGTCACCTCTTCGGCGACCTCGATCACAACCACCAGGAGTTCATGATCCACGGCCAGCGCTATCTGAAGGCCGAGCTGACGCAGGCCACGCTGCGCTACCACCTGAACGTGCGCACCTTCGTGAGGGCGATCCTGCAGTACCGGGACGTGGAGCGGGACCTGGATCTCTTCCGTCCGGGCCTCCGTCTGAACGCGGAGGACGAGAACTTCTTCTCCCAGCTCCTCTTCTCCTACAAGCTGAACCCCCAGACCGTGCTCCTGGCCGGCTACTCCGACAACTACCTCGGCACCCAGGAGATCGACCTCACCCAGCGGGACCGCACGTTCTTTTTGAAGCTCGGGTACGCGGTGCTCTGGTAGGGTTCAGCTGCCGCAAGGAGCTGAGCGTCTCCGGAAGCGGGCCGGACCTGTCCACCCGCGGGTGGAGCCTCCAAACCCGCGACGCGAGCCTCTAAACCTGTGGGTGGAATGTTTCAACCACCGAGTTTTGTGTCTCAACCGCCGGTTTTTATGTTTCAACCCGCCGGTTTTTCGTTTCAACCGGCGGGTTTTTCGTTACAACCCGTCGGTTGAGTCATTCAACCCACTGGTTTGGGGGCTCAACCGCCGGGTTGGGACCTTCAACCCGCGGGTTTTCCCTCTCCGCCCCTGGGTTGCGCCGGACTGTTCGCCAGTTGAGCGGCCCGAACCGCGGGTCGGGTCCTCATCTCCACCACCCGCCCCAGACACCTCCGCAGGCGCTCGGCCAGGGCGTGGACGTGCGGGGGCTCGTGCATGGTCATGTGGTCCCCGGGCACCAGGTGGACCTCGGTGCCTCCGCGCATCAGCTCGATCCAGGGCAGCTCCGGACGCGGCGGATCTCCCGGGCGCCTCGATTCCGCCCGGAAGTAGACCAGCGGGCCCGGGTGCGGACGTGGGGCGTAGGCGTAGAGGGCTTCCACGTTCGAATGGAGCACTTTCACGCGGCGGGTGATCTCCGCCGGGTCCAAGCCGTCCCTGCCGGCCTTCTCGAAGGCGAGGGCGAGCTGCTCTTCCGGCGGGAGCTCGCGCAGCTCGTTCGGACAGAGGTCCACCCGGCCCCGAAAGACCGCGGCCACGGCCTCGGCGTGGCCTTCCTTCGCCGGCATCTGGTCGAGGCAGGGTGTGTCCATCAGGGCCAGCAGCGACACTTCCTCCCCGGCGGAGGCGAGCTGATGGGCCATCTCGAAGGCCACCATGCCTCCCATGGAGGCGCCGCCCAGCAAGTAGGGCCCCCGCGGCTGCGCCTCCCGGATCAGCCCGAGGTAGTGGCTCGCCATGGCCTCGACGGTGAGGAGCGGCTCTTCCCCCTCTTCCAGCCCGAGGGAGCGGAGGCCGAAGACCGGGCGGTCGTTGCCCAGCTCCCGGGCGAGCGCGCGGAAGGTGTAGGCGTAGCCGCCCACCTGGTGGACCAGGAAGAGCGGCGAACGGTGACCCGCGGGCTGGAGACGGATCAGGCAGCTCGGGCGGACAGACCCGGCAAGGCGAGCTTCCAGCCTCTTCGCCATGGCCGCGACCGTCGGCGCCTCCAGCAGCAGGTCCCCGGAGACCGAGATGCCAAGGGCGCGGCGCAGACGGGCGCTCATCTGCAGGCCCATGAGCGAGCTGCCCCCGATGTCGAAGAAGTCGTCGTGGAGGCCGACCTCGTCCAGGCCCAGGAGATCGCGCACGACGCCGGCCACGGTCTCTTCGAGCGGCGTGCGCGTGCCGGCGACCGCCTCCTCCATGCGGACGACCGGTCCGGCTTCGGCTTCGAGCCTGTGAGCGCCCACCCCATCGACCCCATCGACCCCATCGACCCAATACCGGCGCCTCTCGAACGGGTAGGTCGGCAGCGGGATGCGCCGCCTCCGCTCTCCGGAGTGGACCGCGCTCCAGTCGATGTCGGCGCCCGCCACCCAGAGCCGGCCGAGCGCGCCGAGCAGCACGTCCAGATCCCTCCGGTCTTCCTTGGGCCGGCGTAATGAGCGGGCCACGAGGTCCGCGGACTTGCGGTCCGGGTGCTGGCCGGCCAGGGTGCCGAGCGTGCCGCCGGGGCCGACCTCCAGCAGGGCCGTCCTCCGCCCCTGCCCAAGAAGGGTAGTCAGACCGTCGGCGAAGCGGACCGTGTTGCGCAGGTGGCCCGCCCAGTAGTCCGGGCTGACAGCCTCGTCCGCGGTGATCCAGGTGCCGGTACGGTTCGAGACGAAGGGGATGCGCGGCGGGTGCAGCTCCATTCCCCGGAGGAGCTTCGTGAACGGCTCCAGGACCGGGTCCATCATGGCCGAATGGAAGGCGTGCGAGGTGTGGAGGAGGCGGCAGTCCACCTCGTCCCCCAGGTTGTCGCGGAAAGCCTGCACATCGTCGGCGGTCCCCGAAACCACGCAGGACGCCGGGGCGTTGACCGCGGCCATGGCGAGCGAGCCTTCGAGGACTATGCCGGCGATATGGCTCTCGGGGAGCGGCACGGCGAGCATGGCGCCGGGCGGCTGCTCCTGCATGAGACGGCCGCGGGCGGCGACCAGGCGCAGGGCGTCTTCCAGGGAGAAGACGCCGGCCAGGCAGGCGGCCACGTACTCGCCCACCGAGTGGCCGAGCATGGCCTCGGGCTTCACGCCCCACGACATCCAGAGACGGGCGAGCGCGTGCTCGACGGCGAAGAGCGCCGGCTGCGCCAGGGCCGTTTCATCCAAGCCGGCACCGTACAGCGCCTCGCGGAGATCGAGCCCCAGCTCCGGCCGGAGGATCTCGCAGGCCTCGTCCAGGGCTTCGCGGAAGGCCGGCTCCTCGGCATACAGCTCCTCGGCCATGCCCGGGTGCTGGGCGCCCTGGCCGGGGAAGAGGAAGGCCACGGAGAGCGGGGCCGCGGGGACGATCCCGGCCAGGACCCGCGCGGGATCGCCGGTGCGCAGCAGCTCCGCCGCCTCCTGCCGGCTCCGGCAGACCACGGCCCGCCGGCAGCGCAGGGGCTTGCGGCCGGCCTGGAGGGTCCAGGCAGCGTCCGCAAGATCCTCGTCCGGCAAGGTGTCCAGGCGCTCGGCCAGGTTGGCGGTCGCCGCCTCGAGCGCCGCGGGCGTGACCGCCGAGAGAACGAGGAGCTGGACCGGCCGCGCAAGCCCCATCGCCGGGGCCGCGGGCGGGGCCTCTTCCAGCACCAGATGGGCGTTGGTGCCGCCGATGCCGAAGGAGCTGACGCCGGCCCGCCGCGGGCCATCGGACTCCCACCCGGCCAGCTCCGAAGCCACGTAGAACGGGCTCGACGCGAAGTCGATCGCCGGGTTGGGCGACTCGTAGTGGAGGCTCGGCGGGATCTCGCCGCTCTTCAGGGTGAGCACGGTCTTGAGGAGGCCGGCGATGCCGGCGGCGGCGTCGGTGTGGCCGATGTTCGACTTGACGGTGCCGATCGCGCAGAAGCCGGTCTTCCGCGCGCCCCCGGCGCGGAAGGCCTCGGTCAGCCCGGCAATCTCGACAGGATCGCCCATGGCCGTGCCCGTGCCGTGCGCCTCGACGTAGCCGATGGTTTCGGGGTCGATCCCGGCTGCCAGATGGGCCTTGCGGATGACCCGCGCCTGCCCCTCGACCGCGGGCGCCGTGAAGCCGACCTTGCACCCACCGTCGTTGTTGACGGCCGACCCGAGGATGACCGCGTGGACCGTGTCGCCGTCGGCCAGGGCGTCCTCCAGGCGCTTGAGCACCACCGCGCCCACGCCGCTGCTCCGCACCGTTCCCGCTGCGCGGGCGTCGAAGCTGCGGGTGTGGCCGTCCGGCGAGGCGATCCCGCCCTCTTCATGGAGATAGCCGGCCTGCTCGGGCACGCGCACCGACACGCCGCCGGCCACCGCGAGGCCGCACTCCCCCTGGAGCAGGGCGCGGCAGGCCAGGTGGACCGCCACGAGCGAGGTCGAGCAGGCGGTCTGGACCGACAGGCCCGGCCCCTGCAGGTTGAGCTTGTACGAGACCCGGGTGGAGAGATAGTCGGGGTTGTTGGCGAGCGAGACCGAGTAGCGCCCCACCGCGGCGAGCAGCGACGGGTTGGCCAGGATCTGGTGGACGTAGGTGTTCTCGCTCGCGCCCGCGAACACGCCGACCTCGCCGCGCCAGCGCTCGCCGCCGTAGCCGGCGTGCTCCAGGGCCTGCCAGGCCTGCTCCAGGAAGAGCCGCTGCTGCGGATCGAGGATCTGGGCTTCCCGCGGCACCAGGTCGAAGAGGCCGGCGTCGAAGAGGTCGCTCCCCTCCAGCACGCCCCGGGCCTTCACATAGGCCGGATCGGCCAGCAGGTCGGGATGGATGCCGGCGGCGAACAGCTCCTCGTCCCCGAAGAAGCGGATGGACTCGACGCCGCCGCGCAGGTTCCGCCACAGCTCGTCCAGGTCGCGGGCGCCGGGGAAGCGGCCGGCCATGCCGACCACCGCGATCCGGTCGTGGGTCCGCGGCCGGACGGCGACGGCCTCGGCGACCTCGGCGGTCTCGCGCCCCTCCGTGGATACCGCCTCGGCGAGGGAGCCCACGGTCGGGTAGCGGAAGAGGTCCACCATGGGCAGGTCGCGGCCGAGGATCTCGGAGAGGCGCGCCTGGACCCGGGCGAGGAGCAGCGAGTGCCCGCCGAGGTCGAAGAAGTTGTCGTCGATCCCCACGGAGTCGACGCCGATGACCTCGCGCCAGATCGCGGCGATGACCCGCTCCATCTCGGTGCGCGGCGCCGCGGCGACGGCCGGCTCCGGCTTGGGCGCGAACGGCGGCGGCAGGGCCTTGCGGTCGAGCTTGCCCGTGGCCGACAGCGGCCACTCCTCGAGGGGCACGAACGCGGCCGGCATCATGTAGTCCGGCAGGCGCTCGGCCGACCAGGCGCGCAGCTCGTTGGCCGAGGGCGGCGCCTCCTCCCCCTCGGGAAGGTAGTAAGCCACGATGCGCTGGTCTCCCGGCACGTCCTCCCGGACCAGGGCCACGGCCTCGCGCGCTCCCGGGTGCCCGGCGACCACGGACTCGATCTCCCCCAGCTCGATGCGGTAGCCGCGCACCTTGACCTGGCTGTCCAGCCGGCCGAGGAACTCCAGGGTGCCGTCAATCCAGTACCGCGCCCGGTCTCCCGTGCGGTAGAGCCGCCCGCCGGGCTCGGGGCCGACCGGGTCGGGGATGTAGCGGTCCGCGGTCAGGTCCGGCGCCTTGGCATAGCCCAGCGAGAGGCAGGGGCCGCTGATGTAGAGATCGCCCGGCACGCCGATCGGGCAGGGCCGCAGCCCCGCGTCCAGGACGTGGTAGCGGGCGTTCGGGATGGGCCGGCCGTAGGGGATGCTCTTCCAGGCCGGGTCTACCTCGCCGATCGGGTGGTAATTCGACCAGACCGTGGCCTCGGTGGCGCCGCCCAGGCTGATCACGCGGGCCTCCGGGAAGGACTCGCGCACCCGGACGGGCAGGGTCACGGGGATCCAGTCGCCGGAGAGGAAGACGAGCCTCAGGGACGACCGTCTCTCCGGAAAGAACTGCGCGAGCTGTTGCAGGGCGGCCGGGGCCGAGTCCCAGAACGTGATCCCCTCGTCGACCAGGATCTGCGCGAGGCGCCGGGGGTCGCGGCTCTCGGCCCGCGTCGCGATGCGCACGGTCCCGCCCGCGGCGAGGATGCCGAGCACGTCGTAGACGGAGAGGTCGAAGGAGAGCGCCGTGACGAAGAGCAGCTTGTCCCTAGGACCGACCCGGAACGTGCTGTTCACCCAGTGGACGAGGTTGACCGCGGCCTCGTGCCGGACCATGACCCCCTTGGGCGTGCCCGTCGAGCCCGAGGTGAAGATGACGTAGGCCAGGTCGTCCGGGCCGACGCGGCTCACGACCTGAGATTCCGGGCCGTTCTCGTCCAGGCAGACCGCGCCTTCCGGGGCCAGGCCGGCGTCGGCGAGCCCCTGCCTTCGCGGAGAGTGGGTGACGACCTGGACGATCCCCTGGAACGAGAGGATCCAGCGCAGGCGCTCGCGGGGCCACGAGGTCTCGAGCGGCACGTAGGCGGCGCCCGACTTGAGCACGCCGAGCACCGCGACCACCATGTCGAAGGAGCGGTCGAGATGGATGCCGACCAGGCCGCCGGGGCCGGCTCCCAGGGCGGCCAGGCGGCGGGCCAGGCGGTCGGCTCGGCGGTCGAGCTCGCCGTAGCTCATCACTTCGCCGTCGAAATCCAGGGCCGGCGCGGCGGGGTCCTGCCGCGCCCGGGCTTCGAACGGCTCGTGGAGCGTCATGCCCGTGGGGAAGCCGGCCTGGGTGTCGTTCCACTCCGCGAGCATCTGCCAGCGCTCGGTCTCGCCCAGCATGGGCAGATCGGAGACGCGCGCTCCGGTCAGCATCCCCTCGAGCAGGTTGCGGAAGCAGCGCAGCAGCCGGTCCATGGTGGTGCCGTCGAACAGGTCGCGGTTGAAGCGCGCCAGGGCCGAGAGGGAGCCGTCCCGGAGCGGCTGCACGTGGAAGGCGAGGTCGAACTTGGAGGTCTTGCCCTCGGGCTCCAGGCGCGACAGCGTGAGCCCGGGCAGCTCCAGCTCCATGGAGGGGGCGTTGTGCAGGGCGAAGAGCACCTGGAACAGGGCCGTGTGAGAGAGGTCGCGCTCCGGCCGCAGCTCTTCCACCAATTTCTCGAAGGGGACGTCCTGGTGGGTATAGGCGTGGAGGCTCACGTCGCGCACCCGGCCCAGCAGCTCGGAGATCTCCGGATCGCCCGAGAGGTCGGTGCGCAGGACGAGGGTGTTGACGAAGAAGCCGATGAGCCCCTCGGTCTCGCTGCGGGTGCGGTTGGCGATGGGAGTGCCCACTACCACGTCCTCCTGGCCGGTGTAGCGCGAGAGGAGGAGCTGGAACGCGGCGAGCAGGGTCATGAAGAGGCTGATACCATGACCGCTGAAGATACTGCGGGAGAGCTTTTCCAGGTCGCGGGCGAGCCCGGCGGGGAGGACGAGCACCCTGTCGGCGCCGCGGAAGGTCTGGACCGACGGCCGCGGCCGGTCCGTGGGCAGCTCCACCAGGGCCGGCGCCCCATCCATCCGCCGTTTCCAGTGGCCGAGCTGCTGCGCGAGCACCTCGCCCCGCAGCCACTCGCGCTGCCAGCGGGCAAAGTCGGCGTACTGGAACGCCAGCGGGACCAGGGGGGAAGGCTCGCCCTGGCAGCAGGCGCGGTAGAGCGCCGCCAGCTCGCGCACGAAGATCCCCATGGACCAGCCGTCGGAGACGATGTGGTGCTGGGTGAGGAGGAGGACGTGCTCCTCGGGCGCGAGGCGGAGCAGCATGGTGCGGATCAGCGGCCCGCGCGCGAGATCAAAGGGCCGGGCCGCCTCCGCGTCCGCCAGCCGCCGGACTTCCTCCTGCTGCCTCTCCAGGGTGCGCAGGTCCGCCATCGGCAGGTCCACGTGGAGCGCCGGGGCGATGGACTGGACCACCCGCCCTCCTTCCACGGGGAAGGTCGTGCGCAGCGATTCGTGGCGGCGGACCACCTCGTTGAAGCTCCGCTCCAGGGCCGCGATGTCGAGCCGCCCCTGGAGGAGGTACGCCTCGGGGATGTTGTAGACCGCGGCTTCAGTGCCGAGCTGGTTGAGGAACCAGAGCCGCTCCTGGGCGAAGGAGAGCGGCAGCATCCCGCCGTCCCGCGGGGCGGCCGTGAACGGCGGCGCCTCCGGCCCGGAGCCGGCGCGCAGGGCGGCGTCGACCACGCGGGCCAGGGCCGCGAGGGAGGGGCTCTCGAACACGGCGCGCAGCGGCGGCTCCACCTTGAACGACTCGCGGATGCGCGACAGGACCTGGGTGGCGAGCAGCGAATGGCCGCCGAGCGCGAAGAAGTCGTCGTCCGGGCCCACGCCCGTGGCGAGGCCCAGCACCCGGGCCCAGATCACGGCCAGCATCTCCTCGGTCGGGGTACGCGGTCCGGCCTTCTCCTCCATGGGGCGCGCGGACTCGGGAGCGGGCAGGGCGGCGAGGTCGACCTTGCCGTTCGGGGAGAGGGGCAGGTCGGAGAGGACGACGAAGGCGGAGGGGACCATGTAGGCGGGGAGGCGGTCCGCGAGGAAGGTGCGGAGCCCCTCACCCCCGGTCCCCGTCACGTAGGCCACCAGCCGGCGCTCTCCCCCGTCCTCCCGGGCCACGACCGCCGCGTCCCGGACCTCGGGATGCTCGCGCAGCACGCCCTCGATCTCGCCCAGCTCGATGCGGAAGCCGCGGATCTTGACCTGGTTGTCGATCCGGCCCACGAAGTCGAGGCGGCCGTCCCGCCGCCAGCGCACGAGGTCGCCGGAGCGGTAGAGTCTGCCGCCGTCCGCGAACGGATCCGGGATGAGCTTCTCCGCGGTCAGCTCCGGCCGGCCCAGGTAGCCGCGGGCCAGCCCGATCCCGCCGATCAGGAGCTCGCCCACGACCCCTACCGGCACAGGATGGAGATACCGGTCGAGCACGTGGACCCGGAAGTTGTCGATCGGGCGGCCGATCGGCGGCGCAGGCTCGTCTCCAACTTCTCCAGCCGTGGCGACCACGGTGCCCTCGGTCGGGCCGTAGTGGTTGATCAGCCGGAAGGGGAGCCGCCGTTCGATTCGGTGGAGCCGGTCGCCGCCGGTGAGCAGGAAACGCAACGACAGCTCCGGCGGCTCCAGCTCCAGGCAGGCCTCGGCAAGCGGCGTCGGCAGGAAGCAGACCGTGATCCCCTGCTCCCCCAGCCAGGCCAGGAGGTCCGGCGGCGACGAGCGCGCCTCCTCGGGAGGGAAATGAAGGCTGGCACCGCCCGCGAGCGCCGGCCAGATCTCCCAGACCGACGCGTCGAAGGCCGGGCTCGCCACCTGGGTCGTGCGGTCGGCGGGCGTTATCCCGTACTCCCGCTGGTGCCAGGCGATCAGGTTCAGCAACCCGGCATGGGCCAGCTCGGTCCCCTTGGGACGTCCGGTGGAGCCCGACGTGTAGATCACGTAGGCGAGGTTGGACGCCGTGCCGGGCACCCGGGGGCGCCTCGCGCTCTCCTCTTCGAGACCGTCGAGGGAGGAGATAACGACCTTGACCGCCGAGTCCTCGAGGATGTAGGCCAGCCGCTCCGCGGGATGCCCGGGATCGAGCGGCAGGTAGGCGGCGCCGGCCTTGAGCACGCCGAGCAGGGCCAGCGGGAGATCGGCCGAGCGCTCGAGGCAGACGCCCACCCGGTCCTCCGGACGGACTCCCAGCCGGATCAGCCGCCGGGCCAGGCGGTTGGCTCCCTCCTCCAGCTCGCCATAGGTGAGGCTCCTCTGGCCATCCGCCACGGCCAGGGCATCGGGAGTCCGGTCCGCCCAGGCTTCCACCAGCTCATGGACACGGCCATCGGGCAGGCCGGTCTCTTTCCCCTGGCTCCAAACCGCGAGCTGCGCCGTCTCCTCTTCGGAGAGCATCGGCAGCTCGGAGATCCGCCGCTCGGGGTGCGCCGCGAAGCCGGCCAGCAACCGGTGGAAGCAGCCGACCATCCGCTCCATGGTGGAGCGGTCGAACAGGGCCGTGGCGTACTCCCAGAGCAGTGTGATCCCTCCCCCGGCGCGGGGGATGCAGATGGCGTTGAGGTCGAACTTGGCGGAGCCGTTGGAGAGGCCCTCGGCCACCTCCGCCTCCAGGCCGGGGAAGTCCAGGGCGCCCAGAGGCGAGTCGTGGAAGCTGAAGCTCGCCTGGAAGAGCGGGTTGTAGGCGAGGTCGCGCTCGGGCTGCACGGCCTCGACCACATGATCGAACGGGATGTCCTGGCGCGCGCCGGTCTCCAGGGAGGTGCGCCGGACCCGCCGCAACAGCTCGGCTGCGGTCGGGTCGCCCGACAGGTCGTTCGCCAGGACGACGTTGTCCACGATCATGCCGATCATGGACTCGGTCTCGCGCCAGCGGCGGTTGGCCACCGCGGAGCCGACGTTGACCTGCTCCTGGCCGGTGTGCCGGGACAGCAGGGCGGCAAAGGCCGCCTGCATCAGCATGTACAGGCTGACTCCCTCGCGCCGGCTGGCATCGCGGAGGGCTGCGCAGAGGCCGGACGGCATCTCCAGACGCGCGATGTCGCCGCGGAAGCTCTGGCGCCGGGGACGCGGCCGGTCGGTGGGCAGCTCCAGCACCGCGGGCCGGCCGGCGAGGTTCCGCTTCCACCACTCGATCTGGGCCGCGGCCTCCTCCCCTCGCATCCATTCCCGCTGCCAGACCGCCCAGTCCGCGAATTGGAGCGGCAGGCCGGGCAGGGGCGAGGGCCGGCCTTCGTGGAAGGCCGCGTATAGCGCCGCCAGCTCCTCCAGGAGGAGGTTGAACGACCAGCCGTCGTGGACCAGGTGGTGCTCGGCGTGCAGCCAGGCGTGGTCCTCGGGGCCGAACCGGACCAGGGTCCAGCGCACCAGGGGGAGGCTGGCGACGTCGAACGAGCGCCGGCACTCCAGAGCCAGGACCCGCTCCGCCTCATCCTCGCGCCGGTTGGCCGGCAGGCCGGAGAGGTCCACCTGGGGGAGGGGGACCTGCCACGCCGGGTGGAACCTCTGCACCGGCCCGCCGTCCACCGTGGGAAACGAGGTGCGGAAGATCTCGTGCCGGCGCACGATTTCCTCCAGGCTCCGCCGCAGCGCTTCCCGGTCGAGCTGCCCGCGGAAGCGGATCCTCGCCTGGAACTGGTACGACTGGATCGTCGGGTCGAGCTGCTGGAGGAACCAGACCCTCTCCTGCGCGAAGGAGAGGGGGAGGTCGCCCGTACGCGGCACCGCCACGATCGGGCTCGATGCCGCCGATACTGCCCCTGCCCGTCCGCGCTCCTCGACCAGGGCGGCGAGGGCGCCCAGCACCGGGCGGTCGAACACGTCCCGGAGAGCGAGGTAGATACCCAGGCGGTCGCGCAGCCGCGCGATGACCTGGGTGGCGAGCAGGGAGTGCCCGCCCAGCTCGAGGAAGCTGTCGCCGGCACCGATCCGCTCCACCCCCAGGATCTCGCTCCAGATCGCGGCGAGGGCCTCCTCCGCCGGCGTGGACGGAGGCACGTGCTCGCGCTCCGTCCCATGGCGCACCGACTCCGGCGCGGGCAGGGCCTTGCGGTCCAGCTTGCCGTTGGCACTGACCGGAAACTCGTCCAGGAGGACGAAGATGGAGGGCCGCATGTACTCGGGGAGCCGCCGGCCCAGGGCGGACCGGATCTCCTGGACGAGCTGCGACGGGGTGGTCCAGGCCGGGGCCGGTTGGAGCTCCATCTCCGAAGCGGCATCCCCGGGCCGGCGGGCGTAGAGGTTGTAGAAGCCGCTCCCCGAGAGCGCCGTCTCCTGCTCCACGGCCACCTCGAAACCGTGCCGCCGCAGCAGGCCGAGGGCCTGCTCCAGCCGCCCGTGCTCGTCATAGACCTCGACGACGACCTGCCGGATCTTCGGCCAGTCCTCGTCGCGGAGCCCGCCGAGCACTTCCATCTCGCTCTTCTCGACGTCGATCTTGAGCAGGCCGACCTCTGCGATCCCCTCCTCGGCCAGGAAGCCGGAGAGCGTGCGCATGCGGCAGGAGATCCGCTCGCTGCGCAGCCGCTCGTCCAGCAGCTCCTCGACCTGCTCCGGAGTCAGGCCATCCCCGCCCTGGCCCAGGATGAAAGACCGCACTGCTCCCCGCTCTCCCGCCGGGTCGGAGTGGCGGCCCGAGATCAGGGAGACGTGAGGGTAATAGGTGAGCTCGGCGGCCCCGTCCACGTCGGAGAGGCCGCAGTCGTGGATCCGGGCATCCAGGCCGTGCAGCTCGGCGTTGACCCGCAGCGTCCCGGCCAGCGCCGGGATCGGCTCGAAGGCGTGGACGCGCACGTCCGCGGCGCGGCCGGCCAGGAGGGTGAAGAGGCCGATGTTGGCCCCGACGTCGAGGACCAGGTCGCCGTCCCGCAGGCTCACACCGTGCCGGAAGTACTCCCCCTCCTCGAAGATCTCGCGGAAGAGGAAATCGGTCTCGCCGGGGTTGCGGTGAGCCAGGACCGTGCCGTCCGGCAGCTCGTGGAAGCTCTGCCCCTCCAGCCGGCCCTCGCGCTCCAGTCGCAGCCAGCGGCGCACCGCGCCGGCGCGGTGCGGATGGGGCCGCACGTAAGCAACCAGGCGCCGGTCGCCGGCAGGGCCCGGCGGGGCGAGCACGACCACCCCCTCGACCCCGGGGTGGCCGGCGATCGCGGCCTCGATCTCCCCCAGCTCGATGCGATAGCCGCGGATCTTGACCTGGTTGTCGAGGCGGCCCAGGAACTCCAGGTTCCCGTCCGGCCAGTAGCGCGTCCGGTCGCCGGTGCGGTAGAGGCGCCCTCCCTCCTCCCCCTTGCCTGCAAACGGGTCCGGGAGGAAGCGGTCCGCGGTCAGGTCCGGAGCCCCGGCGTAGCCGGCGGCGAGGCAGCCGCCCCCGATATAGAGATCGCCCGCGTCGCCTACCGGACAGGGCTCCAGCCCCTCGTCCAGCACGTAGTAGCGGGCGTTCGCGATCGGCCGCCCGTAGGGGATGCTCTTCCAGGCCGGATCGATCTCGCCGACCGGATAGACGTTCGACCAGATGGTGGCCTCGGTGGCGCCGCCCAGGCTGATCACCCGGGCGCCGGGGAACGACTGGCGCACCCGGTCGGGCAGGCTCACCGGGATCCAGTCGCCCGAGAGGAAGACCCGCCGCAGGGACGGCTGCGCGGTCCCTGGCGCCGGGAAGAAGGGGACGAGCTGCTGCAGGGCCGCCGGGGCCGAATCCCAGAAGGTGATCCCCCCCTCCGTCAGCAGGCGGACCAGGCGCTCTGGATCGCGCAGCTCCTCGGACGAGGCGAGGCGGATCGTCCCTCCCGCGGCCAGGGTGCCGAAGACGTCGTACACCGACAGGTCGAACGAGAGGGAGGTGACGAAGAGCAGCCGGTCCGCGGGGCCGACCCCGAAGGTCGTATTGACCCAGTGGACCAGGTTGACCGCGGGCCTGTGGCGGACCATGACCCCCTTGGGGTTGCCGGTCGAGCCCGAGGTGAAAATGATGTAGGCGAGGTCGTCCGGCCCGGCTGGGTGCGGCACCTGGACCTCCGGCCCCTCCAGGCTCGATTCGTCGTCCAGGAGGAGGGTGTGCCGCACGGCGCGGCCCACCTCCTCCAGCGCCTCCAGCTCGCACGTGCCCGTGAGCAGGTGGGCGATCCGCTGCGACTCCAGGATCCAGCGCACGCGCTCCCGCGGCCAGGTGCTCTCGATGGGCACGTAGGCCGCGCCCGCCTTGAGCACCGCGATGGCGGCGACGATCATTTCGGGCGACCGGGCCAGGTGGATTCCGACCAGCGAGCCGGGGCCGGCCCCGAGGGCGGCGAGGCGCCGGGCCAGCCGGTCCGCCCGGCGCTCGAGCTCGGCATAGGTGAGCGACCCGCCCGCGTGCTCCACCGCCACGGAGCCGGGAGCCCGCCGCGCCTGCTCCTCGAACGGCTGGTGCAGGGCGATCCCGCCGGGGAACGGCGAGGCCGTGTCGTTCCACTCCGCAAGCATCTGCCAACGGCCGGCGCCGTGGCTCACGCCGCACCTCCCGGGGAGAGGGCGGAGCGCACTAGCGCGCCGCCAGCAGCCGGTTCACCTGCTCGAGCAGCTTCTCGCCGTTCAGGCGCCGCTCCGGCGGCAGCCGCTTGCCCACGTGCATCACGTAGTCCGGAGAAGGCGGTGCATCCCCCCACTTCATCCCGCGAGGAAAGAGCAGAAAGGTATCCCACGCCAGCTCCTCCTTGAGCCCGGCGGGCGCGCGGAGCGCCTCGGCCAGGGAATGGGCTGCAGTCCAGAAGTGGCTCGCCCGGGCGTCAGGGACGAGGGCGGTCGCCTCGCGGGCATCCTCCTCCTTCTCGCCGCCCAGCATGGGCCCCCACACGACATAGACCTTCAGGTTCGGGTCTTGGACCTTGTCGAGGACGTAGCGTTGCACCACACGGGCGCTTGCGAGGCAGACCCCTCATGTGGGGGAGATCAGGATCAGGAGCCGCACCGCGTCGGCGTCGCGGTTGAAGGCGTCGCGGACCTCGCTGCTGGAGGGAGAGAGGGAGATCACGGGCGGATGGGCCGGCTCCGGCCGCTCGTCGCCGGGGTCCCCGATCCGCTCGAAGCTGAAGGGCACGCGGTCGGTCCCCTTCTCCTCGTTGTAGAAGCCGGTGAAGATCCCTGCCATCGCCCGGCCGTCGGCCGAGACCTCGCCGTCGAAGACGAAAGGCGAGTTCGGCCCCCGCTTCTCGGAATTCCGGTAGAAGGTGAAGGAGACCTTGCGGCCGTCGACCTTGAAGTCGCGCAGCTCGTGGTACTTCATGCGCTGGCTGGGCAGGTCGATCGTGCCCACCAGGTTGCCCTGGGCGTCGCGGGCGATCTCGACGGTGGTCTCCAGCTCCACCTGGGCGGGATCGTAGAGGATGATGCCCTCCCAGAGTCCCTCGACCCTGACCGGCGGCGGTATCTCTCGAGTTTCCCGAACTGGCTGCGCCGCGAGCGGGAGCGCGCAGACGGCCAGGCAGGCACAAACCTTCCACACTGATCTCATCGGCCCTCCTTTGCCTTGGCCTCCTCCACCATCCGGCGAACGTCGGCCCTCAGCCGCTCGGCGTCGTGGACGACTCCACCCTTGATGGTGTATCGAACCCCCCCAACCCGAGCCGGCCGGTTGTCGAGCCCCACTTTCAGGGCGCCCGTGCCGTAGAGGACCTTGAAGTTTTCCAGCGGGTTCTCGGCCACCACGACCAGGTCGGCCAGCTTGCCCGGCTCGACGCTGCCGATCTCGCCGGCCCGCCCCAGGGCCTCGGCGCCGGCCAGGGTGGCGGCGCGCACTACCTCCAGCGGGTGGAAGCCCGCCTCCTGGAGCAGCTCCATTTCGCGCACGAAGCTGAAGCCATGGAGGTTGTACATGAACCCCGAGTCCGTGCCCACGGCCACCCGGCCGCCGCGGTTCTTGTAGTCGTTCAGGAAGGCCATCCAGAGGCGGTAGTTCTCGCGCCAGGCGATCTCGTCCCCGGTCGTCCAGTAGAACCAGTGCGCGGCGTGGCCGCGGCGGTCGGGCTGGAACCCGTCCCAGACCGCCGGCAGGGTGTAGAGCTCGTGCCACTCGGCCTGGACCGCGCGCATCAGGTCCCGGTTGGCCTCGTAGAGGCTGAGCGTCGGCACCAGGGTGAGACCGCGGGCCGCGAGGTCGGCGAGCGCCCGGTTCCAGCGCTCGCTCCCCGGGGCCGCGGCCTGCCGCCAGAGCCGGCCGGAGAGGGCGAAGCGCTGCCCCTCGTCGGCCTCGTTGTAGTCCGCTGGGAAGTCGGGGACGGTGCGGCCGGCGAGCATCGCCTCGGGCAGGCCATGCCAGTGCTCCAGCATGCCGAGGCCCCAGCCGGAGGTGTCCAGGGCGTCGGCGCCCGGGTAGTGGTGGCAGGAGGTGGCGAGCCCCAGCCGCCGCGCCTCCTGGAGGGCCACGGCGAGGATTGCGGGCTTCGTCGCGCGGAAGCGGACCCCGGCCATGCCCGCCTTCTGCGCTTCGGCGAGCCAGGCCGTGATCCGCTCCGGGGAGTCGAGCGCCACCTTCGCACCGGCTCCGAATCCCACGAACGGCTCGAAGCGCGGCTGGGGCATGCCGCCCTCCTGGCTCTTCTTTCTCAGCTCCGCGCAAGCCGCGAGACCGTCGCGGCAGCTCGGATCGCGGATCGTGGTGATGCCGTGCCCGAGCCAGAGCTTCGACACGTACTCCTCCGGCTGGATGGGATGGGCGTAGAGGTCGACGAACCCGGGCAGCACCCACATGCCGGTCAGGTCGATCTCCTTGCCGCCGTCCAGCTTGGGCCGGGCTTCGGGATCGACAGCCATGCCGGGGCTGCCCACCGTCACGAGCTGGGCGATACGGCCGTCCTGGATGACGAGGTCCACGGGACCGAACGGCGGCGCGCCCGTGCCGTCGACGACCGTGACGCCGCGCAGGATCAGGCGCTCGGCCCATGCCGGAAATACCGGGATGGCGAGCGCCAGGAGCAGGGCGGCCCATCTGGAGGTCTTGCGCATCCTCAGGTCTCCTTTTCAGTCCCGAGGCTGAGCGTACCTCCAGACGAAGTCAAGACTTCTCGAATCAGCTCATGCGGGAAAGTGGCTTCCGTGTCTCGGGAACTGACTTCCGAGCCGCGGGGAAGTGACTTCCGAGCCTCAGGGAAGACAGTGGGGCGCCCGCCGGAATCGGCTGGCGCCCCGGGTCTGCAATCAGGGCTGGTAGGTCACCGTGAGCTGCGGCTTGTTCGTAGTGGTCGCGTTCTCGCCCGCGAAGAACCCGATGTAGTCGTAGCCGAGGTCGTCGTTGTCATCGAGGGTGCAGTAGACCCGCAGCTGCGTGCTGCCGGTCTTGTTGACCGCGGAACGGCCGGCAGCGCTCAGGGTGCCGGTCGAGGCCGAGCCGTCGGTTGCCGGGTTCGACATCGTCGCCACGTTCGTCGCCGTGGCCGCGGCCTCCCAGTCGGCATTGGCGAAGGCGGTCGAGCCTCCGAAAGCGCCGGTCACGATGTCGGCCACGCAGGAGCCGTGAGTGGTGAAAGGACTGGTGCCCGAGATGGTCCCGCGCACCAGGCGGAGGGTCGCCGCGGTGATCGTCGCCGTGTCGGGGATCGAGGACGTGTCGAAGGAGACGATGCTCTTGTACTGCTCGTCGACGTTGGTGTCGCCGATCCGCAGCGCCGCGGTGGTGTTGTCCGTCGAGTTGCCGCCGCCGCCGACGTTGGTCGTCTCTCCGCTCTCCCAGAGCCGGCCGTCCTGCGCCGCCACCGAGTTGAAGGTCACCGTCACCGTGGCCGGAGGCGCCACGGCCGTCACGTTGACCGCGACCTCATTCGAAATCAGGGTCGGGCCGCAGCCGGGCGTGGTCCTCTCCACCAGGAAGTAGCTGCCGACGGCCGGGAAGTCCGCGCAGTTGAGGGCGTAGCTCGTCCCCGTCTGGCCGGAGATGTTGGTGATCGCGCCGCCCGAGACGGTCCGGTAGCCCCACTGATGGCTGTTGGTACCGCCGCCGGTGTCCGTCACCGTGGCCGTGCCGCCCAGGCACGGGCTGCCGATGGTCGTGCTGCCCGCGACCGCGATGGTCACGTTCGAGAGCGCCGCGGCCATGCTGATGGTCGCGCTGCCGGCGCCGGGCTGGTTGCAGCCGGTGCTCGACACGCTGGTGAGGCTGTAGGTCGTGGTGCTGGTGGGCGATACGGTGCGCGTCGTGGGATTCGCGCTCACGCCGCTCTGGACGACGCCGTCCGACCAGGTGAGCGTCCACGGCCCGGTCCCCGCGAAGCTCACGGTGAGAGTGGCCGGGCTGCCGGAGCAGACGGACGCCGTCCCGGAGACCTTCGCCGGGATCGCGCACCCCATGTCGAGCCGCCCGTAGCCGTAGACGTTGTTGGGAACGGCCCCGGCCGCGCTGCTGCACGTGGCCGTGGTCAGCGCGATGGCCTTGGCCGACGAGGTGAGGCGGCTCTCGATCGCGTTGACGTTGCCGATGAGCGAGGGGAACGCCGACAGCAGGAGCGCCACGCCTCCGGCCACGTGCGGCCCGGCCATCGAGGTGCCCGAGAGGGAGGAGTAGGCCGTGTCGCTGGTCCGGTAGGACGAGCGGGTGCTGGTGCCGGGAGCCATGATGTCGGGCTTGACGCGGTTGCTGCCGTCGACCGTCACCGGACCGCGGCTGCTGAAGGTGGCCACGGTATCCGCTCCGGTGTTGAGCGCCCCGGTGGTGAAGGAGGGGTCGTAGAAGCTGGGGGGATCGACCACCGTGGAGCAGCCCGACCCCGAGTTGCCGGCCGAGACCTCCATCAGGATGCCGGCCGCGCGGGTGTTGGAGACCCCGGTCAGCAGGATGTTGGGAGTGGTGCAGCCCTCGGCCGCGTTGCAGCCCCAGGAGTTGACGGTCACGTGGGGGGCCTTGCTCGGATCGCCCTGGCTGGTGGTGCCGCCCACCGGGTAGGGCGCGAGGAAGAACTCCATGCACTCCAGGTAGGTGGACGGGGTGCCGGCGCCCTGGTCCATGTTGCGGCAGCCGATCCACCTCGCTCCCGGCGCCATGCCGACCTGGTTGGCGCCGTCCTGGCCCACCGCGGTGCCCATGGTGTGGGTGCCGTGGCCCTGGTCGTCGCACGGAGCGGGCGAGTTGCCCGGGCAGACACCGGTGCTGCTGTGGACCGAGTCGTGCCAGTTGTAATCATGGCTGGCCGTGGTGCCGTTCCAGCCGCGGTAGGCGTTCTTGAGCGCGGCGTGCGTCCAGCGGTAGCCGGTGTCGGCTCCGCCCACGACCACGCCCTGGCCGGTGTAGCCCAGGTTCCAGACCTGCGGGGCGCGCACGTAGCTGATCCCCGGCTCGGCGGCCAGGATGGCCGGGGCCGTGATCACCGACCAGTCGGGATTGAATTCCAGGGCCTCCGGCGCGTGCGGCCGGGGCAGCTCCTGGCGCATGACGGGGTTGCCGTCGATCCGCCTGACATCGGGCCGCGCGGCCAGGATCTTCGCGAGGTTGCGGTCGCCCTTCACCAGGATCGTGTTGACCAGGTAGAAGGACTGGTACTCCACTCCCCGTGCTTCCAGCTCGGCGATGATCGGCCTCTGCGATTCCTGCGCGGTCGCGAGGAGCGTCCGGTAGACGAGCTCGCCCTTGGCGGCCTTGCCCTTGACCTGGCTGGCAGCCGACAGGTTCGCCTGGCGCTGCAGGACGACAAAGAACTCCGCCTGGGCGCCGGCGCGGGTGTTCTCGATCACCCACTTTTCGATCTTCTCGACTCCCGGCTGCTTGTCCTGGGCGCGCGCACCCGGACCGGCCAGCAGCGCACCGGCCGCCAGGGCCGCACTCACCATCCTCTTCCAATTCGTCATGTTTCCCTCCTTTGTCTACATACCCGGGTGCGCAAACGGAGAGGAAATGAGCCAAACGAATGGGTAGAGGGGTCCAACGAGCCGTTTGCGGGAGCTACCCAATGGGTAGTGGGGTCTACCCGCTCGGTAGAGGGGAGCAACCCAGTCGATTCCGGACGCAATCCAGTCACCGCGGGCCCTACCCAGTCATTTGCGGACTCCGTTCAGTGGGTAGACCTCTCTACCCAGTGGTTGGAGCCTGCTACCCAGTCGTTGGAGCGAGCTACCCCGTCACCCGCAGCTCCGCCGCGGACCGGGCGAGGAGATCCCAGAGCGCCGCGGCGTGCTCGCGGGTCGTGCGGATGTTGCCGATCGCGATCCGCGGAGTCAGGCGCCCGTGGAGAGTTGTCGGCGAGAGGAAGAAGGGACCGGCGGCGTTGACCCGGGCCAGGAGGCGCTCGTTGAAACGGTCCGGGTCTTCGTCCAACGCCCGGAAGCAGACGGTGCTGAAGGGGACCGGCGCGGCCAGCTCGAAGCCGGGATCGGCCTCGATCTTCGCCGCCAGCTCGCGGGCGATGGCGCAGTGCTCGCGGATGCGCTCCCTCAAACCCTCCACCCCGAAGGCGCGGATGACCATCCAGAGCTTGAGCGCCCGGAAGCGGCGGCCGAGCTGGAAGCCGAGGTCCATCAGGTTGGAGACCCCGGGCTCGTCCGTGCGCAGGTAGTCCGGGATCAGGGAGAAGGCGGCGCGCAACAGCGCCGGGTCCTTCACCCAGAGGATCGAGCAGTCCACGGGCGTGAACAGCCACTTGTGCGGGTTGACCACGATCGAATCGGCCCTGTCGATCCCCGGCATCAGCGCCCGGTACTCGGGGCAGATGGCGGCGGAGCCGGCATAGGCGGCGTCCACGTGGAGCCAGATCCCCTCCCGCGCGCAAAGGTCCGCGATCGCCGCGAT
>DATLNC010000008.1:0-4148 GCA_035536935.1 Thermoanaerobaculia bacterium
CGGGCGGTCAGGCGCAGGCGGTTGCACTCGGCGCAGAAGGTGTGGGAGAGCGGGGTGATGAAACCCACCGTGCCCACCGCGCCCGGGAAGCGGAAGGCCTTGGCCGGCCCCGTGCGCGGCCCGATCTCCACGGGTGTGAGAGGCCCGAAGCGGGCTTCGAGCCGTTCGCGGGCGTCGTCCGCGGAGAGGAAGCCGGCGGGCTGCAGGTGATGGTTGACCTCCGTGGGCATCATCTCGATGAAGCGCACGTGGAGGGGGCGGTCGAGGGTGAGGGCGGCCAGCCGCTCGGCGTCCTCGAGCCCGCCGTCGGCGAGCAGCACGGCGTTGAGCTTGACGGGGTCGAGCCCGGCCGCGAGCGCCCCCTCGATCCCCCGCCAGACCTCCTCCAGGTCTCCCCGGCGGGTGACCTCGCGGAAGCGCTCGGGATCGAGGCTGTCGACGCTGACGTTGACCCGGTCCACCCCCGCCGCCTTGAGGGCGGGCGCCAGCCGGTCGAGCCCGGAGCCGTTGGTCGAGAGGGCGAGGTTTTCCAGCCCCGGCAGGGCCTTCACCCGGCGCACGATCTCCAGGAGGTCCTTGCGCACCAGCGGCTCGCCGCCGGTCAAACGCACCCGCCGGATGCCCATCCCCACCAGGGTGCCTACGATCGTCTCGATTTCCCGCGGGGAGAGGAACGCCCGGTCGCCGAAGGGGAAGTCGGCGTCTTCCGGCAGGCAGTAGGTGCAGCGGAAGTTGCAGCGGTCGGTGACCGAGACCCGCAGGTAGGTGAGCCGCCGGCCGAAGGAATCGACGAGCCGGGTGCCGCCGTCTTCCTGGGAGACGGGGGACGCGGTGGCGGCGCGGAGCCGGTCGAGCTGGCGGGGCTGGGCTTGATCGAGAATCACAAAGCGGCTCATGGACGTACTCCTTCCACCGAGCCGTGGCTCTCGACCCCGCCTTTCCAAACACGGGAGGCGGCCCGGTTTCCCGGACCACCCTATCGGCCTGCCCGCCCGCCGTTTTCCGGAGAGGGACCGAGCAGGCTCGGTGGGTTCCGGGATATTGTACGCCAAGCCAGACCCGAGAGACTTCCTCCTGTCCGCTTGCTTCCCCGGCGGTCAGTTCTTAGAATCCTCAAGCCCGTACTGGAAAAAATGCCACCTTCCCTTCAACGCCGCGCATGATCACCGGCTACAACACCGACGTCCGCCACGGCGAAGTGGTGTTCCACGTCCAGACGGAGGACAAGGGGGTCTCGAACCCTTTCATCGAGAGCCTCGTCTACGTGGGCGGTCAGGTGCTGGCGAGCAAGCGGGTGAGCTACGCCGAGATCCTCGCGGCGGGCAAGGAGGAGAAGGAGATCGTCACCCTCATGGACCATCAGCACCGGACCATGATCGCGGCGATCCGCCACGGCAAGCTCGACGCCAAGCTGGCCTCGCTCACCGCCGGCCGGCAGACGGGGCAGCACCCGACTTTCGAGGCCGCGTCCGTCAGCATGCAGTCGGTCACGGGGCACATGGTGGTCCAGCCGCCGCCGGCGTCCTCTTTGGACTCCGGCGAGACGGTGGCGCGCCCGGGCTCGGCCCCGGTTTCGTCCCCGACTCCAACTCCGTACCCAACTCCAACTCCGGCGCCAGCCCCGGCTGCGACCCCTGTACCGAACCCAATACCGACCCCGATTCCGACGCCAATACCGGAACGGCCGGCGGCGCCGGCACGGCCGGAGCGGACTTTGGACCAGGTGATCCTCGAGTACCTGACGAGCGAGGCCGACCAGGACCAGCTCGTCCTCATGCTGGAAGAGGAGAGGGAGCTGGTGCTCGGCCAGAGCGCCACCCTCGTCCTGCGCACGAGCTCCAGCAAGAGCGGACAGCCGATGGTCGGCACTCAGATTTCCGTCCGGATGATCTCCACCGTGATCGAGCCCCGCGTCCTGGCGGCCGGCCGCACCGACGACCAGGGATCGCTGACGCTCGCCTTCGACATCCCCCAGGTCAGCCGCGGCACCTCGGCCCTGATCATCAACGCCGTCAGCTCGATCGGCCGGGCGGAGCTCAAGCACCTTCTGTAGGGGCGGCCCTGTGTGGCCGCCCTGCTGGCTTGCTCGTCCTGATAGGATGGGCCCCATGGAAGGAACCCAGACCCTGCTCGAAGTCGTCCTGAACGGCGAGCCGCACCGGGTGCCCGAGGGCTCGACGGTGGCGGATCTCGTCGCCGGGCTGGGGCGCGATCCGCGCACCGTGGCGGTCGAGCGCAACGGCGATCTCGTGCCCCGCGCCCGGTTCGCCGAGACGCTTCTGGGGACGGGCGACCGGCTGGAAGTGGTTCATTTCGTGCAAGGTGGCTGAAGCGGTGGTGCAGAGGATGGCAGGCGATGGCGGACGGGACGTGGCAGCCTGGAGCACGGATGGGAATGTACGCAGACGTCCGAGCGTTGACGGGGGAGCGAGCCAGCCCGCCGGGTGCGAATCCGGGGCGTTGTCACCGCTCTCCTCTTTGCAGTATGATCCAGCTCGAACGGGCCGCTAGCTCAATTGGCAGAGCAGCAGACTCTTAATCTGCGGGTTGAAGGTTCGATTCCTTCGCGGCTCACCACTCCCCCAACTCCACATCCCTCCTGATCCTGGAGGTCTCACTGCGAAAGTGGCGGAACTGGTATACGCGCTAGACTTAGGATCTAGTCCCGAGAGATCGGGTTGGGGGTTCGAGTCCCCCCTTTCGCACCAGTCGACGAAGACCCCGTGACGACGACCCAGTGAAGAGGACGAAATAACAGATGAGCGTGGTTCTATCCGTAGAGGACGTCGGTCCCTGCCGCAAGCAGCTCAAGGTTGAAGTTCCCGCCCCCGCCGTGGAGGCCGAGACGCAGCGCGTGATCCGGGAGTACGGCCAGAAGGTCCGGCTGCCTGGTTTCCGCAAGGGCAAGGTGCCGTCCGAGCTGGTGCGCCGGCGCTTCGCCACCGAGATCGAGCAGGAGGTCAAGGAACGCCTGCTGCCCCGCTACTGGCGGCAGGCGCAGGCGGAGAGCGCCATCGATCCCCTGCTGCCCCCCGAGGTCGACGAGGTCACCGACCTCCTGCCGGGCGAGCCCCTGACCTTCGTCGCCACGGTGGAGACCCGGCCGCGGATCGAGCTGCGCAACACGCAGGACTTCGACCTGCCGGATCCCCAGATCGATCCGGGGACGATGGAGATCGACGACACCATCGACAGCCTGCGCAAGCAGGTCGCCGAGTGGGTGACGGTCGACCGGCCGGCCACGCGGGGCGACCTGGTGGCCATGGAGATCACCGCGCTGGGCTCCGCCGAGCACCCGGAGGAGAAGACCGACAGCGTCCAGGTCGAGGTGGGCGATCCCCAGGCCTGGGAAGAGCTCTCGGTGGCCCTGCAGGGCCTCGCCGCCGGCCAGGAGACGACCTTCAGCCGGCGCCACGAGCATCCGCCGGCCGAGGAGGGCGGCGCGCCCGAGGTCCACGAGCAGAGCTTCCGGGTCAAGGTCGTCGAGGTCAAGGAGCGCGACCTGCCGCCGCTCGACGACGCGTTCGCCGTCAAGGTCAACCCCGAGTTCGCGACCTTCGAGGCGTTGCGCGAGGCGGTCGTCGGCCGCCTGCGGGCCAACAAGGAGGAGCAGCGGCGCGAGGCGCGGCACAAGGCCCTGCTCGATCAGCTCCGGGAGCGCCATCCGGTCGACCTGCCCCAGGGCGTTCTCCGCAAGGAGGTCGAGCACATGGTGCAGGACTACGCCGAGAACCTGGCGCGCCGCGGCGTCAACGTCGAGAAGGCCGGCGTCGACTGGAACGGGGTGGCCGGCGAGATGGAGCCGATGGCCGAAAAGCGGGTGCACGCCCGCCTGCTGCTCGACGCGATCGCCGAGGAGCAGAAGATCGTAGTCACGGAAGAGGAATTCGAACGCACTCTGGCAATGTTGGCTCGCGCACAGGGGGTTTCCACCCCGGTCCTGCGCCGCAAGCTCGACGAGGACGGCCGCCTGGCCACCCTTCGCTCCCAGCTGCTGCGTGAGAAGACGATCCGGGCGTTGCTCGGAGAGATGGAAGAGGACGCGGCTCAGGCCGGCCTCCCCGAAGCGGCCGAAGGCTAGGCAAAGACTGAAGTCAGGTCAGGTAAGGAGAGACTCGAAGCATGCTGATTCCGATGGTGGTCGAGCA
>DATLNC010000009.1:0-6993 GCA_035536935.1 Thermoanaerobaculia bacterium
CGGCCTGCGGCCTCAACCCTGGGCTCTACTCTTCCGGCCCGTTGGGCCGGAGCACATCACCCTTTCTCTCTTCGTCTCCAAGAAACCCGGCAACGACCCCTTCCGGCAGGGGCTCGTCAAACTCGGATCCGATACGAATACGGCCTTTCAGCCGCCCGGGCCGACGGGGCTCCGAGGCTATCCGCACCAGTTTCGCGGCAGGCCGGCCACTCTTCGCGATGATGACCTGATGGTAGCACGGCCATCGGCGCGACGAGCGTCGAATGGAGCTGCATCTCCAGTGACGGAGAGCGCCTTCAGCAGACCGCGGATCTCTCAGCCAGGGCGCGAGACTTTTCGACCAGCCTGTTCTTCCCCGGACTGGAGATCCCTCTATTCGACGGCTTTCTGCCGATTCGCAGGGAAATCTCCCAGCACGGACAGCCGCTTTTCTTGCTGGACGGCTCCAGAACTTTTTGGACGGTCGGAAAATTCTTAGGACCGTCCCAAGATTCTCAGATCCGTCCTAAGAAGTTTTGGGCCGGCTCCAAACTTTTTCGGACGGGTCCAAGGTCCTTAGATCCGATCTAAGCTTTTTAGATCCGTCCCAAAACTTTTTGGGCGGCTCCAAGAATCTTCGCAGCGGCTCCAAACTTTTTTGGACGGTCCCAAGGTCTTCGGAGCGGATCTGAAATTCTTGGAGTCGCTCCGGACGTTTTCGGACGGTTCAAAAATCTTTGGAGCGGTTCGAATCTTCCTCGGACGGGCGTGAGATTCTCGGAGCCGCTCCGAGAGCCCTGGATCGGCTCCAGAATCTTCGCGGCGGCTCACATCCTCTCAGGTCCGATCTACTTCTTCAGAATGGCTCTGGAACAGCCAGTGCCGCCCACTACCGCTGGAACGCGTACGAGATCTTCACGAACACCAGGCGGTCCGCCGGCTGCAAATCGCCGAGGCGGTCCTGCAGCCGGTCGTCGGCGTAGCCCACGAAGAGCACCGTCTGCCAGTTGATCTGGTAGGCGAAGAGGGCCGATCCAGCGAACGAGCCGCTCTGGTCCCGCACGGGGGAGTTGTAGAGCCCTGGATCGCGGTCGATGTCGAGGTACTCGCCGATCACCCGCAGGAAGACGCGGGCGGTGAAGTTGTAGGTCGCCTTCAGGCGCTCGATCTGGGCGGTGAAGAGGCGCCCGTCCCGCACGTCGAGCCACTGGCGGTCGGCGTTGAAGTCGAGCGAAAGGTGGTCGGTGGGCTTGACCGTGCCGAAGAGCCCGAAGTTGCCCCCCTGGCCGACCCGGACGTTGGCGAAATCGATCGAGTCGCCCAGGGAGCCGTTGAGGCCGATGCGGGAGAAGCGGCGGCCCGGATCGTACTGGAAGTAGTAGTTGACGTCGCTGCGCTCCAGGACCTGATCGCCGACCCGCAGCCTCTCGCGCACCGCGAAGTCGAGGCCCGCGGCCATGTTGCGCCCGCCCTGGACCTGGATGCCCGGGTTCGTCTGGCGCTGGATCAGATCGCCATCAGGGCTTTCGACGTAGCGCACGATTCCATAGGGCGAGACGCGCCGGAAGAGGCCTTTCTGCGGATAGTAGTTGCGGTAGAGCGCATAACGGCCCAGGCGGTAGCCAACCTGCGTCACGAAGCCCTGATCGGCGCGGAAGTCCTCTCCCAGGTCCTTCACGGTGGCCCGCCAGGTCCAGTCGCGGCCGGTGTGGAGCCACTCCAGGTGTCCGGCATGGGAAGTGAGCTGGCGGCCGTCCCAGGTCGGATAGAGATCGGGACGGTCGGGAGTCTCGGTATCGCTCACCAGGAGCTGCCCGGTCATCTGGTCGGTCTCGCTCCGCCGCCAGAGGAAGTTGGGGCCGACGACACGGTTGTAGCCGCCGCCGTCGTTCTCGCGGGCGGTGACGAGCATGCTGACGTAGGAGGCGCCGAAGTCCCGCCGCAGGCTGCCGACCAGCACGTTGGACGAAAACTCCTGCGGCGCGAAGTCGTTGCCGGTGGAGCCCGGGATGATGACGCTGCCGCCCCCCTGGTCCTCGGTGAGCAGGAAGGTGAAGGAGGTGTTGCCCAGCTTGCCGGTGTCGCGGAGGCCCCACTTGGGGTCGGTGATGGTGCGGGTGTAGACCGCCTGGATCGGGGTGTCGAAGAGGTCCACGGACTCCAGGAAGAAGGGGCGCTTCTCGGGGAAGAAGATGGCGAACTGGTTGTTGACCGCGATCTGGCCGACGTCGGACTCCACCTGCGAGAAGTCGGGGTTGATGGTGAGGTCGAGGGCGTTGCTGCCGCTCGGCTGCCATTTGACGTCGAGGCCGGCATCGGCCTCGGGGTCCTGGTCCTCCAGCGACGAGCCTAGCTCAGCGCTGGGCTCGCCGCGGCGCTGGCCCGTGACATAGGGCGCCGCCACGAAGTGGCCGCCGCCGGGCAGGCCGGTCAAGCCGGTGAGCTCGCGCGACTGGCAGATCCAGCAATTGCTGCCGCGGGGGATCGGGCTGCTGTGGATGGCATAGCGCTGGTCGCGCGGGTAGTTGCGCCACACCAGGATGCCCCAGCGGTTCTCCGCCAGCCTGGGATAGCGCAGCGAGGACAGAGGGATCCGCATCTCGGCCATCCAGCCGTCGTCGGTGAGCTGCGCCGCCGTGTCGTAGAAGAAGTCGGGGGAGAGGTCCTCGTTCCCGTTGGTGTCGTTGTAGTTCGCGTCGGTCTGGTTGCCGCGGGGATTGACGCGAAGCTCGACTGCCGAGCGGCGGTCGTTCCGGGTGTCGAGGAAGACGGCGACGTTGTCATCCGTCCCGACGATGTTGTCGCGCTCGACAAAGGGAGCGCGGATGTTCCCGGGCTCAGGGTCGAAGGCGTGGATCCCGACGTAGAAGTCGTGATCGTCGTAAGTCAGGTAGACCACCGTCTTCGCCGCCGGCTCGGTGTTGTCGGCCGGATAGGTCTCGTAGAAGGTGTCGAGGACGGCAGCCTGCTGCCAGGCAGCGTCATCGAGCTTGCCGTCCATCTCGATCTTGCTCGCCGCGCGCGGCACGGCCAGGGGAGGACCGATCTCTGCGGCAGTCAGAAAACAGGGCGCGAGCAGGGCGAGGAGGAAACCAAGGATGGTGCGCATGCCAGTTATACGGACACGAGCGCGAAAGTTTCTTAATCCACGACCCTAATTCCCCCCGGCACCACTTCTGCCGCAACCGGCTCGCCCGCTGACATGGGCCGGACGGGCTCGCCTCCTCCATAGAGGGTCATCGCCCGGTCGATCGTGATCTCCACCTTTCGGGTGCGATGGAAGAGCACCGCCGGGTGCCCCACGTGCCGGCCGGCATAGACCCTGGGGAACACGGCGAGAAGCGCCCGACGGGAGATCTCCTTGACGATCACGAGGTCGAGCAAGCCGTCGTCGATCTTTGCCTGGGGAGCGATCTGCATCCCTCCGCCGAAGCGCGGCAGGGTCGCCAGAGTGGTGAACATGACCCGCCCCTCGAAGACCCCCTCGTCGTGGACGATCCGCATGGAGGGGGGCACGAAGGTAGCGAGGGTGTGGATCACGGAGTAGGGGTAGATCAGCGGGCCTTTGAGGATCTTCACCTGGTTGGCAAACTCGGTCGCCTCGGAGTCGAAGCCGACCCCCAGGTAGCTCACGCTGTACGTCTCCCCCACCCGGATGAGATCGATGGGCCGGATCTTCCCAGTCAGTCCTCGCTGCACGGCCACGTCGACATCCGGCGGGATCTTGAGCGTGCCCGAGAGGTCGTTGCCGGTGCCCACCGGGATCACGCCCAAGGCGCAGGGGGTGTTGGCGAGGCCCTGGATGGCATGGTGCATGGTCCCGTCGCCCCCGGCGACGAGCAGCCGCTCGACGCCATCTTCCGCGGCTCTCCGCGCCTGCTCGCCGAGATCCGCGGCGTTGCGGCTCACCACGAAGCCCGCTCCCGCCCGGGAAGCCAGCTTCCGCAGGAGGTCGAAGCTGGCGGAGCTAAGGCCCCGGCCGGCTTTTGGGTTGACCAGGAAACGGACGCTCATCAGGCCTCCATCACCGCGAGGACGTCTTCGTCGATCTCCTCGCCACCCGTCCACCAGCTCACCACGAGCAGGACGGCGAAGGAGGCGGCAAGGGAGACGGCGGTGGCCAGAGCTCCCGGTGGAAGAGGGATCAGCTTGAGCTCCAGCACCAGGTTCAGCACCGTGCCCGTAACGATGGAAGCCGTGGCGGCAGCGGCGGTGACCCGCTTCCAGTTGAGCCCCACGGCAAGGGCAGGGGCGAGAGCCGCTCCGAACGTGCCAAAGGAGAAGGTGCCCAGCAAGGCGATCAGATCATTGTAGAGATAGGCGGTTACAGCCGCGGCCAGGGTGACCCCGACCGTGGCGATCCGGCCCCAGAGCAGCTCATTGCGGACCTGCCGGCCGAGCGCCTTGGGAAGATCGCGCACCAGCGCCGCCGCTCCCAGATTCGTAAAGGAGTCGGCCGTGGACATGATCGCCGCCAGGATCGCCGCCACTGCCAACCCGGCCAGGAGATCGGGAGCGAAGTGCAGGAGGAAAAGCGGCGCTGCGTCGTCCGGCTTTTCGAGCGGTGGGAGCTTCCCTTGGGCGACGAGCGCTGGAACGGCCAGCCCGAGCCCGAGCCAGATCAGCAGGCAGACCACCTGCGAGCCTCCGAGGATCAAGGGCAGCCACTTGAGACGGCGGGGATCGCGCAGCATGAAGAACTTGTGGAGCATGTGCGGCTGGCCGAGCACGCCGATCCCGAAGACAAAGAAGAAGCCCAGGGGCATCAGAACCGGCGTCTCCCCGAACGGCTCCAGGAACTGGCGGCCGAAACGTTCCGAGGAATTGATACTGCGGGCGATCTCTCCGAAGCCCCCGCCCGCGTCCAGCGCATAGAAGAAGACCCCAACCGCGGCGAGGAGCATGAGCGCGCCCTGAAAAACGTCGGTCCAGATCCCCGCCACCATGCCACCCGCCGTGCTGTAGAAGAGAATGACCGCCGTACCCAGGGCTACGGCGAGCAACGCGCTCTCGATGCCGAGCGCCGCCTTCATGACAACCCCGAGGGCAAGGAGCTGAGTTCCCAGATAGCCGACGGTGCCGATCAGGACAGCCACGGCGGCGGCTCCCGAGGCGAGCCGGCTGCGGTAGCGGCAGAGGACGGCGTCCGGAATCGTGTAGACGTCCCGCACCTCGGCGAGGAGCCGCAACCGCTTCGCCACCGTCCAGCCCAGCAGCCCGGCGGTGAACCCGATCGACACATTGATGAACAGGGACGATAGTCCGATCCGGTAGGTCAGCCCCGGCCCTCCCACGAAGACGAAGCCGCTGAATGCCGCCGCCATCGTGGCGATGCCGGTCACCACGACGCCCAGAGCCTGTCCCGCCACCCAGAAGTCCTGCGCGTTCCGGGTGCGGCGAAGCGACCAGACGCCGAGGCCCACGCAGATCCCCAGGTAGAGGACAGCTGCGATGACGATCAGGGGCCGGTCGAGGATCGGCACGTCAGCCCTTCCTCATCTTGCGGAGCCGCTCGAGATCCTCATCCCGGAGATCGAAGAAAGCGGCATAGGCCCAGCTCACCAGAACGAAGGGAACCGGCACCAGCACGAAGAGCATCAAAGCCGTGCCCAACGGCAGAGCTCCGAAATCGGGCCCGCCATGCGGGAGGAGGAGCAGTATCGAGAGCACTCCCACAAGGACGATCCCGAGGAGCAGCAAGGTCCATCGCAAGCGAGGAGCGCCGAGAGAGATCAGCGCCACGGGGAAGACCGCCCCGCCCATCGCCAGCAGCCAGGGCGAGCCCCAGCCCGAGCCGAGCAGGGAAGCCAGCGCGGCGAGAGCCAGCAGGGCGAGGGCGGAGCGTTGGGTCAAGGGGGAGATTCTATCCGCTATCATCCCGGGCATGCCCAAGCCGCAGGTCCAGATCCTCGTCTGCACCAACGAGCGCTCGCCAGATCATCCGAAACCGAGCTGCGGCCCTCGAGGCTCGATGGAGGTCTACCACCGCTTCAAGGACCGGGTGAAGGAGCTAGGCATCCGCGACCAGGTCATGGTGGTCCGCACCGGCTGCCTCAAGCACTGCAGCCAGGGAATCACGGTGGCCGTATGGCCCTACAACCTCTGGTACCGGAGCGTGACCGTGGGGGATGTCGAGGAGATCCTGCAGACCACGGTGCTGGGGGACGGGGGCGCGGTCGAGCGGCTGCGGATGCCGGATATCAGGTGGGAATGAGCCCCTCCCCAACCCTCCCCCGCTGCGCGGGAGAGGGGGCCGGACAACTTCCCGGAAATCATCGATTGGAAGCGCTTTGCGACGGGTGAGGGGCTCCCTCTCCCGCGTAGCGGGGGAGGGTTGGGGAGGGGGTTCTAACTCACCACGGGCAGCAAAGCCGAGCTCACCAGATCCCGATTCTGCGGCGTCAGCGCATGCCGGTACTGCCTTGCCAGCTCGGCGGTCTCGTCGCGGGTGACGATCCGCTCGTAGAGGTTGGTCCTCTGCTTCGGGGTGTAGCCGGCCGAGCGGATCAGGTGCTCCATCTCGTCCTGGCTCATACGGTAGCTCGTGCCGGCCGAGGAGACCACGTTCTCCTCGATCATGAGCGAGCCCATGTCGTTCGCGCCGAAGTAGAGGGCGATCTGGCCGATCTTCGCCCCCTGGGTCACCCACGAGGACTGGATGTTGGGGACGTTGTCGAGGTAGAGGCGGGAGATCGCCTGGACGCGGAGGTATTCGAACGCGCCGGCGGCGGGCACGTCCTTCATCTCGGTGTGCTCGGGCTGGAAGGTCCACGAGATGAACGCGGTCAGCCCGCCGGTCTCGTCCTGGAGGGCGCGGACCCGCTCCAGGTGCTCGACCCGCTCCTCCAGGGTCTCGATGTGGCCGAACATCATCGTCGCCGTCGATCGGCCCCCGAGTTCGTGCCAGACGCGATGGACGTTCAGCCAGTCGTCGGTCAGGACCTTGCCCTTCGTCATGGCCTTCCGCACCCGGTCGACGAGGATCTCCCCGCCGCCTCCGGGGAGACTGCCGAG
>DATLNC010000010.1:0-36303 GCA_035536935.1 Thermoanaerobaculia bacterium
GAAGGTCGCCTACGGCGCGCATGACAGCGAGGACCTGCTCGTGCACCTCCTCGCCCGGCCGGGCATTGCCGAGGCGTTCCTCCTCTCCACCTGCAACCGCACGGAGATCTACGTCCAGCCCAGGGATGAAGAGGAAGCCTACCGCGCCGCTCTCGAGCTGACCTTCCTCCGCCGGGTGCAGGAGATGGAAAAACCCGGCCGGCTGTACGTGAAGCGCAACGCCGAGGCGGCCCGACACCTGCTCGGCGTGGCCAGCGGCCTGGAGTCGATGGTGCTCGGCGAGCCCGAGATCCTCGGGCAGATCAAGCAGCAGTCGGCCCTGGCGGAGACGGTCGGAGCGAGCGGGCCGGTGATCCGCCGCCTGCTGCGCAGCGCCGGCGCCGCGGGCGCGCGCTCGCGGCAGGAGACCGCCATCGCGTCCGGAGCCGTGTCGATCGGCTATGCCATCGTCGAGCTGGCGCGGAACATCTTCAGCGGCATGGAAAACTGCCGTGTGCTGCTCATCGGCGCGGGCGAGATCGCCCGGTCCGTGGCCCGCCCCCTGGTGGAGCGCGGCGCGCGGGAGCTCAAGGTGGCCAACCGCGGCGCCGAGCGGGCGCGGCAGTTCCAGGAGGAGATCCAGCAGGCGCAGCTCCTCTCCTTCGACGAGCGCCTGGCCGCGGTGCGCGAGGCCGAGGTGGTGGTGGCCACCACCGGCGCCGACGAGCCGGTCCTCACCCGCAAGCAGCTCAAGGAGGCCATGAAGGCGCGGCCGACCAGCCCTCTCCTGGTCGTGGACCTCGGCGTGCCGCGCAACGTCGAGCCCTCGGCCGGCAGGATCGAGAACCTGTTCCTGCATACGATCGACTCCCTGGACAACCTGATCCAGCGCAATCTGAAGAGGCGCAAGGAAGAGGTGCCGCGGGTGCAGGAGATCATCGAGGAGGAGCTGGGCCAGTTCCGCGCCTGGTTCCGCAACCTCGAAGCCGAGCCGGTCGTGGCCCAGATCCAGAGGCAGGCCGAGCGGATCCGGCAGCAGGAGGTCGAGGCAGCGCTGGCGCACTTCCCCGCCGAGACCCATGCCGACCTGGAGAGGCTGACCCGCTCGCTGGTGCGCAAGATCCTCCACCACCCCAGCGCCCACCTGCGCGGTCATCACAGCCAGGGAGAGGGCGCGCCGAGGCACGACCTCTCCCGCCTCCACCTCGTCCGGGAGCTGTTCCACCTGGACGAAGACCGCGAAGAGCGCTTCAAAGAAGAGAAAGACGAGAGCTGAATGCAACTTCGACTCGGGACCCGCCGGAGCGCCCTGGCCCTGGCGCAGTCCGGCATGATGGCCCGCGCCCTGGAGCAGCGTCACCCGGGGCTCACGGTCGAGCTGGTCCCCATGGTCACCACCGGCGACGTCATCAAGGGGGACCTCGCCGAGTTCGGCGGCAAGGGGCTCTTCACCGAGGAGCTGGAGCGCGGCCTGCTCGACGGCTCGCTCGACCTCGCGGTCCACAGCATGAAGGATCTCCCCGTCCGCCTGCCCGAGGGGCTGATCGTGGCCGCCCATCCGGAGCGGGCCGACCCCCGCGACGCCCTGGTGAGCGAGGCCGCCGCGGACATCGACAGTCTGCCCAGGGGGGCAACCGTGCTCACCGGAGCGCTCCGCCGCCGCGCCCAGATCCTCCTCCGCCGTCCGGACCTGGAGGTTGTGCCGATCCGCGGCAACGTGGACACCCGCCTGCGCAAATGGCGGGAGCAGAACGCCGGAGGCGTGATCCTCGCCGCCGCCGGCCTGGAGCGCCTGGGCCTGCGCGACCTGCCCATCCATCCCATCTCGCCAGAGGTCCTCCTCCCGGCTCCCTGCCAGGGCACCCTCGCGCTGGAGGTCCGGGCCGGAAGCCAGGCCGAGGAGCTGGTCCGCGCCCTGGACCACCCCGCCACCGCCCGAGCCGCCCAGGCCGAGCGCTACGTGGTCGCCGCCTTCGGAGGGAACTGCGCGCTGCCGCTGGCTGCGTGGGCTCGGGAGGAGGACGGGAGATTCCGGCTGACGGCGCTGCTGGCGACTCCGGATGGCTCGCTTGCCGCGCGGGGGGAGGCGGCGGGGGACGATCCTGTCGAGGTGGCGGAGGCTTGCGTGGCGGCGATGCGGGCGGGTGGGGCGGACGAGGTTCTGGCGCGGCTGTGAGGGTCACCATCACCCGGGCCGAGCACCAGTCCGAAGCCCTGGCCGCCGCCTTCCAATCTGCCGGCTTCCACGTCGAGCTCCTTCCCCTCCTCGAAGTCGTCCCTCCGCTCGATCCGCGGCCTCTGGAGCGCGCCGCTTCCGAGCTGGCCCTTTACGAGTGGATCGTCTTCACCTCCACGAACGCGGTGGAAGCCTTCCTCCCCCTGGCCGGCGGCGCTCTGCCTTCGCGGCTCCATGTCGCAGCAGTGGGTCCCGCCACGGCGGAGGCGCTCCGGGCGTGGGAGGTCGAGCCCCATCTCATCGCCGCGAAGTCCGACGCCGAAGGCCTCCTCGCGGAGCTGGCTCCGCGGGTGGACCGACGTCGCCGGGTCCTCCTCCCCCAGGCGTCCGACGCCCGGCCCACGCTTCAGGAAGGTCTGCTCAAGGCCGGCGCCGATCCGGTCGCGGTGGTGGCCTACGACAAGCGGATGCCCGAGGACGCTCCCCGGCGCGCCGCCGAGCTGTTCGCGGACGAGATCGGATGGGTGACGTTCACGAGCCCGCGGATCGTGCGCAGCTTCGCGGAGCTGTTCGGAGCGGACTGGCAGCGGCGCCGCTCCGAGCTGCGGGCCGCTTCCATCGGACCTGTCACCAGCGCCGAGCTGCGGCGGCTGGGCGTCGAGCCGGCCGCCGAAGCCACCAATCCGAGCGATCAGGGGCTCGTGGAAGCCGTTCTCAATCCTCGAGCGTGATCTTCCACGCCCCCCGTCCATGGGTGAAGGCGAAGAGGGTCCGCGTGTTGCCGGCACCCTTCAGGACTGTCAGCCAGGAAGTGATGACGTTGGCGAAGCCCGTGTTCTCCACGAGCCAGTTGGCTCCTCCGTCCCTGGAGATGAAAACGCCCAGATCCGTGGCCAGGTAGAGCTGGCGGCCGTCCACCGGGTCCACGGCGATGGCGTTCACGGGCAGATCCGGAAGGGCTCCCTTGCCGGCGCCGTCGAGCCCGGTCCAGGTGGCTCCCCCGTCCGTGCTCTTCCAGACGTGGACCCCGCCGAAGTTCGAGTACGTGGCATAGACGACGCTCGGGTCGCTGGGATCGAATGCCACAGACGAGACGAACCCCTTGCGGGGCTGCGCCGAGGGCCAGGCCGTGTCCGCCGTCGAGGTCCGCGCCGAGGAGGTCCTATGGATGTAGCCCTCTTTCGTGCCGGCGAGCACCCGGTCGGGATCTGACGAGACGGCGAGGGCGCTCACGGAGCCGGTGAGCTGATCGCTGGCCTTGCTCCAGCTTCCCGCCGCGTCGTTCGTGCGCCACATATGGGCGCCGCCGGTCCACAGCCGCTTCGGGTCCGCAGGGTCGAGGACGAACGGGGTGACGAAAAGGAACTTGTCCCCCGTGTCGATGCCGCTCGTGGCATCGAAGTAGTTCTCCCAGCCGTCGGTGGACTTGTAGAGCGAGAGGTTGGTGAGGCTGGCATAGAGGACGTCGGTGTCGTCCGGATTCACCGCCACATAGCCGGAGTCGCCGGGCACCAGGACGTCCCAGTCCGGATCTCCGCTCCCCCGCACCACGCCGGTATCCTGCGTGCCGCCGAACCAGGTGGCGCCGTCGGGATAGGGAACGCCGTGGTAGAACTGGGTCACCCCGTACCCGTTGTTGAGGTTCGTCCATTCGGATTGCGCGGCCTCCGGAGTGCACACGGCGGCAGCGCTCGTCACCGGCGGAGCGAGGGCATCCTGGGTCTGGAAGATCCCGCCGTCGTTGGTCACGAACAGCGTCTTATTGGCGATGCCGTCGTACTCCGGATGGAACACCAGGGCGTGCTGGTCGGCGTGGACGTAGCCTTTCGTGTCGCCCCACCAATACGACATCAGGCCCCAGCTCTTGCCCGCATCGTCCGAGCGGAACAGGTCGATGCCCCCGGCCCAGACGCGGTCCGGGTTCATGGGATCGACCGCGATCGCGCTGTCGTACCACCCCTGGTTGTAGAAGCCGATGCTCTCGCCGCTGCACTCGGTCAGCGCGAAGTAGGCGTTGGTGAGCAGGAGCCGGCTCAGCTTGTTGGGGTCCGTGTTGCGGACCTGCGCGGACCAGGACCTGCCGCCGTCACCGGAGCGGAACACGGCATACAGTCCCCAGTAGAAATTGCCGGAGGTGTTGGTCGAGGCCAGCGCGTAGACGACGTCCTGGTCCGAGGGGGCGATGGCGAGGGTGGTCCGCCCCATCTCGGGCTCGGAGAGCACCTTCTCCCATCCGCCGCGGCGCTCGGCGGCCTCGTTGGCCCAGACCGCGGAGGTCCCCTTGCGGGTGCCGCACGAGGCGAGCAGGGAATCGGACTTCCTGTCCGTGCGGATGGCGAGGTCGAGGCAGCCGCCGTAGACCTTGGGCGAGAGCACGCGCGACCAGGTGCGCCCCCGGTCCCTGGAGCGCCAGACGCCCGTCCGGGTGGCGGCATAGACCCGGCGCGGGTCGTGCCGGCTCACCGCGATGTCGTTGACATAGAAGAAGAACGGGTTGGCGGTCGAAGCGAGCCGCTCCCAGTTGACGCCGCCGTCCGTGGTCTTGAAGATGCCGGCTCCGCGCACCGCGTCCTCGTTGAAGTAGCCCTCGCCGGTGCCTGCATAAACAATGTTCGGATCGTGCGGGTCCATAGCCAGGGAGCCGATCGCGAGGTTGGGAGCGAGGTCGTCCAGAGGCGTCCACGAGGCGCCGCCGTCGGCGGTCTTCCAGACGCCGCCCGCGACGCCGCCCGCAAACATCGTCTTTGGCGACCTGGGATCGACGATCAGGGCGCGTGTGCGTCCGCCGACGTTGCCAGGACCGAGGGGCGACCAGGCGCCGAGGGTCTCTTCCTGCGCGGCGTAGGAGATCCCGCGCCCGGCCAGCTCTTCGCGGGACGGCAGGAAGTCGCGGCGCCGGAGCGAATGGCCACGCATGACGCGCATGCGCCGCATGGCCTCGAAGTAGAGGTCCACGGGGATGGCGAGCTTCCCCACCGGCGCGCGCTTGAGGCGGAAGAAGTCGTGGCCGCCAGCGGGATAATCCTCCCGGGAGGGCCGCTTCGGGGATTGGGCCGTCGAGACTGCGGCACAGAGGAGAAACAGACCCAGCCGGATCGACACACCTGATCGAAGGGACATCGGGAAACCTCCTGGGGATTGCCTCTAGAATTTACCATGTACGGGAGGTAGGCAATGAAAGAGCGTTTGCTGGAGTGGGGAGCCGGGCTGTCCGAGGAAGACTTCGCGTGCGCGCTCGCGGCCTTCGGAGTGCTCGGAGGGAAGAACGCCCCATCGAGGACGAAAGGCGTCCTCAACTGGCGCTTCGACCGCAAGCTCTTCGACGCGAGCGCCGCGGAGCTGGCGAAGGCCTGGCACACCCTCGTCGAGCGCTGCGGCGGGGCCGTCGCCCTCCGTCTCGACCGCCAGGCCCTTCTCCTTCAGATGATCGATCCCTACTGGCTCCAGAGCCGGCTCGCGCGGGCTCCCGGAGCTGGCCTCATCCTCCTGGCCGACGACACACGCTTCATCGTCGAGGGCGGCCCCGTGCTCACATCGTACGGGCTCGAAACGGACTCGACGAGGGGCCTGAGGAAGCCGGAGAGCCGCCGCCTCTACGCGCAGCTCATCAGCCTCGTCCATCCGGAGCGGCAGCAGCTCGTCCGTGGAGCCCTGCGCCCCGGCAAGGCCTACGCCGCGCGCATCGGAGTAGGCTTGCCGGATCCCGACCGGAAAGACGTCGGCAAGCCCATCCCGGATCTCGGGGACGACGCGAAGGGCCACGACCTGACCGTGATCTGGGAGCCCCGGGCCGGCCTCGGGCCGGAAGTGCAGACGCTGCACCTGCCGCGCGAGGACGACAGCGGCACCGTCGAGTTCCGCTTCCAGGCTCCGGCGGACGCGGAGTCGTTCGACGCCCGGATCACGGTCCTCCACGCCAACCGGGTGCTCCAGACCGGGCTCCTGAAAGCGCCGGTCGGCAAGGGAGAGGACTGGACGTTCGAGCTCGACGCCACGCCGCGCACCCGGCTGGAAGGGCTGGACGACCGGACTTCATTCGATGTTGCCCTGGTCAACCATGAAAAGGGGATGACCGCCGCCTCGGACGGGCAGGCGGTCGTGCTCGACGTCGACGACGGCGCCATCCAGACGCTCACTCGCGTCCTGGGCCAGAAGATCTCCGAGATCGCGGACAATCCGAAACACTATGAGGGTCTGAAGAGCGCCGGCTCCGTGGAGCTGCTCCGCGAGCTCGCGCAGAAGGGCGCCAGGGTCCACCGTCACCTGCGCCTGGACCGGCTCACAAATGCCCGCCGCATCCACATCACCTCGGTCAGGCCCGAGTCGTTCTTCCCAGCCGAGCTGCTCTACAGCCACCGCCCACCCTCCGACGATGCGGAGCTCTGCCCGCATGCCCTGAAGGCGCTGAAGGAGGGGGACTGCACCGGCGATTGCCCGTCGGACAAGAGGAAGATGATCTGCCCCCTGGGCTTCTGGGGGCTCAGCAAGGTCATCGAGCGCCACGCCGGCAAGCTCGAAAGCCAGGGCCGGGGCAACGTCGAGCTGCGGCCCGAGCCGGTCCGCGAGCGGAACCTCCTTCCCATCTCCGGCAGCGCCCTCCTGGCGGCGAGCGGCAAGGCATCCTCATTCAAGAAGGACGCGGTCACCCGGCTCCTGGCGAAGCTGAAGAAGCGCGGAGCGGCGGTCCTCGCCACCACCTGGGACGAGTGGGAGAAGCACATCAAGTCGGAGCAGCCACGGCTTCTCGTCCTCCTCCCCCACCACGACAGGGATGAGGAAGGGGACGAGTTCCTCGAGATCGGCGAGGACGAAAGGCTGGAGACCGACACGATCTGGGTGGAGATGGTCCGGCAGGATCCCGGTGGACCCAACCCGGTGGTCCTCCTCATGGGCTGCGAAACCAACCTGACCGAGATCAGCTTCGAGAACCCGGCAGTCGTGTTCCAGGATCTCGGCGCGGCCGTGGTCGTGACGACCATCGCCACCATCCTCGGCCGCCATGCCTCCCCCGCCACCGAGGCCCTGATCCAGCTCCTCGACAAGATGGCGGACGGCAAGCACACCTTCGGCGACATCATGCTGCGGCTGCGCCAGAAGCTGGTCGCCACGTCGACGCCCATGGCCCTCGGCCTCACCTCCTACGGCGACGCCGACTGGATCCTGACAAAGGAAGGCTGACGATGGAAGCAAGCCCCAAAGGGGCGACGGCATGTAGCCCGGGGTCAGAGCGCCGCAGGCGCGTCGACCCCGGGTTGCCCATCCAAAACACCTCCGAGCCCCGCAGGGGCGACGGCACCCCTCCGTCGCCCCGTTGGGGCTTGGGGATGTTTTGTGCTCCCTACCCCGGGCTAAAGCCCGGGGCTACATGCCGGTGCCCCTTTCGGGGCACAACTCTCTCGGCCGATCTCTTGGCGAGGGTCCGCTGAGCCATGCTCTCCATCGAAATGCTCCCCGCCCAGTACGGCGACTGCCTCTGGATCGAGTACGGCGACGAGCGCGAGCCCCGGCGCATCCTGGTCGACTGCGGCATGAAATCGACCTACCGCCTCCTCTCCAAGCGCCTCCAGAGGAGCCCTGACCTCTCATTCGAGCTGCTCGTGCTCACGCACGTGGACGCCGATCACATCCAGGGCTCCATCCCTCTCCTCAAGGAGGTCGGGCCGGAGCGGTTCAAGGACGTCTGGTTCAACGGCTGGGAGCAACTGCCCCCCGACGACAGCCTGGGTCCCGTCCAGGGCGAGATCGTCTCGGCTCTCCTCGAGAAGGGCGGGTTCATCCGGAACGCTCCCTGGGACGGAAAGACGAAGCCGGTCGTCGTCCCCAACGTGGGTAAGCTGCCGAGCCACACCCTCGCAGGCGGCTTGAAGCTGACGCTTCTCTCCCCCACGCCCGCCCGCCTCGCCGACCTGAGGTTGGAGTGGAAGAAGATCCTTGCCCAGGAGAAGATGAAGCCCGGGCACGCCGGCAATGCCCTCCGCCGGCTGGAGACGAGACGCGAGCTTCAGCCCGACCGCCTCGGCAGGATCGATCCTTTCGCCCTCGCCAGGACGAAGTACGAGCCGGACCAGGGGGCTGGCAACGGCAGCAGCATCGCCCTACTGGCCGAGTACGAAGGCAAGTCCCTCCTCCTGGCCGGCGACGCCTTCGCTCCCGTGCTGGAGCAGACGATCGGGCGCCTGCTGAAGGAGCGCAGGCAGGAGGGACCGCTCCACCTCGACGCCTTCAAGCTCTCCCACCATGGCAGCCGGGGCAACACCAGCCCCGGCCTGCTGGGGATGGTCGCCTGCCGCGACTTCCTCATCTCCACGAACGGCAGCAGCTACTACCATCCTCATGGGGAGACCGTGGCCCGCGTCATCCTGTCGCAGAACAAGCCCCGCCTTCACTTCAACTACCTCAGCGACGAGAACAAGGTCTGGGCCGGCCGCGCCCTCCAGAGAGACTTTTCCTACGAGGCCCATCACCCCAGGCCCGGCACCGAAGGCTGCAAGATAAGCCTCTGAAGCGGGAATTTCGGGGACCAAAGCCCGAAGTTTTCGGACAAAAGCTCAGAGAAACCGGACATATTTCTGAAGTTTCCGGACCAAAATCAAAAGTTTCAGGACAAAACCCAAAAGTTTCCGGACTGATTTCTCGATTCTCCGGACATAAACGCGAAGTTTCCGGACATTTTCTCAGAGTTTCCGGACAATATTCGAGCAAGGCCGGACAATTTCAAAGAGTTTCCGGACATTTTAGGAGCAGAATCGGACATTTACGTGGCAAAACCGGACATTCGAGGAGCAAGACAGGACAGCACTGAAGAGTTTCCGGACAGCCCCGGCCTCTCCGTCTTGCCGCATCCTGACGTAAACTACGTCTGATGGCGGCAAACTCTCACGAGTACGATTTCATCGTCGTGGGCTCCGGCTTCGGGGGCAGCGTGTCGGCGTTGCGGCTGTCGGAGAAGGGATACCGCGTGCTGGTCGTCGAGGCCGGCAAGCGCTGGCGGACCGAGGAGTTCCCCAAAACCAGTTGGAGCCTGCGCAAGTTCCTCTGGATGCCGGCGCTGTTCTGCTATGGCATCCAGCGCCTGACGCTGCTCCGTGACGTGCTGGTGCTCTCGGGCGCGGGAGTGGGCGGCGGCTCGCTGGTCTACGCCAACACCCATCTGGTGCCCAAGGACGAGGCCTTCCGCCGCGGCACCTGGCCGGCGGGCATCGACTGGAAGGAGCGCCTCGCTCCGCATTACGAGACCGCGAAGCGGATGCTCGGCGTCGTGCCCAACGCGCATTACTCGCCGGGCGACCGCGAGCTCCTCCAGTTCGCCCGCCACATCGGCAAGGAGGACACCTTCGAGCCCACGCAGGTGGGCGTGCTCTTCGGCGATGCGCCGGGTGAGCGGGTGCCAGATCCCTACTTCGGCGGCGAGGGGCCGGAGCGCGCCACCTGCACCTACTGCGGCGGCTGCATGGTGGGCTGCCGGCACAACGCCAAGAACACCCTGGACAAGAACTATCTCTGGTTCGCCGAGAAGCTGGGCGCCGAGATCCTGCCCGAGACCCGCGTGACCGACGTCCGTCCGATGGAGGAAGGCTATGCGGTCTCCGTCGAGAGCTCGACCCGCAAGCTCTTCAAGCGCCGCCGGACGATCCGGGCGCAGGGCGTGGTCTTCGCGGCCGGCGCGCTGGGGACGGTGAACCTCCTCCTCCAATGCCGCGAACGGGGCTCGCTCCCCCTTCTCTCCCCCGCCCTGGGGAGCTACGTGCGCACCAACAGCGAGATCATCTGCGGCGTCACGGCCCGGCATGACAAGGTCGACTATTCGCGCGGGATCGCCATCGCCGCCGGCTTCCGCCCCGATCCGGATACTTATGTCGAGGCCGTGCGCTACTCCGCCGGCTCGGATGCCATGAGCGGCCTGGCCACTCTGCTGACCGGCGAGGGCACCCGCCTCACACGCCCTTTGAAGTGGCTCGCCACCGGCATGCGCCACCCGGTCGACTTCGTGCGCAGCCTGAACCCCATGGGCTGGGCGAAGCGCTCGACGATCATCCTGGTGATGCAGAACCTCGACAACTCGCTGCGCCTGGTACGCGAGCGCCGCTGGTGGTGGCCGTTCCGCAAGAGCCTGACCAGCCGCCGCGATCCGGGCCAGCCGGGGATCCCGAGCTACCTCCCCATCGCCAACGACGCGGCGCGCTACATGGCGGAGCGCATGGACGCCTTCCCCTCGAGCGCGATCAACGAAGTGCTGCTCAACGTCCCCACGACCGCCCACATCCTGGGAGGAGCCCACATGGCTTCCACCCCGGAGGAGGGGGTCATCGACGCCGAAAGCCGCGTCTACGGCTACCGCAACCTGTATGTGGTGGACGGCGCCATGGTTCCCGGCAACCTCGGAGTGAACCCGAGCCTCACCATCACGGCCATGGCCGAGCACGCCATGAGCCATGTGCCGTTGAAGGAGCCCGAGTGGGGGCTGCGGCCCCTGCCGCCGCAGGCGCGCGCGGCGGCGGCGAGGGATTTACGAGGAGCTGACCGCCAGCAGCGCTGGAGCCATGAGAAAAAAGGCGGCGTAGGCGGCGAGCAGCACGCGCATCGCGCCGCACAGCCGGATCAGAGAGCGGTCGTCGAGGTAGCGGTCCCGGCGCCGCAGCAGGAATCCTAGGATCGCCAGCTCGCGGTCCGCGGTCCGTCCCAAAGCCGCCCAGAGCAGCGGATGGCGCCCGGAAAGCCCGGCGCACAGCCGCTCCGCCATCCGCCACCAGAGCAGGACCGACAGCCAATAGACACAGAACAGTCCGGGAAAGACCGGCATCGGGTCACCTCGCCATTCAGGAAGCTGCTGCTTGGGTGAAGCGCTGCAAGCATACCCGACTCTTCCTTAATCACTTCGAGATATGCTAGTATTGAGAAATAACTTAAGGAGTCTAACGATGCGCAGCAGCTACATCCATGCGTCGGGAGCGTCCATCCTGTCCCTCCTGATCCTGCTCGGCGGAGCGGGAGCCGTCCATGCTCAGTGCGCTGGCGGGACGTTCGTCCTCGACCTGGAGCATGGGACGACGATGCCGTCCACTCCTCCCGGAGCGATGACGGTGCTCGCCCTCGCGCCCACGCAGAACCCGTCCTGCTCGAGCGGCTACGCGGCCGTGGTCCGGGTCAACATGCAGGGGTGCTCGGAGGCGATCCTCGTGGTGGAGTGGGACAAGCCGATCGCCTGGACCGTGCACATCGCGGACTCGCCGACCAGCGACGGCTACGGCGGGGACGCGGGCACGACCCTCAACAACGCCGAGCTCTGGATCAACCAGATGATCCTCTGGGTCGCGACCAACCGGACGAACGGGGTCAACGACAACGAGCTCGCGCAGGAGAACCTGGAGCTCCACGACGCCGCGATGAAATTCGAGGTGAGCAACCAGCGCATCACCTGGGCTCCGCCCTACAACGTCCTGGAGACGCCGAACCTGAAGAAGCTGTATGCCTTCCCGGACACGAGCAACCCGGCCGAGGGGTCCTACGTCTACCTGGGCCTCAACCGGGTCGTGGGCAACTTCCCCGTCCGCCAGGGCTGCGGCGCCATACGGGCGATGATTACGGTCGAGTAAAGCGGGTCGAGTAAAGCCGGTCGAATGAATCCCCTGGCGCCCGGGGTTTCCCCCCCGGGCGCCTCTCCTCTACCGCGGCGCCCCCGGCAGCTCGATCCGCATCCCCCCTGTGCTCAAACGGAGGAGGATCAGCCCGTCACGGTCCGTGCGCAGCACGCGGATGCCCCGTTCCGACAAGCGGTCCAGGATCAGCGGCGACGGATGGTGGTAGAGGTTGTTCACCCCGGCCGAGACCAGGGCGAGGCGCGGGCGGGCGGCATCGAGGAAGGACTCCGTCGAGGAAGTCTTGCTGCCGTGGTGGGCGACCTTGAGGACATCCACCTGCACCTCGTCCTCGCAGCAGGAGAGCAGGCGCATCTCGGCCCAGCTCTCGATGTCGCCGGTCAGGAGGAAGCTGCGGCCCAGCGCTTCGGCCCGGATCACCAGGGAGCGCTCGTTCGTGCCGCGGTCCTCCTCCCGATCGGGATGGAGGACACGCAGGTTCCACTTCCCTACCGACGCCGTTTCGCCGGCCCAGACCACTCGCATCCGGGCTCCCGGCAGCGCGGCCAGGCTCCCCACGCAGCCTTCGGGCTCCCAGCCCGGTCCCATCAAGACTTCGCGGACCGGCAGGTAGGCCGCGATGTCGACCAGCCCGCCGCAGTGATCGCGGTCCGGATGGGTCATGATGACGGCGTCGAGGCTGCGCACTCCTTCGGCGAGCAGGGCCGGGAGGAGGACACGGCCTCCCAGGTCGCCCGTCCTCCAGCCGCCGCCATCGACCAGCACGGCATGCGGGCCGTCCCGGAGCAGGATCGCATCCCCTTGCCCCACGTCCAGCATGGCCAGCTCGACGCCGCGGCTCCGCGGCAGGCTGCCGGAGAGCAGCAGCGCGAGGCCAGCCAGGCCGAGGAGCTTGAGCCGGGGACGGATGAAGAGGGTCAGCGCCAAAAGGAGAGCCAGCAGCCAGGCGGCGAGCGGCGAAAGCACGAGCGGCAGGGGCAGCCAGAGGGACGGTCCCGTGCGGGCCGGCCAGGAGAACGGCACGGCGAAGAAATCCAGGACCGGGAGGAGGGTGCCAGCCATTTGCGGCGAGACCAGGGCCGCCCCGGTCCAGAGCAGGGATGCGCTGAGCGCGAGCCCCGTCCACGGCACGGCCGGCAGGTTGAACAGCGGCGCCAGGGGCGAGAGCAGGTGGAAGCGCGGCAGCGCCCAGGGGATCGTCAGGAGCTGCGCGCCGACGCTCGCGGCGAGCGAGCTGGCGAGCCAGCGCGGAAGGCGGAGCCAGCGCGGAAGGCCGCGCCAGCGCTCGGCCAGCGGCGGCCCGAGGAGCAGGAGGCCGGCCGTCGCAGAAACCGTGAGCTGGAACGCCACCGACAGGACGATGTCCGGCCGCTCCAGCACCAGCAGGATCACGGCCCATCCGAGCGCGTTGACAGCCGCCGGCGGACGCTCGGCAAGCAGGGCCGTCACCGCCAGGAAGCCCATCACCGCGGCTCGGACCAGCGCGGGCAGGGGACCCACCAGGAGCAGATAGAGAGCGATCGCCGCGAGCATGAGGACCAGGCGGAGCACCCGCGGGAGCCAGCCCGACAGCAGCCATACCGCCGCGGCCACCAATGCCACGTGGACCCCGGACACGGACAGCAGGTGATAGAGACCGGTCACGCGCAGACCCCGCTTCCACTCCATGGGAAAGGCCGAGGCATCCCCGAGGATCAGGGCTCGAGCCAGGGCTTTGCCGGATCCGTCAGGACCTGCTGCCCGGTAAGCCTTCTCCACCCGTCCGCGAAGCGAGGCGGAGAGCGCTGCGATCGGACCGGCAGGCGCCTCGATATTCAGAAAGCGACGGCTCTTGACGCGGATGCGCCAGGGGCCGGGCTCCACCGGCACGCGGTTGGCGAAGCCGGAGGAGCGGTCGAGGTAGGCCTTCAGCCGGAGGCTCGTCCCGAAGGGCGGCGGGTCCTCGGCACCGGGTACATGGAGGAGAACCTCCAATCTCGGCTGGGCCACGAGACCATCCTGCCGCAGGCGGAGCACCTCGGCCGGAGCGGACCAGCCCGGCTCGTCATCCGGCGAGTCCGGAGTCCAGTGCCCGGAGACGCGGACGACTGCTTCGATTGGACGGTCGAGGTCGAATCCCGCCGGCAGTTCGTGACGCACGGCCGCGGCGATCATCCCGACGGCCAGGGCCGTTACACAGAACCCGGCCGGACGCCGTAACGCCAGTCCGAGGACGGCGACCGCCACCAGCAACGGGATCGAGAGCGACGTCAGATGAAACGAGGCCCAGGCCCCGAGGGCGAGGGAGAGGGAAGGAAGGAACAGCGGGGCATTGTTTTTCATGCCCTGCTAGAGACGTAAAACGCCTCTGAAATGTCATTTGCTCAACTCCGGTGAGGTGCCTAGTGAGATCCCTCTTTCCCGCAAGAGCTCCGGCAGCCCGGGATCGCACAAGGCCGCGGTCTCTTCCTCCCAGGCATATCCCCAGTCATAGGCCGCGGCGAGCTCCCTGCTTCCCAGACCGGGATGGCAGACTAGCTCGGTGACTCCCTCCACCAGATCGAGGCAACGCCGGAGCCTCGCCGGGTTTAGGTGGCCTGCAGCCATCACGCCGACGGTCCGTCTTCCTCGGGCGCGCCGGCCCAGCGCGTTGAGCCCGGCAATCTGGAGCCCACGGGGAGTCAGGCGCACCTCGGGCTCGTTCGGGATGCGCACCGCGGGAATCCCGTGCTCCTGCGCCAGCCTGAGCACGGCGTCGAGGACCCGCGGCAGCACGTGCAGGTGCTGGTGGCTGTTGAGGTGCGCAATCCGCAGCCCGGTCGCGAGCAGCCGCTCCACCTGGGCGCGCAGCTCGGTCTCCAGATCGACGCCGCGGATGCGGCCCAGGGCGTAGCGCGCAGCGAAGGCCGGATAACCGGCATGGAGAAGCCCGCCCGGACCGACGAGCGAGGGGATCGTCTCCGGAGGGGAGAGCGGACGCTCCCCCACCAGGGTCAGGTGGGCTCCCACCTCCAACCGCGGACGCTCCCTCAGCTGCTCGACAGCCGGCTCGAAATCGCGGCCGTTGGGCGAGACGCTCACCGCCGTCACGATCCCGCGATCGTGGGCCGCCAGCGCACCGCGGGTCATGCCGGGGTGAAGGCCGACGTCGTCGGCCGTGACGATCAGCCGCTTCAAGTGTGCGCGGGTTGAGGGTCCGAGGTGGGCTGAGCGGACCGGCGGCGGGGGTGCTTCATCTCGGGATAGAGCTGGATCAGCTCGCGGAAGATCTTCAAGATCACTGCCGGCGACGAGAGCGTCGACTCTCCCCGGCTGCGCGGGAAGTAATCGAGGCCGAGCTGCTGGATCACGAAGCCCAGGTTGCGCGCCTTGACGATCAGCTCGGCGTCGATCAGCGAACCTTCCGAGCGCAGCTCCACCGCCTCCAGCACCTCGCGCCGCATCAGCTTGAAGGAGAAGTTGACGTCCCGGTGCGGCCAGCCGAAGAGCAGGCCGATCAGGGTGTTGTAGAGGTACGAGTAGACCGTGCGCCGGAACCCTTCCGTCGTGCGGTCGAGGCGGTAGCCGGCGATCATGTCGGCCCGCGTGACGCGCAGGGCCTGCATCGCCTTGCCGATCACCTCGGGATCGAACGGCAGGTCGGCATCCATGTACACCACCACGTCCTTCACCGCCGCTCCGTAGCCCGTCTTGAGCGCTCCGCCGAGCTTGCGGTTGACCTCGTGCTGCAGCAGCCGGATGCACGGGTTTGCCGCCATCTCGGCGCGCACGATATCGGCCGAGCCGTCGGTCGAGGCATCGTCGACGATGATGATCTCGTGGTCGAACGGCTCCAGGGCCGCGGCCGCGCAATCGATGGCATGCGCGATGCTCTCCTCCTCGTTGTACATCGGGATCACGAGGGAGACAGACATCGGATTTGAGGATTTATTCATATCCGTGCCCCTCAGAGGCTGAGCACCTCGAGATCGAGGAGCTGTACAGAGAGGCGGCGAGTGTCGGGCCCGCTACCCGTCTCGGCCGGAACGAAGGAGGCCGCGGACCGGAAGGTGATCTCCACCTCCTTACCCGGTGGAAGAGGCAGATTCACGGTCTTCCGCCCGCCTCGCGGGACCTCCAACTCAACCGCGGGAACGCCGCCGACCGTGACGGTCACCCGGTTGGAGGGCCAGGGTACCGAACCGGGAAGCGCGACGGTCAGGGCCGCCCTGGCTGCACCGGCCGGGAAGACGCCCATCGCAGCGTCCGGACCCAGCCATCGCCATCGCGCCTCGCGGGCGCTCGGCTCGTAGCCATAGACACCGCGCGCGACCCGGTATCGGCGCCCTGGGTAGATCGGAGACAGGGAGACGACCCTGTACAGGCCGCCCCGGCTCAGCTTGCCGTAGGCATCGCTCTCCGGCCAGCGGAAGGTCTGCGCCCCCGGCCAGGCGCTCTCGCCATCCCCCAGGAGATAGACCGGCTTGCCCCGCTTGCCGGCGAAGCGCTCCAGCCCCTCGTCGATCAGCACCCTTTCCGACTTGGGAAAGAAGTAGTCCGCGTACGCTGCCATGCCCGGCTCTACGAGGTAAGCCGTGTATGGCGACAGGTTCTTCCGCGCCCAGAGGGCAGCCTGGACTGGCGGCGACGGAGTCCGCGAGCGCGCCGCGAGCAGCGGCTGGGTGTAGTGGACGGAGCCCGCCGCGAGCAGCCCGGCCAGCACATAGGCGGCAGCCGGCATCCGCACGCGCCGCGCGAAAAACTCCGCCCCGACCCCGGCCGCGAAGGCGATCCCCAGCATGCCGGGCAGGGCGTAGCGCACCGCATCCTGCGCGTTCATCACCGACAGGGCGAAGGTCAGCTCGATACCCGTCAGGACGGCCAGGGGGAGTGCGGTCCGGAAACGGCGGGCGACCGCCACCGCTGCTCCGGCGCCGGCCAGGGCGAGGACCGGAAAGGAGAGCCACCGGTCGCCCCAGGGATGGGCGAGGAACCGTTTCGCCACGCCCACCCAGCTCATTCCGGCCCGCGAGGCGTTCGTGTCGTACTGCACGACGAAGGCCGCCTGCTTGGAGAGGAACGGCACGAAGGCGGACGGTCCGCCGATGGCCACGAGCAGCGGAACGAACCAGGCCAGCGAAAGCGCCGTGAAGGATCCGACCGCCATGCCCCAGGCCCTCCGCCTGCCGGCCAGGGCGAGCGCGACCGCGAGCATCGGCAGCACCGCCAGTGCCAGCTGCGGCCGGCAGCCGATCGCCGCCGAGGCGGACAGGCCGAGAGCCACGGCCGGCGCCGCCGCCCCCCGCGTCCCGATCAGCCGCGCCGCCGCGGCGAGCGACAGGGCCAGGAACATCAGGGCCGGCGCATCGGAGAGGGCGAGCGGCCCGTACACCAGCATGGCCGGCGAGAAACAGAACAGCAGCGCCCCGATGATCCCCGCGCGCTCCCCCTCCTCCCCCCCGCCTGCGAACGAGCGGAACGCCGCCGCGAGCGCCACGAAACCGATGCACGAGGAGATCACGCCGAGCGCGACCAGGCTGGTGAACGGATCGCCCGTGATCCATGTGATCGCCTTGCCCAGCCCGATCAGCAGCGGATAGCCAGGCGGGTGCGGGCTGTGGTGCAGGGGATCGAAGCGGGCGATGCCGCGGACGAACAGGACCTCGTCCCACTCCCAGATGCTCATGGGCAGGGTGAGCAGGCGCACGGCAGCCACCGCGGCCAGTCCCAGGAGCAACCAGGGGGACCGCAGCCGCCAGCTCGCGAAGCGTGAAGGGCTCGGTTCGTTCATCAGACCGGTTTGGAAAGACGGCTGATTATATATGCTCCGCCCCATGGGAACAGCCCCTGTCTCTCTCTTTTTCGGGCCGGCCTTCGCCCTGGTCCGCCGGAGCTACGCCGCGGCGCCGCTGCCGGTGCGCCTGCACGCGGTCGGCCGGTTCCTGACCTGCCCCTTCCTGCGGGTGCTCCCGTTCCTGCCTCCCCAGGCCCGCATCCTCGACCTCGGGGCCGGCCATGGCACCTTCGCCCGCCTGGCCGTGGAGGCCGGAGCCTCCGAGGTGGTCGCCGTCGAGCCGGACGCGCGCAAACCGCTCGCCACCTGGCGCCACCCGCGGGTCCGCTTCGTAGCTGGATACAGCGATGCCGTGACGGGCACGTTCGACGCCGTGACCGTCTTCGACGTCCTCTGCCGCGTCCCGGTCGCCGGCTGGGACGGGCTGCTAAGCCAGGCCCATGACCGGCTTGCGCCCGGCGGCGCGCTCTTGATCAAGGAGATCGACCCCGCGCACCGCCTCAAGGGGCTGTGGAACCGTGGGCAGGAGAAGGTGGCTGACCTGCTGGGAATGACGATGGGAGAGGCCTTCAGCTACGAGACGCGGGACCAGATGCACACCCGGCTCGCCCGCCTCGGCTTCGAGCGCTTCACGGCGGTGGAGCTGGGCCGGGGCTACCCCCACGCCCACATCCTCTACATGGCCTACCGGTCGGTCTGAGCTTCTGGGGAGAACAAAGAGAGGACCGGCAGTCCGAGCCGCTGGCGGAGGACCTGATAGGTCAAACGCTCGCGGGAGCGCTCCAGCTCGTCCGCGGGGAGGCGGGCCTTGAGCGCGTCCAGGGTCTTCTCCACCGCGGCCTCCACCTCCTCGCGCAGATCCGCCGCGAGGGACTCGGCAGACGCGGCCAGCATCTCCCGGTCGAGGGCGGACAGCGCCGCTTCCACGGACGGGGCATCTCCGTGCAGGGCAGCCACCCTCGCCGCAAAAGCGGCTGGCACGGCCGCGGCGAGATTGCGCAGCCGGGAGGCGATGTCCAGAGGGTCGGCTGGAGTGCGCTCGCCCGGGGCTGTCATCTCACGGAGATCCGCCCAGGCGGCCTCCACGGCCGGGGCGCAGTAGCGGAGGCTGTTGATCTTCCCCTTCGTGCCCCGCTCCTGGCGCTTGGCGAAAACCTCCTCCAGCACGCGCCCGATCAGGTCGAGCGGCACCCCTTCGTTGTGCCAGCGGCTCGCCACCTGCCAGTCGGCCGGCGAGAGAAGCAGCGGCGCGCCGCGCAGCCGCACGAAGATCTCCTCGACGGCCTGGAAGTACAGATGATCGTCCGCCATTCAGGCGTGCCGGTTCTTCTCGTAGATCAGCTTGAGGCCGACCAGGGTGAGCATGGGATCGACCTGCCGGATGTACTTGGAGCCTTCGGCGATCAGGTCCGCGAGCCCGCCCGTGGCGACCACGGACTTGACCCCGGGCATCTCGGCGAGCAGGCGCTCGAGGATGCCGTCCACCAGGCCGATATAGCCGTAGTAGATGCCGGCCTGCATGGCGCCGGCCGTGTTCTTGCCGATCAGCTCCGCGGGCTTGCGCACGTCGACCCGGTAGAGCCGCGAGGCGTGGGCGAAGAGAGCTTCCGCGGAAATCATGATCCCCGGCGTGATGATGCCGCCCGCGTACTCCCCGGCTGCGTTGACGAGGTCGAACGTCGTCGCCGTGCCGAAGTCCACCACGATCACCGGCGCGCCGTAGAGCTCGCGCGCCGCCACCGCGTTGACGATGCGGTCCGCCCCGACCTCGGTCGGGTTGTCGTAACGGATCGGCATGCCGGTGCGCACGCCCGGCTCGATGAACAGCGGTCTCTTTCCAAAATAGCGGCGGGCCATCTGGTCGAGGGTGAAATGGAGCGGCGGCACCACCGAGGAGATCACCACCGCCTCGGCGGTCGTGGGATCGATCCCCCCGCGCTGGAAGAGCGGCAGCAGCAGGGCGCCGTACTCGTCCGCCGTGCGCTCGTGATCGGTCGAGAAGCGGAAGCTCTCGGTCAGCTCGTCGTCCTGGTAGACGCCGAACACCGTATTCGTGTTGCCCACGTCCACCAGCACCAGCAGGCCGGTGGTTCCCTTGGCGCGCTTGCGTCCGTTCAAGAAAGCACCTCTCCCGAGCTGAGCCGCTGTCCATTGTCCAGGACGAGCCGCCCCTGGTCATCGATCTCCACGAACGCCCCTTGGACCGTACTTTCCCCGACCCGGCAAACGATCCGGTCGCCGGGCCGGTGGACCGAAAGCTCGCGGTAGGCCGCCGCGGCGTAGGCGAGGTCGCCCAGATGCTCCAGCTCTCGCTCGAGCCCCTCGACCAGCTTCCAGGTCACATCTTCCACGGAGCCCGTGCCGCCGAGGCGCTGGACCGACGTCGCAGTCTCCGGCATCTCCGGATCTTGCGAGACGTTGACTCCAAAGCCGATCAAGGCTCGGGACTCCCCCTCCGTGTGGACCATGGCCTCGATGAGGATGCCGCCGATCTTCTTCCCTTCCACCAGCAGGTCGTTCGGCCACTTGAGACGGCAAGCAAGAGGAGCGAGCGCGCGGCAGAGCCCGATGCCGACCAGGAGCGGCAGGGTTTGGAGGACACTCGCATCCTGCACGGTCAGCACCCGGGTGGCATAGACCCCCTTCCCCGCCGGGCTCGCCCAGGTGCGCCCCTGCCGGCCGCGCCCGCCGCTCTGCTCCAGGGCCAGGATCAGGAGAGGCGGGAGCGGCTGCTCCTCGGTCTCGTACTCCTGGACGATGGCGCGCGCGATGCGGTTCGTCGAGTCCACGACCGGCAGGAGGACGAGATTCTCGGGCGTGCGCTCCGGGCGCAGCCGTTCGATCTCGCCGAGGTAGCGGCCGAAATCTTCCATATTCACAGGCCCAGGGTGGACCGGAGCGTGCTCTTGCGCTCCTGCATCTGGGCGAGGGTGGCCCGGCCGTTGGCCACCACGTGCGGCGGCGCCTTGGCGAGGAACTGCTCGTCGGAGAGCCGCGTCTCGGAACGGGAGATCTCGGTCTCCAGCTTCTCCAGCTCCTTGGCCAGCCGGCTGCGCTCGGCGTCTGCCATCGGCGACATCTCCTGCTTCTCCACCACGAGCGCGATCTCGACGCCGGCCACCACGTCGCGGCGGGATCCTTCCGGACCCGTACCCGTGCCGATCTTCTCCACCCGGGCGAGGAAGGAGAGCAGCGCCTGCTCGGACAAAAAGCGGACGGTCTCCGGCTCGCCATGAAGGAACAGGTCCACCCTGGCCTTGGGCGGGATGCCGGTCTCCGTCCGCATGGCGCGCACCCGGCTCACGATCTGGATGAGGGCAGCCATGCCGCTCTCCACCTCGGGAGAGTTCCACCGCGCCTCGGCCCGCGGGTACGGAGCCAGGGCGATCGATTGCGGATGGATGGCCTCGTGCCCAGGCAGGCGTTGCCAGAGCTCCTCGGTGAGATGCGGCATGAGCGGATGCAGGAGCCGCAGGCTGCGGTCGAGCACCGTGAGCAGCACCTCCCCCACCCGGGGCCGGGGCGCGTCGCCCATGAGCGCAGGCTTGGCCAGCTCGATGTACCAGTCGCAGAAATCGCCCCAGAAGAAGTGATAGAGACTGCGGCAGGCCTCGTCGAAGCGGAAGGTCTCCAGGCGCGAGTCGATCTCCCCGGCCGTGCTGGAGAGGCGCGACAGGATCCAGCGCTCGGGCGCGGCGAGCCCCTCGGGGTCGATCTCGGCCTGCACCCGCGCGTCGCCCACCCTGGAAAGCGCGAAACGGGTCGCGTTCCAGATCTTGTTGCCGAAAGCGCGGTAGCCCGCGATCTGGTCCGGGTTGAGCGGGATGTCGCGGCCCGGGCTGTCGAGCGAGGCCAGGGTGAAGCGCAGAGCGTCCGCGCCGTACTCGGCAACCAGCTCGGCCGGATCGAGCACGTTGCCCTTGGTCTTGGACATCTTCACGCCTTCGGCGTCGCGAACCAGGCCCGTCAGGTGTACGAACTGGAACGGCGCCTCGCCCGTGAAGTGCATCCCCATCATCACCATGCGCGCCACCCAGAAGAAGAGGATGTCGTACCCGGTGACCAGCACGTCGGTCGGATAGAACGTCCGCATGTCCTGCGTGTCCTCCGGCCATCCGAGCGTGGAGAACGGCCAGAGGCCCGAGGAGAACCAGGTGTCGAGCACGTCGGGATCCTGGACCAGCTCGCCGGTGCCCGCGAGCGTTGCGGCCTCCTCGGCATCGTGGGCCACGATGATCCGGCCATCCTCCGTGTACCAGGCCGGGATCTGGTGGCCCCACCAGAGCTGGCGCGAGATGCACCAGGGCTTGATGGAATCCAGCCAGTAGTCCCAGGTCTTGACCCAGGTCTCGGGGAGCAGGGTCAGACGGCCGTCGTGCACGGCATCCATGGCCTGCCTGGCCATGCCGGTCATGTCGCAGAACCACTGCGTGGAGACCAGGGGCTCGATGGGCTCGCCGCTGCGCTGGCCGTGGCCGACGGTGTGCGTATGGTCCTCGACCTTGATCAGGTAGCCCTGGTCGCGGAGCTGCTCGACCACCTTGGCCCGCGCCTCGAAACGGTCGAGGCCGGCGAAGCCCTCCCCCGCCTCGCCCGTCATGCGGCCGTCGCGGCCGATCACCGACACGCCGGGCAGGCCGTGGCGCCGCGCCAGCTCGAAGTCGAACGGATCATGGAACGGCGTGATCTTCACGAGGCCGGTGCCGAACTCCATGTCCACCGCGGGATCGGGCACGAAGGGAAGGAGCCGTCCCACCAGCGGGAGGACCGCGGACCTGCCGTGCAGACCCTTGTAGCGCTCGTCGTCGGGGCTGAACGCCACCGCCGTGTCGCCGAGCATGGTCTCGGGCCGGGTCGTGGCCACCACGATCCGTTCGTCGCTCCCCTCGATGGGATAGGCGATGTGGTAGAGCTTGCCCTGGACGGTCTTCGCCTCCACCTCCAGGTCGGACACGGCCGTGCCGAGCACGGGCGACCAGTTCACCAGGTACTCGCCGCGGGTGATGAGCCCCTCGCGGTAGAGGCGGACGAAGGCTTCGCGCACGGCGCGGTTGAGCCCCTCGTCCAGGGTGAAGCGCTCGCGGGTCCAGTCGCAGCTCGCGCCGAGCTGCTGGAGCTGCCTCTGGATGTTGTCCTGGTATTGCACCTTCCACTGCCACATCCGCTCCAGGAAGAGCTCGCGGCCCAGCTCGGATCTGGTGGTCCCCTCGCTGGCGAGCTGGCGCTCCACCATGAGCTGGGTGGCGATGCCGGCGTGGTCGGTGCCGGGGACCCAGAGGGCGTTGTACCCCTGCATGCGCCGCCAGCGGGTCAGGAGATCCTGAATCGTGGTCTGAAGGGCATGGCCGACGTGCAGCTTCCCGGTGACGTTCGGCGGCGGGATCATGATGCAGAAGCGCGGTTTGTCCGATGGCGCCTCGGCCTTGAAGATGCCCATCTCCGCCCACAGCCGCTGCCACCTGGCCTCGTAGCTCTGGGGGTCGAAGCGCTTGTCCATCTCGGCGCCAGGGCTCGGAGTCTCTGTTTCGGTCAACACCATCTCATCCTCAATGGAAAGGGCGCCTCCGAGGGCGCCCGTGCGACAACCTTCGAAAGCGGGAAGAGGCTCTATTCGAGATTCTCGGCCTGGCTCTCGAGCTCGCGCAGACGGTCCTTGATAACGACCTCCGCGAGATCGGGGACGACTTCCCACGCCACGTCCCGCACGGCCTTGTCCCCGAGCAGCTCGACCACCCGGCGCGCGATGCGGTCCACGTCCGCGTCGCTCAGGTCGCCATTCCCCGCCACCGCCGCCATCCCCGCGGCCATCGCGGGCGGAACTGCCATGCGGGCCTCCCGAGAATCGGCCTGCGGCTCGTGCGACTCGTCCAGGCTATGGGGAGCGCTCAAGGAAGATCCCTCGATGCGGCGCTCCGTCTCCGCCAGGCTGTCCAGGAGGGGAGCCGAAGCCTCGGGCACGCCCAGGCGCTCGGTTTCCGACAGGGGCGGGAGCTCGAAGCCGGCAGACCTGGGAGAGGCCGCGATCGGCTGGGGCTCGAAGCCGAACACGCTGTCCGGAGGCGTCGGAGCTGCCGCGGGCTCCTCCTCCAGCTCGAAGATCTGATCCCTGTCCGGCTCAGGGGTGACATAGCCGCGGCCTGTCCGCCAGGTGTCGGTCGGCGGCTCTTCCAGGGAGAACTCGCTGCCCGCGCTGAAGGGCTCGGCCTCGGGTTCGGCGAGTTCGGCGGGTTCGGCGGGTTCGGCCTCCACTTCGAAGCCGCCCCACTCCTGCGCCGGCTCGGCAAAAGGGCTCGGCTCGGCAAAGGGGCTCAGCTCGGGCGCGGGCGCGGACACCGGAGCGGCGGCGCCCCGCGACAGGAGCTCGCCGACGCGCTGCAGCAGCTCCTGGGAATCGAACGGCTTCTTCAGGAACGAGTTGGCGCCCACGGCGCGGGACTGGGCCTCGTCGAACGGCTCGAAGGTGCCCACCAGGAGCAGCACCGGCACATCCGGCCGCCTCTCCTTGGAGCGCCGGCAGACCTCGTAACCGTTGGCGCCCGGCATATGGACGTCCGCGATCACGAAGTCCGGGTCCATCTCGGGTATCGCCCTGATGGCATCGTCGCCGTTGCTGACCGCACGGACCTCATAGTCCTCGTCCATGAAGGTCAGCTCGATGACCTTCTGGATGGTGACACTGTCATCGGCCAGCAGAATCCGTCTTCTCATGAGCCCTCCGATACTTGCGGCATGTAAACTAACACCCTGGACGGCGGGCCGTCAAACCGTTCTCGCTTCAGGGGTTAGGGAGCGATTCAGGCAACGTCAGGCGGCGAGGCGGCCTTGCAGGTACTGGACGATGTCCCGGGTCGAAGTGCCAGGCAGGAAGATCGCCTCGATCCCCGCGGCCTTCAGCCCCTCCATGTCCTGCTCCGGGATGATCCCGCCGGCAAAAACCAGGATATCGCCTGCCCCCTGCTCCTTGAGCAGCCGGGTGATCTCGGGCAGCAGGACGTTGTGGGCGCCGGACAGGATCGACAGCCCCACCGCATCCACGTCCTCCTGGACCGCGGCGGCAGCGATCTGCTCCGGCGTCTGGCGCAGGCCGGTGTAGATGACCTCGTAGCCCGCGTCGCGCAGCGCCCGCGCCACCACCTTGGCCCCCCGGTCATGGCCGTCCAGCCCCGGCTTGGCAATCAGGATGCGAAACCGTCTCTCACTCATGGCGGCGGATTGTAGCAGAGGCCCTCCCCCGTTCCCTCTCCCGCGGATGCTCCGAATCCACCTTCCCGAGGCTCTCCCCCACGAGGGGATGCTCCCATCCCAAATTATTTTGGAGCAAGTACATATTCCCGAGAGTGGATTCCCCTCGACTTCGGAGCATCCGGGGTTATTGCGAGGGCTCTGGCGGACAATTATGCTCCTAAAGCGTGAGCATGAAGCTCCGAAGTGAATCGTTTTGCTCCGAAAGCAAACGATTATGCTCCCAAAGCGAGGTTGTCTGCGCCTCGAAAAAGTTCCTATGCTCCTAAAGCGTCTGTACTCGGAGCATAATCATAGACCCCGAAGGCGGAAACCTGGGTTTTCGGAGCATCCGGACGCAGCGGAGATCTGCCGGAACGGCGGATGCTCCGAAAAGAGAGCTCGCGGCCGGTGGAGGCGGCGAGCCTTAGAAGACCGCAGGCTCTTCGTAGGTGCCGTACACGTCGCGCAGGGCGTCGCTGATCTCCCCGACCGTGCAGTAGGCCTTCACGCAGTCGAGGATCAGCGGCATGGTGTTCTCGGTGCCGGCCGCGCCCTTCTTCAGGGTGTCCAGCGTGCGCGCCACCTCGGCCGCGTCGCGCCGGCTCTTGACCTCGTCGATGGCGGCGATCTGCCGGTCCGCGAGGTCGTCCGCGATGTACAGGATGTCGATCGGCGGCTCGTTCTCGAGCTGGAAGGCGTTGACGCCGACGATCAGCTTCTCCTTGTCCTCGAACGCCCGCTGGTAGGCGAAAGCGGCGTCCATGATCTCGCGCTGAGGAAAACCGGCCTCGATCGCCTCGACCATGCCGCCGAAGTCGTCGATGCGCCGGATGTAGTCGAAGGCGCCGTCCACCATGCGGCGGGTCATTTCTTCCACGAACCAGCTCCCGCCCAGGGGGTCCACCGTGTTGATGACGCCGGACTCGTGGGCCAGGATCTGCTGCGTGCGCAGCGCGATGCGGGCGTTCTCCTCGGTGGGGAGCGCCAGGGTCTCGTCGAGCGAGTTGGTGTGCAGCGACTGCGTGCCGCCGAGCACCGCGGCCAGGGCCTGCACCGTGGTGCGCACCACGGTGTTGTACGGCTGCTGGGCGGTGAGCGAGCAGCCGGCGGTCTGGGTATGGAAGCGGCACATCCAGGAGCGCGGGTTTTTGGCGCCGTAGCGCTCGCGCATCACCTTCGCCCAGATCTGGCGGGCGGCGCGGAACTTGGCGATCTCCTCGAAGAAGTCGTTGTGGCTGTTGAAGAAGAAGGACAGCCGGGGCGCGAACTCGTCGACGTCGAGACCCGCATCGATGCCGTACTGGACGTACTCCATGCCGTCGCGCAGCGTGAAAGCCAGCTCCTGCAGCGCGGTCGAGCCCGCCTCGCGGATGTGGTAGCCCGAGATCGAGATCGTGTTCCAGCGCGGCACGTGCTGCGCGGCGAAGGAGAACTGGTCGGTGATCAGCCGCATCGAGGGGCGCGGCGGGAAGATGTACTCCTTCTGCGCGATGTACTCCTTGAGGATGTCGTTCTGGAGCGTGCCCGACACGTTCTTCTTGACGTCCACCCCCTGCTTCTCCGCTACCGCCAGGTACATGGCGAAGAGGATGGGCGCGGTGGAGTTGATGGTCATCGAGGTCGTGACCTCGCCCAGGGGGATGCCGTCGAAGAGGGCCTCCATGTCCGCCAGGGTGTCGACCGTGACGCCGCACTTCCCCACCTCGCCCCTGGACATGTAATGGTCCGAGTCATACCCGTACAGGGTGGGCAGGTGGAAGGCGACGGAGAGGCCGGTCTGGCCCTGGGAGAGGAGGTACTTGAAGCGCTGGTTGGTATCCGCGGCGGTGCCGAAGCCCGCGAACTGGCGCATGGTCCACAGCTTCCCCCGGTAGCCCGTGGGATGGATGCCGCGGGTATACGGGAACTCGCCGGGGATGCCGACATCCTGGATGGGATCGATCCGGGAGGTCTGCTCCGGGGTCACCAGATGGGGGATCTCCATGCCGGAGACGGTGGTGAAGTCCTCCTTCCAGGCCGGGATCTTCGCCTCGTGCTTCGCCTTGGCAGCTTCCCAGCGCCGGCGCGCCTCGGCCATGGTGTCGAGGACGTCGTCCTTGTATGCGGTATCCACAGCCTGCGCAGCCTGTTCGGGCGCGGCGATCGGTTCGTCCTTGACAGCCATTCAGGGCTCCTTTCGGGGTGGGCACGGGTCGTCGAGCCCGCAAATTATAACCGAGCCTACTTTGGTACACTTCCCGGCGTGATGAAGCAATTCCGGCCAAATGCCCAGATGGGTCCCTACACCTGGCCCGACTTCGTCGATCTCGACGAGGACGATCCGCGTGAGCTCCTGGACGGCCAGTTCGTGGAGATCGAATCGCCGACCTGGACACATGAACGGATCGTGGCAGCCCTGATCGCCATCCTGACGCAGTGGTCCTGGTCGCGCAAAGCCGGCCAGGTGCTCGCCTCCGGATACCGGCTCAGGATCGACGAACGGCGCGGCACCATGCCGGACGTCCAGTTCTACCGCAAGGGCAATCCTCCCTCCGGCCAGGAGAAGGGGCTGGAGCGCGGACGGCCCGACCTCGTCGTCGAGGTCATCTCGCCGTCCAGCCGGTCCAAGGACAGCGTCCGCAAGCTGTACGATTACGCCGCGATCGGAGTTCCGGAGTACTGGCTCCTCGATCCCGAGGCCCGCACCCTCGAGCGCCTCGTCCTGCGCGACGGGGTCTACAGCATCGTCGAGGCCGTCGAAGGGGATGCCCTCTTCCAGCCGGATGGGTTCGACGGGCTGGAAGTCGACCTGGGGAGGCTCTGGAACGATCCGGCAGCCGTCGACCTCTAATCACTTGAGGAACTGGAGATGAAAACCGCAGAAATCGAAGCTCTGGGTGGAGATGAGCCCGTTCTCGTGACCCATGGGGGACGAGTTTCGGGCGTATACCTGCCGTTGGAGGAGACTGGGGCTCAGTCAGATGATCTGAGGCGGGAGCTGCTCTCTCTTCTGGGGCGGCACATCTCCGAGAGCCTGGAGGCGCAGGGCGTCACGGAAGAGGAAATCCAAGAGGATTTCAATGCCCATCGCCGGCGTAGTCGCTGATGCCAACGTTCTTCTTTCGGCCGTCATCGGCAAGGCTGCCTTGAGGGTCTTCGAGGAGTTCGAGGTCCCAGTCCACACGACTCTATTCAATCGAAACGAAGTGCTGGAGTACCTGCCCCGGCTCGCCGGGAAGTACAGGCTGGTACAGGCCACGGTGGAGCTGCAGCTCGAGTTGCTGGCCCTGCGCGTCCATCCCGAAGAGTTCTACAAAGACGTCCTGCCCTGGGCCAGGGCGACTTTGGGGGATCGCGATCCGGATGACGCTCACCCGCTGGCCCTCTCGCGTACGCTGGACCTGCCGCTGTGGTCCAATGACCGGGACCTTCAGATTCCCAGCGTCCGTTGCTACACTACCGCCGCACTGCTGAAGGTGCTTACAGGCTGAGCCGGCCCGGCGAATAATGCCCGCTCCGCTCCGGTTACACCACTAGGCTCAGGGTCCGCGGCCGCGGGCCTCTACTCACCCCGAACAAGGAACCGATCCATGACGAGACGCTCCCGCTTTCCGCAGTTCCTCGCCCTGTCGTTCGCCCTGCTCCTGACCGGCCTCGCGGCCTGCGACAAGAGCCCCGAGGACAGCGCGGCCGCCGAGAACCCGTCCCAGGAGGGCGCCCCGTCGGCGAGCGCCGCTCCGGGCGCGGGCTCGAGTGCAGGTAGTGCAGGTAATACCGCCACGGCTCCGGCCCCGGGCCAGCTCGGGGCCCTTCCCGGCGCCGCCCCGGCCAGGCCGGCCGACACCTCCAAGATGCCGGACGTCGTCGCCCAGTGCAACGGCAAGAAGATCACCAAGGACGACCTGCTCCAGCAGGCCAGGCAGATGCAGGCCCAGATGGCCGCGGTCAGCAGGGGCCAGCAGGTGCCCCCGCTCGACGACGCCTTCTACAAGCAGATCCTCGAGGGCATGGTCGCCCAGACGCTGCTGCTCGAGGACGCCAGGCGCCAGGGGGTCACGGTGAGCGACGAGGAGCTCAAGCCCCAGCTGGCGGCGCTGCGCGGCCGCTTCCCCGACGAGGCCGCCTACAAGAAGGCCCTCGAGCAGGAAGGGCTGAGCGAAAAGCAGCTGCAGGAGAAGCTGCGCCAGGAGGCCGTCATCCAGAAGTACGTCGGCACCAAGATCATGAACGAGGTCGCGGTGACCGATCAGGCGGCGCGCGAGTTCTACGACAAGAACCTGGACAAAATGCAGCGGCCGGAGCGCGCCCACCTGCGGCACATCCTCATCCGGGCGGAGCCGACCGCCGCCGCCGCGGACAGGCAGAAGGCCAGGGACAAGGCCGAGGACCTTCTCAAGAAGATCCAGGGCGGCGAGGACTTCGCGAAGCTCGCGGCCGAGAATTCGGACGATCCCGGCTCCAAGGTGCGCGGCGGCGATCTCTCCTGGATGGCCCGCGGCCAGACCGTGCCCGCCTTCGAGAAGGCCGCCTTCGCCCTGACCAAGCCGAACGACCTGAGCGGCGTCGTGGAGACCCAGTTCGGTTACCACATCATCCAACTCGTGGAGCGCGAGGCCGCCAGCGCCGTTCCGTTTGAGGAGGCCAGGCCCCGCATCACCCAGATGCTCCAGCAGCGCCAGGCCGGCGAGCGCCTCCAGGCCCGCGTCGCGGATCTCAAGAAGAAGGGCAAGGTCGAGACCTTCCTCTAGAGCTGTCCTCCCTGCCTCACGAGTGGAGTCAGGTACGCATTTTGCTAGTAATTCGACCCGTTCAGGCAATTGACTGACGGGTCGAATCTATCTTGCTGGCAGGCTCCCATCCCGACATCATCCGCGCAGCCGCGACCGGGCTTCAAACGGTCCTTGTCACCGGAGCCACGGGATTCGCCGGCGGGCACCTGGTCCGCCGGCTGCAGCAGCTCGGACACCGCGTCCGCGCCCTGGTTCGCCCTCACGCCAACGTGCAGCCTCTCCTCGATCAGGGCATCGAGATCATCGAGGGGGATCTCACCCGGGCGGCAGACGTGGAGCGGGCAGCCGAGGGGGCCCGGAAAATTTTTCACGTCGCGGCCGTCTACCGCACCGCGGGTCATCCGGATGCCTACTACTACGATGTAAATGTCGGCGGCACCGAGAACATCCTGGCGGCGGCGTGCCGGCAGGGCGTCGAGCGGGTGATCCACTGCAGCACGGTCGGCGTCCATGGCGACGTGCAGGAAGTGCCCTCCACCGAGGATTCCCCGCTGAACCCGGGCGACATCTACCAGCGCACCAAGCTGGCCGGCGAGACGGCGGCCCGGGATGCCTTTGCCAAGGGCCTGCCCGGCACCATCGTGCGCCCCGCCGCCATCTACGGCCCGGGCGACCTGCGCCTGCTCAAGCTCTTCCGCACCATCCAGAACGGCAGCTTCCGCATGTTCGGATCGGGCGAGACGTGTTACCACCTGGTCTACATCGACGACCTGGTCGACGGCATGCTCCTCTGCGCCGAGCGTCCGGAGGCGCTCGGGCAGGTGTTCATCCTGGCCGGGCCGCGTTACCTGCGGCTCGACGAGATGGTGAACCTGGTCGCGGACGCCGTGGGAGTCGTACCCCCGACGGGCCATCTGCCCATGTGGCCTCTGATGATGGCTGCCGCGGCGTGCGAGGCGATCTGCCGGCCGCTGCACCTGGAGCCCCCGCTCCACCGGCGCAGGGCCGACTTCTTCCGCAAGAACCGTGCGTTCTCCTTCGAGAAGGCCCAGCGCGTCCTCGGCTACGTGCCGCGCATCGATCCGCGGGAGGGCATCCGGCACACCGCCCGCTGGTACTTCGAGAACGGCTACCTGGGCGATCTGGCCCGGCGGGCCTCGTAAGGAGACAAAAGAGATGGCGAGCCCGCTGGTCCACGAGGCACCGGAGAGGAAACGGCTGCGGCCGAAGAAGCTGATCGAGAAGGCTCTGCGCCGGACGCCCCCTCTCTATCGCCTCGCGTCCAGGATCTACCATCGGATGAACGGTTCCTTCCGGACCTTGAGCCCGGGAGCGCCAGGCGCGATCGAAAGGGCCTTCGAGCTCATGAAGGAGCGCGGCCAGGATGGGGACTACTACGAGTTTGGCGTCTTCCGCGGCTATACCTTCCTGAGCGCGCAGCAGGCCTGCAACAGGCTCGGCTTGAACGAGACGCGCTTCTGGGGCTTCGATTCGTTCCAGGGGTTGCCGCGGGTCGAGGGGGTCGACGAGGGCGAGGGGGAGTTTTTCGAGGGTCAGTTCGCCTGCGGCAAGGACGAGGTCATCGGCAACCTGAGCTGCCACGGCCTGGACTGGTCCCGGGCCGAGCTGATCGAGGGCTTCTTCAGCGACTCGCTGACCGAGGAGCTGAAGCGCGACCGGCCCATGCGTCCCGCCGCGGTGGTCGTCCTCGACTGCGACCTGTACTCCTCGACGCAGGAGGCGCTCGCCTGGATCGCGGACCTGCTGAGCCCCACCACCGTCCTGCTCTTCGACGACTGGCACTCCTATGGCGGCGCAACCGACCGCGGCCAGCCTCTGGCCTTCCAGGAGTTCCTCGAAGCGCACCCGGAGCTCCGGGCTGAAGAGGGTTGGGAGTTCGCGGACAACGGGAAGACGTTCGTGGTAACAAAGGCCTAGAGGGGGGCGCTCACAGCAGCGCCATAAATTCCTCGACGCTCATATCCGCATCGCGAAGGATCTGGCGCAGGGTCCCCTTCGGGACATCTCCGGTGTGCACAGGAACCGAGACGCGCTTCTTGAGCTGGGGATGGAACCAGATTTGGTGACTGCCCTTTTGGCGCCGGAGCACGAAACCTGCCCGCTCCAGAGCCCGGGTCAACTCCGCTGCACGGACCGCCGGGAGGGATGGACTCAAGCGGCGCCCAGGAGGACTCGCTCTACGTGAAGGATGTCGGGCGGGATCTCCTCCCCTGACTCCTCGAGGTCGTCGAGAAAGTTCAGGATGGCGTCCCGCACCCGCTCGCGCGCCTCGTCCAGGGTTGCACCATCCGAGAAGCACCCTTGAATGGCAGGCACCTCGGCAAGGATCACGTCCTCAGCCTGACGGTAGATGACCGTATAGCCTTCAACCCGTTCCATATAGCGATTCTAACACGGGGGTCAGGACGCTCCTTCCCCGCTCTCCTCCAGCAGCCCCAGCTCCCCCCGGTCCCCCTCCACCAGCCGGGTGACCTTGTCGATCTGGTCGAGGATCTCGATCTCCTCGCCGCCGGCCGCGCCGAGGTCGCGGAAACGGCGGGCGGCGGGGAGAACGCGCCCTTCGAGCGAGCCCACGGCCCGGTTGTACGCCTCCACGCTCTGGTCCAGACCGCGCTTCACCACCACCAGATGGGTCGCGAAAGTGCGCAGCCGCTCGTACAGGCTCTTCCCGAGGTCGCTGATCTGGCGGGCGTTCTCCTCCACCTGCGCCTGGCGCCAGCCGTAGGCCACGGCGCGCAACAGCGCGATCAGGGTCGTGGGCGTGGCGAGGATCACCCGCTGCTCCACCCCGTACTCGATCAGCCCCGGATCCTGCTCAAGGGCGGCGCTGAAGAAGGTCTCGCCGGGTAGGAAGAGCACCACGAACTCGGGCGCGGGCTCGAACTGTGCCCAGTAGCTCTTCGCCGACAGCTTCTGCAGGTGGGTCCTGATCTGGCGGGCGTGGTTGCGCAGACAGTTCCGGCGAGCGTCCTCGTCGCAGGCTTCGAGCGCGTCGAGATAGGCGTCGAGCGGCGCCTTGGCGTCGATGACAACGTTCTTGGAGCTCGGCAGCCGGATGACGAGGTCGGGACGCTGCCGGCCGTCATCGGTCTCCGTGGTCACCTGGGTCGAGAAGTCGCAGTAGGCGACCATGCCGGCCATCTCCACGACCCGCTGGAGCTGGATCTCCCCCCACCGTCCGCGCGCCGCGGGAGCCCGCAACGCTCCCACCAGCTTGACCGTCTCGCGCTCCAGGTTGGCCTGCGCCGAGGCCAGCCCCTTCAGGTGCTCGGTCAGGTTGCTGTAGGCCACGGCCCGGGCGGTCTCGATGTCCTGGATCTTCTGGTCGACCTTCTCCAGGGACTCGCGCAACGGCTTGACCAGGTCGCCGATCGCCTGCTGGCGCAGCTCCAGGTCCCCCTTGGCAGTCTCCTGAAACTTCTCCAGGGTCGCCTTGGCCAGGTGGAGGAAGCTCTGGTTGTTGTTCTGGAGCGCCTCGGACGACATCGCCTTGAACGCGTCGGAGAGCCTGGCCTGGGCGTTCTCGAGAAGCCGCAGCCTCTCGACGGCGGCCTCGCGCTCCTTCTCGATCGTGGTCCGCAGCCGCATCGCCTCGGGCCGCATCAGCAGCCAGACGATGAAACCTCCCATGATGAAGGCGATACCGAAGGCGATCAGCAGCGGGAGAAAAGGGAGGTCCACTGGCGGAAGTATAACGGACTTCCGCCTCTCCTACGCCAGCAACTGCCTCGCGATCACCAGCCGCAGCATCTCGCTGGTGCCTTCGTAGATCGTGGTGACGCGCACGTCGCGGTACAGGCGGGAGATCTCGTAGTCCTCGTGAAAGCCGTTGCCGCCGTGGAGCTGGAGGCTCTCCTGGCAGGCGCGGTTGGCGGCTTCGGAGGCGTAGAGCTTGGCCTGGGCGGCGAGGCGCCCGGCCTGGGAGGTGTGGTCGAGCGCGGCGGCGCCATAGGTCAGCGCGCGGGCCGCGGCCAGCTCGGTGGCGATCTGGGCAATCTTGAACTGGACCGCCTGGTGCTTGGCGATGGGCACGCCGAACTGGTGCCGGTCCTTGGCGTACTGCACCGCCAACTCGAGCGCCCGCTGGTGGATGCCCACGGCCTGGGCCGCGATGCCGATCCGCGAGTGGTCCAGGGTGGCCAGGGCGATCTTGAACCCCTGCCCCTCCTGCCCCAGGAGGTTGGCCGCGGGCACGCGGCAGCCGTTGAAGTAGATCTGCGCCGTGCGCGACGACCGGAGCCCCATCTTCTCCTCGGGCTGCCCCACGGAGAAGCCGGGAGCGTCCGCGGGGACGACGAAGGCGGACATGCCGCGCTTGCCCGCTTCCGGATCGGTCCGGGCCACGACCACGTAGTACTTGGCGTGGCCCGCGTTGGTGATCCAGGCCTTCTCGCCGTCGAGCACCCACTCGTCGCCGTCGCGGCGGGCCGTGGTGCGCATGCCCCCGACGTCGCTGCCGGCGCCGGGCTCGGTCAGGCCGAAGCCGCCGAGCGCTCCTCCGGAAGCGAGATCCGGAAGGACCCGGCGCTTCAGCTCCTCGCTGCCGAAACGGTCGATCGGCCAGCAGCAGACCGAGTTGGTGACGCTCATGGTCACCGCGACAGCCGGATCGGCGCGGGAGATCTCCTCCATGGCCACGATGTAGGAGAGCGTGTCCATGCCCGCGCCGCCATGCTCCTCGGGCACGAGCATGCCGAGCAGGCCCAGCTCCCCCATCTCCGCGAAGATCTCGACGGGAAAGCGGTGCTCGCGGTCGCGCTCCTGGGCGCCGGGCATGATCCGCTCCTCGGCGAAGCGGCGGATCTGCTCGCGCAGAAGCTCCTGCTCCTCGGTCAGCCCGAAGTCGACGCCGGAGCTGACGGGCGGGGTCTCGGTCAGGACGGCCATGTCAGGCCTTCAGGACCCAGTCGGCGATCACCATCTTCTGGACCTCGCTGGTGCCCTCGTAGATCTCGAGGATGCGCGCGTCGCGGAAGAAGCGCTCGACGTTGTACTCCTTGGTGTAGCCATAGCCGCCGTGGATCTGCAGCGCCTTGTTGGTGACCCGCTGCGCCATCTCGGAGGTGAAGAGCTTGGCCTGCGCCGCTTCGAGCGAGAAGCGCTTCTGGTTCTGCTTGGCCCAGGCGGCCTTCCAGGTCATCAGGCGTCCGGCGTCGATCTCCGTCGCCATGTCGGCCAGGTAGAACTGGATGGCCTGGAACTCGGCGAGCTTCTGATTGAACTGCTCGCGCTCCTGGGAGTAGGCCAGGGCCTCCTCGAACGCGCCCTGGGCGATGCCCACGGCCTGCGCGGCGATGCCGATGCGTCCGCCGTCGAGCGTGGCCATGGCGATCTTGAAGCCCTCCCCCTCCTCGCCGAGGCGCCAGCGGGCCGGAATGCGGCAGTTGTCGAACGAAAGCTCGGTGGTGCCTGAGGCGTTCACACCCAGCTTGAACTCGTGCGTGCCGTGGTGGTAGCCCGGGGTGTCCGCGGGCACGATGAAGCAGGTGATCCCCTTGTGCCTCTTCTCCAGGTCCACCGAGGCGAAGACCAGGGCGATGTCGGCATCGGTGCCGTTGGTGATGAAGACCTTGTTGCCGTTGAGGACGTAGTCGTCGCCCTCGCGCCGGGCGGTGGAGCGCAGGCCGGAGGGATCGCTGCCGGCGCCGGGCTCGGTCAGGGCGAAGCAGCCGAGCTTCTGGCCGGCGGCGAGCGGGGTGAGGAACTCCTTCTTCTGCTCCTCGGTGCCGAACTTGAGCAGCGGGTCGCAAACCAGGGAGTTGTTGACCGAGAGGATGACGCCCGAGGTGGCGCAGACCCGGCTGATCTCCTCGATCACCAGGCAGTAGGAGAGGGCGTCCATGCCGCCGCCACCGTACTCCTCGGGGACACTGACCCCGGCGAGGCCCAGCTCGCCGGCCTGATCGAAGAACGGGCGCGGGAACTCCCCGCTCTCGTCGATTTCCTTGGCGCGCGGCCGCACGACCTCCTCGGCGAACCGGCGGACGGTCTCCTGCAGCAGCTTCTGCTCTTCGGTGAGCTCGATTCTCATGGCTTTCCTTTGCGAGTCGGATTGCGGGGCGGGTGACCTGACCCGAACCTCCTGGATCGTAACAACCGCACCCGGGGGGGTCAAGGAAGGAGGCGGCCCCGCCGTCAGCGCACCCGCACCACCACCACGGTGATGTCGTCCACCTGCTCGTGATCCCCCTTGAAGTTCGAGAGGTCGCCGAGCACGGCGTCGCGGATCTCGCGGGCGGTGCGGCTGTCGGCGGCGCGGGCGACCGCCTTCTGGAGACGGGCGTCGCCGTACTCCTGGTCCTGGGCGTTGCGGGCCTCGACCAGGCCATCGGTGTAGAAGATCAGGAGGTCCCCCGGGGCCAGAGGGGCGCGGACCGGCTCATAGCGCGCATCGAGGAAGGTCCCCAGAGGGGGCGCCCCGTGGCCCACCTCGTCGAAGCGGCGGGTCCGCGAGTCGAAGCGCAGCATGGGCGGGTGGCCCGCGCTCACCAGCTCCAGCTTGCACTCGGCGCGGTCCAGCACGGCGCAGAGGAGGGTGACGTAGGTCCGCTTGTCGGTGGTCCGCCGGACCATGTGGTTCAGCCGCTCGAACACGGGCGCCGGCGTGGCGAGGTCCGCCTCCAGCAGGTAGAGGCAGCTCCGCACTCCTGAGAGCAGCAGGCCGCTCGCCAGGCCGTGCCCGGCCACGTCGCCGATCACCAGCACGAGCTTCGACGGGCCGATCAGGAAGTACTCGTAGTAGTCCCCTCCCACCTCGGTCGCCGGCAGCGAGGCCGCGGCCAGGTCGAGCCAGTCCACTCCGGGGGCGGCCTGGGGGAGCATGCTGAGCTGGATCTTGCGGGCGTA
>DATLNC010000011.1:0-32119 GCA_035536935.1 Thermoanaerobaculia bacterium
CGACGTCCTTTGGGGGAGCCCTGATCCACGGCGCTCTTTCAGGACGACACTTAAAGTGGATCTAAGGTCGCGGCAGCCTCGAGCCGCTTCCGGATAATTTAGAGGCTGGCCGCCGCGTCGGAGTGCCCTGCTCCAAAACGCAAACGGCGAGAACCAAAACATCAGGGATACGCACGTAGAAGCCTTCGATACGCGTTTCTCGGACGTGGGTTCGACTCCCACCGCCTCCACCATTCATCCTCTTCCAGGACATCTTTTCCGACACCTGTCCGAGCCTCCGCGCGTCTTGCGGGCCTTGGGGGGTGGACGGAATCAAACGTTGATACAATCGTGCCCATGAATCTGCCCGCCGTGTCCGATCCCGTGCCTCTGGTCCTCGCCGAGGATGGTCGTGTCATCCGGGTAGCGGGAACGCGGGTCACTCTCGACACGCTCATCGGCGCCTTCAACAGAGGAGCGACGCCCGAGGAGATCGCCCAAGACTACTCGGCGGTGTCGCTGGCGGACGTATATGCCGTCATCACCTATTACCTCCGGCATCGATCCGAGGTCGAGGAGTACCTGGAGCGGCGCGCCCGGGAGCACTCGGAGCTTCGGCGCGAGATCGAGGGCCGTCCTGAGTACCAGGAGCTGCGCGAGCGGCTCCTCGGCCGAATGCAGAGTACGCGAGCAGGCGCGGCCTGATGCTGCGCCTGGCGGCCGACGAAAACTTCGACGGCCGGATCGTACGAGGGCTCTTGCGGCTCCTTCCCAACCTGGATCTCGTCCGAGTGCAGGACACTGCCATTGTGGAAGCAGAGGATGAGGCGGTGCTGGAATGGGCGGCACGAGAGGAGCGGCTGGTGCTCACACATGACGTGAACACCATGACTGCAGCCGCATGGGCTCGCGTCCGTGCCGGACTTTCGATGCCGGGTCTCATCGAGGTGAGCTCGAAAATGTCTGTCGGGCAGGCAATCGACGAAATCCGCCTGATCGTTTTCGCGTCCCGGCCAGGGGAGCTCGCCGGGCAGGTGATCTTCCTCCCGCTGTGACAAGCCTTAACTGAACGCCTCGGCGATGCTCTTCTCGTACGGCGGCTCGAGCACGCCCACCTCGGTGACGATCGCCGTGATCAGCTCGGCGGGCGTCACATCGAAGGCGAAGTTCATGGCCTGCGTGTCGTCCGGCGCCACCTGGGTTCCGAACACCTCCGTCACTTCCACCCCCAGACGCTCCTCGATGGGGATCGCCGCGCCGTTGGGCGTGTTGCGGTCGATCGTCGAGAGCGGCGCCGCCACGTAGAAGGGGACGCCGTGGCGATGGGCCAGGACCGCCACCGTGTAGGTGCCGATCTTGTTGGCCGTGTCGCCGTTGGCCGCGATCCGGTCGGCGCCGACCACGATCCGGTCGACGAGGCCCTGCGCCATCAGGGTGCCGGCGCTCGAATCCGTGACCAGCCGGAACGGGATGCCCAGGCGCTTCAGCTCCCAGGCCGTGAGCCGCGCCCCCTGCAGCAGAGGCCGCGTCTCGTCCACCCAGACCATCCCGACCCTGCCCCCGTCCCAGGCCGACTGGATGATCCCCAGCGCCGTGCCGTGGCCGGCGGTCGCGAGCGCCCCCGTGTTGCAGTGGGTGAGGACGCGGGTACCGGGCGCGAACAGCTCGGCGCCGTGCTCCCCGATCCTGCGGTTGACCCGTATGTCCTCGGCGTGCAGCTCGTGCGCCCAATCGAGGAGCGCCTGCCGGACCGCCTCCGGACCTTTATCCCGGTTTCGCTCGTATACATGACGCCCCCGGTCGAGGGCCCAGCGCAGGTTCACCGCGGTTGGACGGGTGCTTCCCAGCAACTGGGAGACCTCGTCGAAGCGGGCCGAGCCGAGCACCAGCCCATAGGCCGCGGCCACGCCGATCGCCGGCGCGCCGCGGATGGCCAGACGGCGGATGGCGTCGGCGACCTGCTCGGGAGTCTGGCAATCGAGCCAGGTCTCCTCGACGGGCAGGCGGGTCTGGTCGAGAAGCTGCAAGGTGTCCTGGTGCCAGCGGATGGGTGTGAAGGGCTCGTTCATGGGAGGGCTATGTTACGGTTGCTTCAATCCGCCGGCAAATAGGGGGGAGGGTTCCAGTGAAAAGCGATTCCAAGTATCTCGGATTTTCTACGCGCGCGATCCACGACGGGCAGGAGCCCGATCCGCGCACCGGGTCCGTCGCGGTCCCGATCTACCAGACTTCGACCTATGTCCAGAAGGGGCTCGGCGAGCCCGTGGAATACGAGTACGCCCGGGTGCAGAACCCGACCCGTTTCGCCCTGGAGGCGAATCTGGCGTCGCTCGAAGGCGGCGTCAGCGGCCACGCGTTCGCATCGGGGATGGCCGCCATCTCCTGCCTCGTCACGCTGCTCAAGTCGGGCGACCACGTGGTGGCCACGCGCAATGTCTATGGCGGCACGTTCCGCTACTTCTCCAAGATCATGGAGAACTACGGCCTCACCTTCACCTGGGTGGACGCTACGGACCTCGCGAACGTCGAGGCCGCGATGACGCCGCGGACGAAGATGGTCTACATCGAGTCGCCGACGAACCCGGTCATGGAGATCGTGGACATCGCCGGCTCGGCGGAGCTCGCGCATGCCCGCGGCGCCTTCCTGGCCGTGGACAACACCTTCCTCTCCCCCTACTTCCAACGGCCGCTGGAGCACGGGGCGGACGTGATCGTCCACTCCACGACCAAGTTCATCAACGGGCACAGCGACTCGATCGGCGGCGCCCTGATCCCCTCGCGCCAGGACCACAGCGAGTGGTTCTACTTCGTGCAGAAGTCGGTGGGCGCGATCCTCTCGCCGTTCGACTCGTTCCTGGTGCTGCGCGGGATCAAGACGCTCGCGGTGCGCATGGACCGCCACGAGGAGAACGCGCGGCAGGTGGCGGACTACCTCTCGAAGCACCCGAAGGTGAAGCGGGTGCTCTACCCGGGGCTGCCCGATCATCCGGGGCATGAGCTGAACAAGCGGCAGGCGTCGGGGTTTGGCGCCGTGATGTCGTTCGAGATGGGGAGCTTCGCGGCGGCCAAAGCCGTGCTCGACCGGGTGCGGGTGATGTGCTTCGCGGAGAGCCTGGGCGGAGTCGAGACCCTGATCTCTCACCCGGCCTCCATGACGCACGCCTCGATTCCGCCGGAGCGGCGGGCCGAGATCGGCGTCACGGAGGGACTGGTCAGGATTTCGGTGGGGATCGAGGACGTCAAGGATCTTCTGGACGATCTCGATCAGGCCCTTGAAGCGGTTTGATCCCATTCCCCCTCTCCCCAGCCCTCTCCCCCGTGCCGGGGGAGAGGGAGCCAGGCGGGTGAGGCCTCAGAATTCCGAGTCGTCCGAATCGGCGTAGGACAGCTCCTCTTCCGCTTCGTCGGAGAAGTCGGCATGCTTGTCCACGCTGCTCCGGATCCAGTCGAGGAAGTTCGCCTCTCCCTTGGTGACGTGGAAGGAGAGGATCTCCGGGAGCTCGTAGCTGTGCAGCTCCCGGATGGTCGCCGATACGCCTTCGAACTCCGCCTCGAGGGTCTTGATGACGAGCAGGAGCTCGCCGTCCTTGCAGATCTTCCCTTTCCAGCGGTAGACGGAACGCACGCCGGGCAGCACGTTGACGCAAGCAGCCTGACGGCGCTTTACGAGCTCGCGCGCGATCTGGAAGGCCTGCTCTTCGGTTCCGACGGTGGTTACGACGACGATCGCCTGCATCGCGTTTCACGTTACATGCTCCTCCAGGGCGAGTCAATCAGCAGGACACAGAAGGCTGCTTCACTTCCAGACCTCTTCCTGGAAGTCGTAGACGACTACCTTCACCTTGCCCGTCCGCCCCGTGACCCGCACGGCTGCAAGCCCGCGCTGCCCGTCGGTCAGGAAGACCGTGCCGGGAGTGGCCGTGCCCAGCGGGCCGAACGACGCGAGGTTGGAATTGTTGAACCGGATCGGGTCGTCGCCGTTGCGCAGCCACTTCCCCGGCGCAGCCGGATCGCGGGCGAGCCGTCCCGGCGGGAACCCGAAGCGCACCTGGTTGCCGATCTGCTCCAGCCGCTGGGGCGGCGCGATCTGTGGATCCACTCCGCGGTCGATGTCGCGGGTGAGGACGCCGTCGCCGTCGGCATCCCGGTAGAGGGAGTAGGTTGCATGGCCGTCCGCCCGCGGCCGGAACTGGAGCGCCACGTTGGCGCATCGGCGCACCGCGAGCGCCCGCGCCAGGCGCATCGCCCCCACCACTTCCTCGGCCGCCAGGCGCAGCCGCAACTGGCCCGAGATGCGCAGGATCGACGGCACGGTCATCCCCGCCAGCAGCATGAACAGCGCGAGCACCACCAGCAGCTCCACCAGTTGAAAACCCCGTTCGGATCTCTTCATGAGCTTTGCCTTGGGGAATAGGAGAGGGCGGCCGTTCGCCGGCCGCCCCGCAGTCCTCCCGTTAGCGGTCGCCCTCCTTCTTCGGCTTCTCCTTGGCTGGCGGACTCGTTTTGCCCGCCTTTACCTTCTCCTTGAGCGTCGTCTCGCCCGAGATGGCCAAGTAGGGCTTGAGGAGCTGGTAGGTCTTCTCGCCGATTCCCTGGACGAGCATCAGGTCCTCGGCCGACTTGAACGGGCCGTTCTCCTTGCGGAAGTCGATGATCTTCTGGGCGACGCTGGGACCCACGCGGGGCAGCAGGGCGAGCTGCGAGGCGTCCGCGGTGTTGACGTTGACCACCCGGCGGGCCTCCGCCGCGAAGGTGGGAAGGGCGGCGAGGACGAGCCCCGCCAGGATCACGCTGCCGATGAGACGCTTGGAACGGTTCATATTGCTGGCTCCTTACATGGTTTGGAATTCAGGTGCTGCGCTTCTGCGTCATCCCCTTGCTTGATTTGCGTTCGTTTCCGTCCTGCGTTCGCCACCTCCTCTCCAGGTTGACGGCAGCCCATAGGGCAAGGCCGCTGCCACTCCGGAAAGGCTGAAGAATCAAAGACTTAGGAATTGGAGCCGCAGCGGGGCGTCCAGCGTTCTGGCGGGGTAGAGGGGGGCGGCCCCCGGGGAGAGGCGTGTCCAGCGTTCTGGCGCCCCTGCGCGTTCGCTTGCGGGGATCGGCCCGCGAGGGTAGATTAGGCCGCCATGGCTGAGAGAGCGGAGCGGTCCGTCTTCCGGGAGTACTTCGAGGCGATCCTGATCGCCGCGATCTTCCTGCGCTTCACGAACGTGTTCGTGGTGCAGACCTTCTACATCCCCAGCGGCTCGATGGAGAACACGCTGCTGATCGGGGACCACCTGTTCGTGAACCGGTTCATCTACGGCCCCGCGGCCACCGAGATGGAGCGCAAGCTCCTCCCTCTGCGGGCGGTCCATCGGGGGGACATCGTCATCTTCCGCTCCAAGACCGACAAGGGGATGGACATCGTCAAGCGCGCCATCGGCGTTCCGGGCGACACCATCCAGGTCGACAGCGGCGATCTCTACCTCAACGGCAAGGACGTGGCGGACGAGTCGTACGCCATCCACAAACGGCCCGATCCGCCCTTCGCGCCGCGCGACTGGTTCGGCCCGGTCACCGTCCCCGAGCACCGCTACTTCTTCATGGGGGACAACCGGGACGAGTCGCTCGACTCGCGCTTCTGGGGTTTCCTGCCGTCCCACCTGGTCAAGGGCCGGGCGCTGTTCATCTACTGGTCCAACGGCAACCAGCCGCCCGAGGGGACCAACCCGATCACCGGCCTGGTGCGCACGGCGCTCGGCTTCTTCTCGAACACCCGCTGGGACAGGTCGTTCCGCATCATCCGCTAGCGGCATGGAACCCGAGACTCTTCCACCTCCGCAGGTACCTGTCGTGCCCGATCCGCCGGCCGCGTACGACAGTCCCGCTCCGCCGGCTCCGCCGGCTCCGGCGGCTCCGGCGGCTCCGGCGGACTATCAGGAGAAGTCCTGGCAGCGGGAGTACCTGGAGGCTCTCCTGATCGCGGTGATCTTCGCCACCTTCGCCCGCACCTACATCGTGCAGGCGTTCAAGATCCCGTCCGGCTCCATGGAGCAGAACCTGCTCATCGGCGACCACATCCTGGTCAACAAGTTCATCTACGGCCCCACCGCTCTCGCCCTGGAACACTCCCTGCTGCCGGTGCGGGATATCCAGCGCGGCGACATCGTGGTCTTCAAGTTCCCCGAGGACCCCTACCGCGACTTCATCAAGCGCTGCGTCGGCCTGCCCGGCGACTCCATCGAGGTCGTGGACAAGGAGCTCCAGCTGAACGGCAAGCCGGTCCACGACGAGAGCTACACGTGGCACGTGGACCCGTTCATCATCCCGCGCAGCCCGTTCCTCCAGAACAACCGTACCCGCGACAACTTCGGCCCGTACACGGTCCCGGCCGGCCACTACTTCTGCATGGGCGACAACCGCGACAACTCAAACGACTCGCGCGTCTGGGGAGCGGTGCCCCGGGAGTACGTCAAGGGGCGCGCCTTCATGGTCTACTGGTCGTTCGACAGCCAGGGCCCCGAACCGGTGGAATGGCCGGGGTTCGCGGGCAAGCTGCGCCAGATCTCCCAGGTGGCCCTCCATTTCTTCACCAGTACGAGATGGGAGCGAACTTTCCGCATCGTGCGGTAAACTAGTCGCGCGATTTCAAAGGAGGTTCGTATGCGTAGGAGGATCGCCGAGCGCGGCGAGGGAAACCTCGGGTGTATCGTCTGGCTGCTGGTGCTCGGGCTCGCCGTGATGATCTGCGTGAAGGTCGTCCCGGTGAAGATCGCCAGCGCCGAGCTGTACGACTACATGGACGAAGTGGCCAGGTCCGCCGGCGTCAACTCGACGGCCGAGGATGCCAAGAAGGCCATCCTGCAGCGCGCCGCCGACCTGAAGCTGCCTTTGGACAAGGACCATGTGACCGTGGTCCGCGACGGAGACCGGCTCCGGATGCGCGTGGAGTACACCGTGCCGGTGGAGTTCCCCGGCTACACCTACAATTGGAACTTCGTCCACGAAATGGACCGCCCGATCTTCATCGTCTGACTTCCGGGGGGACGCCCCCGCCTCGCCGTACCTGAGCATGGCCCGTCCCGGTTGGATCAACACCCTCCTGGCGGGCCTCGCTCCAGGGGTCCTCCTCGGCACCCACATCGCCGGACTGATCTTCTTCCTCAACCCGCACCTGCCCTTCTCCCCCGGGCCGGTGGCGCGCGGCGTCCTCGTGTACGGCGGGATCGTGGGGCTCGCCTCCCTGCTCCTGCACCTCCCGTTCACCGCCCCGCAGCCCAGACGAGCCCGCAGGTGGCTCCCTTGGGCGCTCACCATCGCCCTGGCGGCCGCCGCCTGGCTCGACGCCAGCCATGCCTCGCTCTACGCCTTCTATCTGCCCTCCGGGATCAACGACCGGCTCGTCCGGACGGCGGCCTGGCTGGCCCTCTTCGCGCTGATCTCCTTCTACACGGCGCTGCTCCATACCCTGCACCGCAGACGATACGGCTGGAAGAGCCGCTATGGCTACGTGCTTCTGGCAGTTCTATCCGTTTTCGCCATGATCGAGCGGCGGGAGGCGTTCCATGTGCGGCCGGCTCCGGTGCACCGGGCAGCCGTGGTGGAGCCAGGGCAGCGGCCGGCCCTCTTCGTGATCGGTCTCGACTCGGCCACGCTGGATGCTCTCCTCCCCCTGGCGGGGCAGGGGCGGCTCCCGTTCCTCGCCACGGTGCTGCAGCAGGGGGCGTACGGCCGGCTGGAGTCGCTCCGGCCGGCCTGGCGCGAGGGGGTATGGATCACGCTCGCGACGGGCAAGTACCCGTTCCAGCACGGAGTGACCGGGGGCAAGGTCTACGACGCCCGCTGGGTCACGCCCTCGGGTCCCCCTGCGGAGCTGCGGCTGCTGCCGGTGGGGATCCGCTTCCGCGACTGGGGCATTCTGGGGGCGGAGCCACGCACGCCGCGGGCGTTCCCCCGCCAGGCCTCGGCGCTCTGGGAGATCCTCCCCCGGCTGGGCATGTCCGCGGGGTCCGTGGGCTGGCCGGCATCTTGGCTGCCCTCCCAGGAGACCGAGTTCACCCTGTCGGAGCAGTTCTTCTTCAGCGCTGGAAAGGGCCCTGCCCTCGATCCCGCGCTGAGGGCCCGCCTCGGTCCGAGCCCGCCGGCGCCCCTGGTCAATGCCCTGGCGGCGGACGCCTGGCGCGAGTCCCTGTCCCTGTCGCTCCTGGATCAGCACCCCGGAACCGGGGCGCTCTTCATGGTCCTCCCCGGCCTGCGGGAGGTGTCACGCCAGAGTTTCGGGGGTTTCCAGGCGGTGCAGTTCGAGGGCGAGCAGTCGCCGGCGGCCAGGGAGGCGGCGGAGCGGCTGGCCGCGTACTATGCGCTGCTCGACAGCTTTCTCGGCGAGCTCTGGTCGCGGGTCGACGGGCCGCGGGTGCTGGCCGTGGTCTCGGCTTACGGCACCGAGAGCCGTCAGGACCCGCTCCGGCGCGAACGGACCTCGATCGAGGGGAGCTTCGGCGTCGGGCCGGACGGCGTGCTGCTCCTCTACGGCGAGGGCATCCAGCCCGGAGCCCTCCTGACCGGAGCGCGGCTGGTCGACGTCGCTCCGACCCTGCTCTACGCCCTCGGCTTCCCCGTGGCGCAGGACCTCGACGGCCAGGTGCTCCGGGCCGCCTTCGACAAGGGGTTCCTGGCCAGGCACCCGCTCACGATTTTGCCCTCGTACGAGGGGCTGGCCCAAGCGCCGAGCAATCAGCAGCAGTAGCTCAGCCGGCTACCTTCTGCGCCACCAGCTTGGGCCCCGCGGCCTTGGCCTCGCGCTCTTCGCGGGCCATGGTGCAGCGGCCCTGGAAGAAGGCGCCGTCCTCGACCACCAGCGCGGGCGTGTCGATCTCGGCAAAGACCTTGCCGCGCGAGGAAATCTGGATCTTCTTCGCGGCACGGATGGTGCCCCTGACCGTGCCGGAAATGAAAATCTGACCCACGCGCAGGTCCCCCTCCACTTCGCCGCCCTCACCCACGATCAGATCGCCCACGGTATTGACCTTGCCCGTGAACTTGCCATCCACGCGGAAGGAGGTCTCGAAACGGAGCTCCCCCTCCACGTGGCTGCCGGTATCGAGGAAGCCGTTGAGGTCGTTCTGCTTGCCGCCGCCGTCGGACTTGAATTTCATTGGACGTCCCCCCGCTCGACCAGCACCTCGTAGAGCCTCATCAGCTCCTCCTCGCTGTGAAAGTGGATGTGCAGGATCCCACCCTTGCCGCGCCTCCGGATCTCCACACGGGTCTGGAGGCGGCGGGTGAGCTTCTCCTCCGCGGCAGCGGTATGAACTTCGACCGGCCTCGGCTTCTTCTTTGGCTTCTCTTGGGCGGGTTCGGAAGACAGGCGCTCCAGATCCCGGGCCGTGAGCCCCTCGCGCACGGCGCGGTCCGCCAGGGCCAACTGAGCTTCCCGGCTCGGCAGCCCGAGCAGGGGACGGGCCTGTCCGGCGGTGAGCTGGCCCTCGCGCAACAGATCCTGGACCTCTTCCGGCAGCCGGAGCAGCCGGAGCGCGTTGGTCACCGTGGTGCGCGCCTTGCCCACCCGAGTGGCGATGTCCTCCTGCGACAACCCGAACTTCTCCTGCAGGGAGAGGTAGGCTTCCGCCTCTTCCAGCACGTTCAGGTCGCTCCGCTGGAGGTTCTCGACCAGCGCCAGCTCCAGCATCTCGCGGTCGTCCGCGACCTGGCGCACTACCACGGGCACGGTTTCCAGCCCGGCGAGGCGGGAAGCGCGCCAGCGGCGCTCGCCCGCCACGATGATGTAGGTGCCGTCCTCGGCGGGGCTGACCACGAGCGGCTGCACGACACCCTGCGCCTTGATGGATGCAGCCAGCTCCTCGATCGCCGTATCGTCGAACTGGGTCCGCGGCTGGAACCGGTTCGGCTTGAGCTGCCCGATGGGCAGGGACTGGACCGGCGGCGGAGCGGCCGGCGCCTCTTCTTCCTTCTCGAGGAGAGCGTCCAGGCCGCGGCCCAAGCCGCGCTTCTTCTGCGCGGCGCTCATGCCGCCCTCCGCAGGACTTCACGGGCGAGAGCGAGGTAGGCCTCGGCGCCGCGCGACTTGAGGTCGTACTGGAAGATGGGAAGACCGTGGCTCGGGGCCTCGGCCAGGCGGATGTTGCGCGGGACGACTGTCTTGAACACCTTGGCTCCGAAATGACGGCGGATCTCGTCGGCGACGTCCTTGCACAGGTTCGTCCGGTCGTCGTACATGGTGAGGAGGATGCCGGAGATGGCGAGGCGGGTGTTGAGCCCGCCCTGGACGCGCTTCACGGTGGACATGAGCTCGGAGATCCCCTCCAGGGCGAAGTACTCGCACTGCAGCGGGACCAGGACGCCGTCGGCCGCGGTGAGGGCGGACACGGTGAGATGGCCGAGGGAAGGCGGGCAGTCGAGGAGGATCGTGTCGTAGCGGCCGGAGACTCCGGCCAGCACCTTCTTGAGCAGCCCCTCCCAGCCTTTCTCGCCCACGAACTCGACCTCGACTCCGACCAGATCGCGCTGCGTGGGCACGAGGTCGAGGTTGGGGAAGCCGGAAGGGCGGATCGTCTCCTCGAGGGAGGCCTCGCCGATGATCGCGTGGTAGAGATGCGGCGCCTCGGCCTTGGCGCCGAGGCCGCGGGTGGCGTTGCCCTGGGGATCGCAATCCACGAGCAGGACGCGGCGCTCCAGGGCGCCGAGGCCGGCGCCGAGGTTGATGGCGGTGGTGGTCTTGCCGACGCCGCCCTTCTGGTTCGCAATGGCGAGGATCGTGCTCATTCAGCTATTGATTCCGTGCGCCGCAGCTCCAGGATGCGGCGCATCTGACTCCCCGTGATGTTGATGGTCCTTCCCGGCGCCAGCGTAGCCGGCAGCGCGGGGTCTTCCTCCCCCAGCCAGAGCAGGATCCGGCCGGCAGGTCCCAGGCGCTCGGCGAGCGCACCGAGCACGTCGGGATCGAGCTTCAGAGCCCGCGCCGTGACCAGGTCCAGGCTCGCCGGAATGCCGGCGGGAAGGGGGATCTCCACTCTAACATTCAGGCACCGGCAGGGCAACGACGCCTTGCGCGCCGCGGCGGAGAGAAAGGCCCACTTCTTCTCCCGCGCCTCGACCAGAGTCATCTCCAAACCGGTCCGCACCGCGGCCAGAACCAGGCCCGGAAAACCGGCACCCGAGCCGATATCGAGACCAAATTTGGCTTCTTCAGGGACCAAAGGAAGTGCGGCAAGGGATTCGCCATAGTGGCGCTCCAGAACTTCGTCGACCGTGCCCGGGCCGATCAGGGAGAGGCGCCGGTTCCAGACCGAAAGCTCCTGGTAATGAGCATGGAGAGCGTCGAGGGAACGGCCGTCCAGCGGCTCGGGCGAGAGAGGGGCGAGGCCCTTGGCGAGGTTTTTCCGGGAGATGGGGGGAAGGGCGAAGGGCATGGGAGGGAGATGATACAGAAAGGGCCACGTTTCACGTGGAACGTGGCCCTTTCCGGACGAGCTACTGTTTCACGTGAAACATTCAGGCAGGCCGGATCGTCACGCGCTTGAAGTACCCGTCGCCGCTGCTCTCGCTCACCACGCCGGGATCGTCCGCCAGCGTCATGTGAACGATCCGGCGGTCCGCCGGGTTCATCGGCTCCAGCGTGTAGGGCCGGCCCTTGCGCCGGACCTCTTCCGCCACCCGCTGCGCCAGGCTTCGCAGCCGCTCCTCGCGGATCTCCTGGAAGTTGTCGCAGTCCACCCGCACCAGCGGCGCCTCGCCGGAGAGGCTACGGATGATGCGCGGCAGCAGGTGCTCCACCGAGACCACGAACTCGCCGTCGTCCGCGAAGCACCAGTCCACGTCCTCGCCGGAGAGGTCGACTTCCAGACGGTCCTCCCCCTGCAGGATGCGCGGCGTCAGGCTCAGGCCGGCGATGCGGAGCAGCAGCTCCATCCCCTTGGCCGCGGCCTCCGCCTGCGGGCCGGTCGCCTCGGGGTAGCGCTCCGACGGCCGGCGCGGGATCTCCGGCAGCGGGATCAAGCCGTTGGCGATCGACATGTCGTAAGGCTGCGCCTCCACCCGGGTCAGCCGATCCGCCGACGGCTGCGGCGGCCGGACGTGCCCGTCGAACCGCGGCTGGCGATCTCCTCTGGGCTGCTCCGTGCGCGGGCCCCGGCCCCGGTCCTGCCGCAGGCCGCGATCCCCGCCACGATTTCCCCGGTCATCGCGACCACCCCCCCGTTGAGGCCGGCCACCGGACGGCCTTCCCTGCCCCCGATCCCGGCCGCCCCCCGGGGCGTGACCCCGAGCCGGACCCCGGTCAGGAGCCCGCTCCGGAGCACGATCACTGCTGCGCGGCACGCGGTTCCCCCAGTCGTCGGCGCCAGGGCCCCGTTCCGGACGAAGCTCGTTGCCGGGCTCGGGGCCGGACGGCTCCTCGTCATCCAATCTGGGGGATGAAGGGGCCGCCGCCTGGATCGGCCGGGTGGGCAGCACGGCGGCCGGAGGCGGGGCCGGAGGTGCTGCCGGGAGGCTCGGAGCTGATACCGGCGGGACTGCCGGAGCAGATGCCGCCGCGCCGGGCGCCCGCCGGGGCGCATCGGGATCCACCTCGATGAGGAATTTTCGCTGCGTCTTCAGAAACCCGTGCCGCTTCTCGATGCTGCGGTACGCGATCTCCTCGGGAGGGAGGTGATAATGGTTGGCGGCCTGCATGAGGGCCTGCTGCAACGTGTTACCGGAAAAGAAGCGTCTCTTGGGCTCGTTCATATCCACTTCTTGGTCCCTTCGCCGGCCGTTCAGGCCTTGCGCTTCTCGAGGCGTTTGTAAACCGCCTGTTGCAGGATGGTCAAGACGTTGTTGGTCAGCCAGTACAGCACCAGGCCGCTCGGCACGCCGATGAACATCACGGTCATGATGATCGGCATCAGCTCGAACATGCGCCGCTGCATCGGATCGCCGGACTGCGGCGCCATCCGCACCTGGAACCACTGCGTGGCGCCCATCACGATCGGCAGCACGTAGTAGGGGTCCTTGGACGAGAGGTCCAGGACCCACAGCATCCAGGGTGCGTTGCGCAGCTCCACCGCCGCGGTCAGCAGGTTGAAGAACGCGAACAGGATCGGCATCTGCAGGAGCATGGGGAGGCAGCCCCCGACCGGGTTCACCCCGGCCTCCTTGTAGACCGCCATCACCTCGTCGTTCATCTTGCGCTGCACCTCGAGGTTCGGCCGGCCCTGCTTGTCCTTGAGCTTGCTGCGGTACTTCTCGCGGATCGACTGCACCCTGGGGTTGAGCTCCTGCATCCGCTTCATCGACTTCATGTTGGTGTGCGTCAGCGGCAGCAGCAGAATCTTGATCACGATCGTCAGCAGGATGATCGCCCAGCCGTAGTTGGCCACCACGTTGTCGTGGATCCAGTGGAGCGCCACGAGCAGCGGCCGGGCCAGGAAGGCGAAGGTGCCGAGCTTGACTGCGCCCTCCAGGTCGTAGGGCAGCGAGGCCAGCCGGTCGTAGTTCTTGTCCCCCCAGTAGGAGAGCAGCGACAGGCTGTCGCCCTTCGGCTCCAGGACCACCCGGAATTCCCGGGGGAGCTTCTTCTGGTCCGAGGTGATGTCGTCCTTCCCGGGGAGCGGCAGGAAGCGGGCCTTGGCCGCGCTCCCCTCCGTCATCAGCGGCTGGATCACCACTTCGTCCAGCCCGGCGCGCGGGATCAGGGCCGAGAGGAAGTAGGTGTCCTCCAGGCCGATCCAGTCGAGGCGGCCGGAGACCGTCTTGACCTCGTCCTCGCGCTGGGCGTTGAGCACCTCGACGTCGCCCCCGTGCTTGTACACGGCCCCGCGGCGGCCGTAGCGGCTGCCCATCTCCTCGGCCGTGGGATTGCCGAGCCCGGGCCCCAGGGACAGGGCCCAACCGCCGCCGGGGACGTTGATCACGGATTCCAGGAAGCCCTGGTCGTCGAAGCGGAAGCGCTTCTCGGCCACGCCCGCGGGGCCGCGGTAGCGGAACACCAGGGAGCCGTCGCGCCCCGACTCGACCCGGAACAGCGCCTGGCCGAGCGGGTGCGGCCCCAGCCCCTTGTCGCGGACGAGGCCGTAGGGATAGGGGCCCTCGGCGCGCTTGCGCACCAGCTCCACGGCGCCGCCCTGGTGGGTCTTCTGGTTCTTCAATTGAAGGGAGACGAGCTGGGCGCCGCGGTTCGTGAACACCGCGCGGGTGCGGGCGTCCTCCAGCACCACCTGCCGCTCGCCCGCGGCCTGGACCGGCTGGCCCGCCCAGGCGGGGAGGCTCGCCGCCGGCCTGGCCAGCTGGCCGGGACCTTGACCTTGACCTTGGGCAGTACCCGGCGACTCACCCGGAAGGGCCTGGGTTCCGGCGGTCGTCCCCGGCGTGCCCGAAGCCTCCGGTACGGCCGCCGGCCTCGGGGCTGGCTTCGGAGGCGGGAAGAAATACGTCCAGGTGGCCATGATCGCCACGGTGAGGACGATAAACAGCAGAAAACGGCGCATGTCCACGGAAATTCAGTCCCTCTCTAGAGATCCAGCGTCACGAAAAGATATCGCTTCATGGAAGATCGATCCCGCCTGGATGAAACGGCTGGCAGCGGAGGAGCCGGCCGGCGGCCAGGGCGCTGCCGCGGGCGAAGCCGTGCTTGAGCAGGGCGAGCCGCGCGTACTCCGAGCAGGTGGGGGTGAAGCGGCACGCCGGCGGGAGGAGCGGCGAGATGCGCCGCTTGTACAGCTCCAGCAGGCGGACGGCAGCACCGGTCATGAAGCCCGGGTCTCCTGCCGGGGCAGCAGCCCGGAGAAGAGGCGCAACAGCTCGGCCCGCAGGGTCCGGAAGTCCGACTGCCGGGCCTCGGGTTTCAGATGCACCACGAGATCCAGCGCGGGGAGCATGCCTCGATCCTTCCATCGGCGGTAGACCTCTTTGATCCGGCGCCGGATGCGGTGGCGCACCACGGCCGGGCCGACCTTGCGGCTGGCGGTGATCCCGATCCTGGGATGCCCGAGCTCGTTCGGAGCGAAATAGAGAATCGCCAGCGCACCGTGGCGCCGGCGTCCCGTCCGGTAGCACCTGAGGTAGTCCGCTCTTCGCCGCAGCCGCTCTTCGGGGAGCAGGCGCTGGCTTCCGTGCCTGGCCGGAAGCCCCGAGCCGGACATCAGACCGAGAGGCGCTTGCGGCCCTTCTGGCGCCGGCGCGCGATCACGGCGCGTCCGTTCTTGGTGCGCATGCGCACCAAGAAGCCGTGGGTCCGCTTGCGGCGACGGTTGTTGGGCTGAAAAGTCCGTTTCACGTTCGTGCTTCCTTCCGGCTGAGGAGAGGGCTCGGGCCCGCCCCGGGTTCGTCGAACACAGCTGAAAATATTGGCGGAGAGGGTGGGATTCGAACCCACGGACCGGTTGCCCGGTCAACGGTTTTCGAGACCGTCCCATTCAACCACTCTGGCACCTCTCCGGTCTTTATCTATATCGATGGCGGAGAGAGTGGGATTCGAACCCACGGTAGAGTTTCCCCTACACACGCTTTCCAAGCGTGCTCCTTAAGCCACTCGGACATCTCTCCGGAACTCTGCAAAGAACGATGTCGCCAGGAAGACGGCTCAGAGCTTCTTCCGGAGCGACGCGAAGAAGCCGCGCAACAGCGCGGCGCTCTCTTCTTCAAGGACCCCGGCCGTCATCTCCAGCCGGTGGTTGAGGCGCGGGTCCTGGACAAGATTGCCCAGCGTCCCGCACCAGCCCGCCTTGGGATCGGGCGCCCCCCAGACCAGCCGTTCGATGCGGCTGTTGACCAGGGCGCCGGCGCACATGGCGCACGGCTCCAGGGTGACGTACATGGTACATCCTGTCAGCCGCCACCCGCCGACCTGTCCGGCCGCCTGCCGGATCGCGAGGATCTCGGCATGGGCCAGGGGATCGCGGTCGATCTCGCGCCGGTTGTGGCCGCGGCCGACGATCTCCCCACCCCGCACGATAATGGCGCCGATCGGCACTTCTCCGATCTCCGCCGCCCGCCGTGCCTCGGCGAGAGCCTCCTGCATCCAGATCCGATCTTCCGGTCTCTCTGTCCGCACGAGCCTCCGCCTGTTCCAGGCAGGCCGCGTATCTTACCCGAACGCGCGCGGACGGGCAAATCCCGGCTGCGGACGGTCCCCCGGCACCTGGGAAACGGCCGCAGCTGCACGGTTTCTTCCCGCCCCTGCCGGGGATCGTTTCCCCCCGGGAGCGGAGTGTCTCCCCCGGGGAGCGGAGTGATTCCCCCCGAGCGCGGAGTGGCTCCCCCCGGCGGGGGAGCGGCTCATCCCGGCGGGGGAATGACCGCCGGGAAGGGGGGAATGGTCCGGGAGAGTCCGGGAATGATTCCCCCACGGAGGGGAATGACTCGGATGGATGGGGGGAACGCTCCGGCAGTGAGGGGAAGAACTCCCGGGAGCGGGGGAACCGTCCACGGCGCTTGACGAACGGCGCAATTGAGGCGTAATATTCCGTCGTGCGACCGACACCGGAGGAGGGCTTCCGCTCGATGAATACGAGGACTGCCAAAACGGCCGCCAGCTCACGGAAGTTTCGGGAGCTGATCCTCTATGTCGCCCAACACTCCGAGTCCGACCCGAAGTTCGGCGCGACGAAGCTGAACAAGATCCTGTTCTACGCGGACTTCCTTGCCTATGCGACCCTCGGGGAAGCCATCACGGGCGAGGTCTATCAGAAGCTGCAAAACGGGCCCGCGCCGAAAAGGCTCCTCCCCGTGGTACGGCAAATGGAGGGGGAGGACGCCTGCCGCTGGGCTCAGCGCACTTACTACAACAAGCCGATCAAGAAGCTCGTCGCCTTGCGCGAGCCGGACCTCTCCGTGTTCAAGCCCCAGGAGATCGAGCTCGTACGCAACGTGATCGAGGAGCTGTGGCCGCTCAACGGTTCCGAGGTCAGCGACCTGTCCCACCGGTTCCCGGGATGGCAGGCGGCGCACCTCCAGGAAGACATCCCCTACAAGATGGTATTTGTCGACGACCCGCGTCCGCTCACGGAGGATGAGACCGAGTGGGCTCTCGAAGTCATCCAGGATTACCGTGAGCGCAAAGCAGCGGGATCGTAAGTCCTCTGGGCGCCGAGAGCCCAGCAAGCAATCGCAGAGATCATCGCCAGAGAAGGCAGCCGGGCCCAGGAGGCCATCGAGGCACTCGAGCTGTTCGTCGCCCGCCTCCCGGAAGCCGGCATCCCCGTGCGGGGCGCACCCGAATTCCTGGGACGGCCGTTCCACACCGACCTCCATGCCTACCTCGTCGTCTATACCTACGATGACGAAGTGGTCGAGTGTGTCGGCCTGCGTCCTATCCCTTACACCGCCTTCGACTATCTTCCCGAGGAGGACCGGTAGCTCGGGCCGGGGAATTTCCCCCGCCTCCTGTATCCTTTACTTACCGGACACCAGGACATAGCATGTGCTCCTGGCAGCGGCCCACGAAGGGTTCGGGTCCTGTGCATCGGTCGTTACCGAACCTCGTCAGGCCCGGAAGGGAGCAGCGATAAGGTATCCGGTCGAGTGCCGCAGACAAACCGGAACCCTTCGTGGGCCGCTGTCGTAACATTCCCTATCATCTAAGGTCTATCTAATACCGTCACCATGGCGTACCAGGTACTCGCCCGCAAGTGGCGCCCGCAGAGCTTCTCCACCCTCGTCGGCCAGGGTCCGATCGTCACGGCCCTGCGCAACGCGGTGCAGGAGGGGCGCATCGCACAGGCTTACCTCTTCTCCGGCATCCGCGGCGTGGGCAAGACCACCACGGCCCGCCTGCTCGCGAAGATGCTCAATTGCGAGCGCGGCCCCGCGGCTGATCCCTGCAACAAGTGCATGCCCTGTATCGAGATCACCCGCGGCTCGGACCTGGACGTCATCGAGGTCGACGCCGCGACCTATTCCAAGGTGGAGCAGGTCCGCGAGCTGACGGAGAGCCTCAAGTACGGCGCGGCGCGCGACCGCTACAAGGTGGTGATCCTGGACGAGATCCACCGCCTCTCGCGGCAGGCGTTCGACGCGCTCCTGAAGATCGTCGAGGAGCCGCCGCCGCACCTGGTGTTCATCTTCGCCACGACCGAGATCGACGCCGTCCCGGCTACGATCCTGTCCCGCTGCCAGGAGTTCCACTTCCGGCGGGTGAGCTCGCAGGACGTGGCGGACCTCCTGCGCCACATCTGCGGCCAGGAGGGAATCGAAGCGACCGATACGGCGCTGCGGCTCGTGGCGCGGGCCGGCGAGGGGAGCGTGCGCGATGCCGTCGCCCTGCTCGACCAGCTCGCCACGTTCGGCTCGGGCAAGATTTCCGATGAGGACGCGGTCCGCCTCCTGGGCGGATTGGATACGGCGCTCTTCCATCGGCTCCTCGAGGCGATCCTGCAGGGCGACGGGGTCTCGGTGACCCGCGCCGTGCGGCGGGTCGAGGACGAGGGCTGGGACCCGCGCCATGTCTACGGGCACTTCCTGGTCTTCTGCCGCGACGCGCTCCACCTGGCCATGGGCGGCGATCCGGATCAGTCCGACCTGCCGGTCGAGGAGGCCCAGGCGCTCACCGCGCTGGCGAAGGAGGCCGGGTACGAGAACATGCTGCGCCTTCTGCACCAACTCTTGAACAGCGAGCAGACGGTGCGGCGCAGCGAGACCGGAGCCCTGGCCGTGGAGATCGCCTGGTTGCGGGCGGCCGAGCTGCCCAAGCTGAGGAGAGTGGAGGAGCTTTTGGCGGGAGGGGCGATGAGTACGGCGGCGGCTCCGGCTCAGAGGCCCGCGCCCCGGCCGGCTCCGGCTCCTCCGGTCCGGACTCCTTCTCCTCCACCGCCCCCGCCTGCTCCGGCGCCGGTAAAGGAAAAGGTAGTGGAGAAGGCTTCGGCGCCGGTGCCAGTGGCGGCTCCGCCACCGGCGCCTCCACCGGCAGCGGCGCCGGCTCCCGCGCCGCGCTCGAACGGCAGCGCTTCGGGCGAGGATCTCGTCCAGGCGTTCCTCGACGAGGTGAGCCGGCGCAAGCAGCCCCTGGCCGCCTATCTCTCCGACGCGGACGAGATCCGTTTCGAGGAAGGCCGGTTGACGATCGCGCGCGCGCCCGGCGACACCTGGCTGGAGTCGCGGCTCGGGCAGTCGGCCAACCGGCAGATCATCGACGAGGCGGTCGCGGCGGTGTGGGGAGAGGGAACGACCTGGAAAATGGTGCAGGGCGACGGCCGCAGGGCCGCCGAGTTGCAGGCCCAGGCTTCCGCCGCCTCCGCGGCAGGGGCCGTGGTGAGCGAGAATCCCACCGTGCAGACGGTCCTCGACATCTTCGGGGGCCGGGTGGAACGGGTTGAAGAGCGTCCCAGGGAGGAATGACATGAGCAGCATGCGTCAGTTGATGAAGCAGGCCCAGGAGATGCAGGAGCGCCTCGCCAAAGAGCTCAACGAGCTGATCGTCGAGGCGAGCGTCGGGGGCGGCATGGTGACCGTCAAGATGAGCGGCCACAAGCAGATCGTCTCCGTGAAGATCGATCCCGAGGCCATGGACAAGGATGATCCCTCCATGCTGGAGGACCTCATCGTCGCCGCGATCAACGAGGCGGGCCGCAAGGTCGAGGAGACGATGCAGGGCAAGATGGGCACCATGGCGTCGAGCCTCCCGGGCCTGTTCTAGCCGAGCTCTGAACGAGATGACCGACCCGCTGGCCCGGCTCATCGGCGAGCTGTCGCGGCTGCCGAGCATCGGGCCCAAGACCGCGACGCGCCTCGCCCACTACCTGCTCAAGGTGTCCGCCGGCGAGGCGCAGAGCCTCGCCCAGGCCATCGTCGAGGTGAAGGAGAAGCTTTTCCACTGCTCCTCCTGCAACGCCATCACCGCCGTCGATCCCTGCCGCTGGTGCACCGACGAGCGGCGCGACCGCACGCGCATCTGCGTGGTTGAGGAGCCGTTCAACATCGAGCCCATCGAGCGCACCGGGGAGTACCAGGGCGTCTACCACGTCCTCCTCGGCGCCCTCTCCCCGCACCGCGGCATCGGCCCGGACCGCCTCGCCATCCCGGGGCTGATGGCCCGGCTCGAAGGGGTGGAGGAGGTCGTGATCGCCACCAACCCCAACGTCGAGGGCGAGGCGACGGCGCTCTACCTGGCGCGGCTGCTCAAGCCCCGCGGCGTGCGGGTGACCCGCCTCGCCTTCGGCATGCCGGTCGGGGGCGACATCGAGTACACGGACGAGGTGACGCTGGCCCGGTCGCTCGCCGGCCGGCGGGAGATGTGACGCCCCCCGGTCCGCGCTCGCGCGAGCTCTCGCGCCGGATTGCGGAGGTCGAGGCGCCGGGGATCAACACTCTTTCATCGACCCCCGGCGCCGTCTCCCTCTTCTGGGACGAGGCCGAGGGGGCGCACGTCCGGGACGTCGACGGCAATCTCTATATAGATCTGACCTCCGGCTTCGGGGTCGCGGCCGTGGGCCATCGCCATCCGCGGGTGGTGGAAGCGGTCCGCGCCCAGGCCGGCCGGCTCCTCCACGGGCTCGGGGACGTCCACGGCCATCCCTTGAGGGTCGAGCTGGCGGAGCGGCTCGTGAGGCTCGCGCCGGTCGACGAGGCCCAGGTGTTCTTTGCCATCTCCGGCTCGGAGGCGGTGGAGATTGCCTTGAAGACCGCCGTGGCCGCCACCGGCCGCTCTGGAATCGTGGCCTTCGAGCCCTCCTACCATGGTCTGACGATGGGATCGCTGGCCGTGACCTCGCGGCCTGGGTTCCGCGAGCCGTTCGCCGCCCATCTCCACGGTCATGTCCGCCGCTTCCCGTACGGCTCCCCAGTGAGATTGGAGAACGCGGCGGCGGTGCTGGTCGAGCCGATCGTGGGGAGGGAAGGGGTCATCCTCCCGCCGCCCGGCTGGCTGCCGGAGCTGGCCCACCTCTGCCGGGAGCACGGCGCTCTCCTGATCGCGGACGAGATCTTCACCGGCTTCGGGCGCACCGGCAGGCTCTTCGCCGTGGAGCATGAGGGAGTCCGCCCTGACCTTCTCTGCTGCGGCAAGGCGCTGGGAGGGGGGCTGCCCATCGCCGCCGTGCTGGGCCGTCGTGGGCTCTTCCGCTGCTGGGAGACGGAGGGGGAGGCCCGCCACACCGCCACCTTCGTGGCCAACCCGGTCGCCTGCGCCGCCGCCCTGGCCACGCTCGACGTGATCGAAGAGGAGGGCCTCCCGGCCCGGGCCGCCCGGATGGGGGATCGGATCGCCGGGCGGCTGTCAAAATGGCCTGGAGTGGCCGTCCGAGGCCGCGGCCTGCTCTGGGGCGTGGAGCTGCGCTCGGCCGAGATCGCCAAGCGGTGGACCGCCGCGGCGCTCTCTCGTGGGATCATCCTCCTCGCAGGGGGCCCGGAGGGGCGCGTCGCGCAGATCGTGCCTCCTCTGACCATCCCGGAGGAGCTGCTTGGGGGGGCATTGCAAATTCTGGAAGAGTCGCTCGGCTGAGTTTCGCCTGTTTACCGCCGAAGTGTATACTCCCTATGAAGGAACATGCCCATGGCAAAGGCGAATCCCACCGACGATCGGAAGCTGCGCGAGCTAGTCCTTTTCATCGCCCGTGTCTCGGAGCGGGACGAGCACTTCGGCGCGACCAAGCTCAATAAAATCCTCTTCTACTCGGACTTTTGGGCCTACCGGAAGCTGGGACGCTCCATCAGCGGAGAGAAGTACCAGAAGCTCGCTCACGGGCCGGCTCCCAAACGGCTGGTGCCGGTGGTTCGGAAAATGGAGAGGGAGCGACTCTGCGCGTCGGCCGAAAGAGACTTTTTCGGACGGACCCAGAAAATCCTGGTGGCCCTACGGGAGCCCGACCTCTCTCTTTTTTCGGGCGCAGAGATCGCGATCGTCCAGGACGTAATCAGGAAGCTGTGGGACCTCAATGCCACCGGCGTAAGCGAGCTCTCCCACGAGTTCCTCGGCTGGCAGCTCGCTGCCGAAGGCGAGGAGATCCCCTACTCGACCGCGCTGCTGGGCCGACCCAGGCCGCCGACCCCCGCGGAGGTTGAGCACGGAAGGAAGCTGGCCGAGGAGCTGGGTGGATAGCTTCCGAGTCGTCATTCAAAGTCATCGGTTCGAGCGGGAGCTGAGAAAAGCCGAGCAGGACCCGCGGCGGGCCGACGATGTGGCCGCAGCCCTGGAGTTCGCCTTGGCGCGCCATCCAGAGCGCGGCTTCCCCGTCGATGATGGTCCTCTCCATATCTGGCCCGTCTACGTCCGAGACGCGGAGCACGTCGCTTACTACCGCTTTGACGAAGACCAGGTCGAGTTGATCTCGCTCCTCGCCAGTGGTGTGGAGCTGCCTTGACCTCTACAAACGCCAAGATCGCCTTCATCGGCACCCACGGGGTGGGCAAGACCACCCTGTGCTACGGGCTGGCTTCCCGGCTCAAGCGGCGGGATGTGTCGATCGACGTGGTCCACGAGGTGGCGCGGCGGTGTCCGCTGCCGATCAACGAGGAGACGTCGGTCGCGGCCCAATCGTGGATCCTTCATACCCAGATTGCCGAGGAGCTGGTGGCCCAGGCGCGCTACCCGGTGGTCATCTGCGACCGGAGCGTCCTCGACAACTACGTCTACCTGCTTCTGGCCGCCGGCCGGCAGCAGGCGCTCGAAGACCTGATGGAATCCTGGATCCGGACCTATGACTTCCTGATCCGCGTGCCGCTGATCGAGCAGCCGTCGCCCGACGGCATCCGGTCGTCCGATCCGGCCTTCCAGCGGGCGGTGGACGAGCGGCTCGTCCGCGAGCTGGGGGACCGGAGCCTCGAAGCGCTCCACCTCGATCCCGAGCGGCGTGCCGAGTGGCTCGACGCGGTTGAGCAGGAGGTCTGGCTGCGGCTGCGGCCCGCCCAGCTCCCCCTGCTGGGTGTCTAGACATGCTCGCGTTCGAAGACCTCCTCACCGTCCTGATCATCGTGGGAGTTGCCGCCGGCGCCCTGGCCCTCTTTGCCGTGCTCCGGCGGACGCCCGTGAGCCCGGCCGTCGAGGCCGTGGGGCGCGGCGACTTCGAGGGCGCCCTGGCCGGGGCCCGAACCGGTGCGAAGGCGGGGCGCGACGAGCTGCTCGCCGCGGCGGTGGCTGCCAAGCACCTGCTCCGGCTCGACGAGTCCCGCGCCCTGCTCGCCCGCGTCCTCGCCCGAGATCCGTCCGATGGCGAGGCCTGGCTGGAGGCCGGGCTCGCCGCCGCCTACGCGGGCGACTGGCCCGCCGCCGACCGCGCCCTGGCCGAAGCCGCGGCCCGGAGGTCGGACCTCGCCGAGTCCATCACCCTCCACCGCGCCTGGGTCGAGCTCAAGAAGAACGGGGTCCGGGAGGCCCGCCACCTGTTCGACGAGGTCGAGACCTCGCTGGAGAACAAGCTGCGCACCGACCTGGGCGGCGGCGAGCCGCTGTTCGCGGAGTGGTTCCTCCAGGCCGCGGAGCTCTGGGCCGCCTTCGGGGACGAGGAGCGCGCCAATTGGGCACGGGAGGAGGGCCGGCGGTCGGCTATCGGGAGCCGGTTGCCCGAGATTCTGGGGCCGCCTGGGGTTGAAACCCCAGGCTAGAAAAAAGTACAGCCCCTCCGGGGCTGGAGGCGCAGTAGGCTGCGCCGCGTCTCTGAGTCTGCCGGAAGCTCGCCTCCGGAGGAGGCGATACTCTTCTAGCCTGGGGTTTCAACCCCAGGCGGGCGGTCGCGCCCCGCCACCCGCAACACCTTCTTCACCAGCGAAGACAGCGGCATCTCCCTCCGCTCCCCCTCTCCGAACCACCCCCACGTCCCCTCCGGAGATACGACTTCGGCCCGATGGACGTCCAGCTCAAGGTCGCGGAAGGTGATGGAGTGGCGGACGCTCCCGACCTTCGGCCCAAGGGACCAGCTGCCGCCGTAGCGCTCGGCCAGTCCTTTTTCAGGGGAGGGCTCGAGATTCGTCCAGGGCAGCTCCCAGGTGCCGGCCAGAAGGGCACTGTCCTCCGCCCGGCGGAAGAGGAGCACTCCGCCGTCCCGCTCCACCACCGCGACCAGCAGGCGGTGAAGCTCGCGCTCCCGCTTTGCCCGGGCCATGGGGAAGCGCTCGGGGTCGTTCCCCGCGGTATTGCGGGCCAGGCAGCCCGGGGCGATCGGGCAGAGCAGGCAGCGGGGCCGTTTTGGCACGCAGACCGTGGCGCCCAGCTCCATCAGCGCCTGGTTGCTGTCCCCGGCCCGAGCCGGGTCCAGGAGGCTGGCCGCGGAGGCGAGCATCCGCTCCCGCGCCGGACGGCTCTTCGGGTCCAGCTCCAGGGCGAGCCAGCGCGAGAGCACCCGCTCCACGTTGCCGTCCAGCACCGGCTCCGCCACTCCGAACGCGATGCTCGCCACGGCTGCCGCGGTGTACGGTCCGATCCCGGGCAGATCCAGCAGCCCAGCTACCGTGCGCGGGAAGCCCCCGATCTCCGCCACCTTGCGCGCCGCGGCGTGGAGCTGCCGCGCCCGGCGGTAGTACCCGAGGCCCGACCAGAGGGCGAGCACCTCCTCGACCTCGGCGCGGGCCAGGTCTTCCACGGTTGGAAACTTTTCCAGGAAGCGCTGGTAATAAGGGAGGGCGGTCTCGATCCGGGTCTGCTGCAGCATGACCTCGGAGAGCCAGATGCGGTAGGGATCGCGGGTCCGGCGCCAGGGCAGGTCCCTGCGGTGCCGGTCGAACCAGGTCAGGAGGTCGGATGCCTGCCGTATCGACACTGTTCTATATATACCGGGTCATTTTGGCAGTGCCGGGACGGCACGCTCCCCTTTCGGGGGGCGACCGGTGCCGCCTCTTTGAAAAAGAGGAGACAAGGGGGGGAGGCCCATCTCTCCGGTTGGATTTTATGTTTTTACCCCTGTAAGAAGGGGATTCAGGAAGCTTTTGAGAGGGTGAGGCCGTCTAACGACCTCCAAACAGGTAGGATCGAATATGGTGGGTTGGAACCTCCCCCTACTTGTTTCTGCCATCACCCTCTGCAACGCTCATGCCCGATCCTGGTATTTCCAACTTTGCCCCAAAAGCAAAACCTCCCAGCCTTTCGACTGGGAGGTCTGGGGGGAGGCCCCGTCTCTCCGGTTGGGTTTCCGTGGATATACCCCTGTGATGAGGGGAATCAGGAAGGTTCAAAGAGGTTGAGACCACGTGGGTCTCGGTTTGGTAGGATGAGTTAGGTTGGTTCGGAGCCTCCCGTGTTTTCTCTTCGTCTCTCATCCATTGCAACCGCCATGCCCATTCAACTCCAAATCAACTCTCCGCGGCAAATCCGCCCAGAAAGAATTGCGCCCCTCGGTTGAAGCCGAGGGGCTAAGGGGGGAGGCGCCTTGATCCGGTTGGGTTTTGTGGATCTACCCCTGCAAAGGGGCTTCAGGAAAGAACATGAGAAAGGATGAGATCAGAGATCTCCACTGATGGAAGGATGATTTCTGGCTGGACGGCTGCCTCCCCCTCTGTACGCTTACTAAGGTGCCTCTATTCTATGCAATGCTTATGCCCGAATCCGAGTGAGGCCGGTGCTCCGTGCAGAATCAGTAGTTTACCTGGAAGTCTGCCGGTTTCACCCCTGGAAGGGATTCCGTCTCCCCCGCCTCTCTGGTGCAATTGCTTCCTGTCTCTCATGGCATTTCTACAATTTTCATCGGTGCCGGGCTGATGGCGGGGTCCGAGCCCGTGCAGATCGGTTGGAAGGAGTACCTGGACCTGCCGGAGATGGGGATCTTCCGCCTCAAGGCGAAGATCGACACCGGGGCCCGCACCTCGGCGCTCCACGTGGACTCGCTGCAGGTAGTGGACACCCTGCCCGACGGCACCGAGATCGCGGAGGTGGAGATCGGGGTCGACCGCCGCCATCCCGAGCGCCGGGTCACGGCGCGGGTGCCGGTGCTCGGCCGGCTGCGGGTAAAAGATTCCGGCGGCCACCCGGAGCTCCGTCCTTATATAGAGACCGAGCTCGTCCTCGGGCCGGTGCGCAAGCGCATCCGCCTCACATTGACCAACCGTTCGGGCATGCTCTTCCGTATGATTCTGGCCCGCAAGGCCCTGGAGGGGGACTTCCTCGTGGATATCTCGCGGAAGTACCTCCAGCGAAAACACCATCCAAGAAAGAGTCGATGAAGATAGCGATCCTCTCCCGCAAGGCCACCCTGTACTCCACCTCGCGGCTCGTGGAGGCCTGCCGCCATCGCGACGCGGACGTCATGGTGCTCGATCCGCTCGAGTGCATCGTCAAACTTTCAAAGAAGAGGCCGGAAGTCTTCCGCGGCAACGAGCGGGTGACCGGGCTGGACGGCGTGGTGCCGCGCATCGGGGCGAGCATCACCTTCTACGGCCTCGCCGTGCTGCGCCAGTTCGAGATGATGGGAGTCTTCGCGGCCAACGGGAGCCAGGGCATCTCCAGAAGCCGTGACAAGCTGCGCAGTCTGCAGCTCCTCTCGCGCTATGACATCGGCATCCCTCCAACCGCCTTCGCCCGCCGCAGGGAGGATGTCCGCTCCGCGATCCGCAAGGTCGGCGGCGCGCCGGTGATCCTCAAGCTGCTGGAGGGGACCCAGGGGATGGGTGTCATTCTGGCCGAATCGGTCAAATCGGCCGAGTCGGTCCTGGACGCCATGAGCTCCCTGCGCCAGAACATCCTCATCCAGGCCTTTGTCGCCGAATCCGGCGGCAGCGACTTCCGCGCCATCGTGGTCGGCGGCAAGGTCGTGGCGGCCATGGAGCGCACGGCGGGGGAAGGAGAGTTCCGCAGCAACCTCCACCGCGGGGCGTCGGCCGTGGGTGTCACCCTCGAGCCCGCCTTCGAGCAGACCGCGGTCCACGCCGCCGAGGTCCTCGGCCTCAACATCGCCGGCGTGGACATGCTGCGCTCCAAGGACGGCCCCATGGTGCTGGAGGTCAACAGCTCTCCGGGCCTCGAAGGCATCGAACGCGCCACAGGCGTCGACGTGGCAGGCGCCATGATCGACTATGTCCTCGCTCACGCGCACCACCACCATGGAAAAGACCACCCGCACTCGAAAGGCTGAGGCGCTCACCTTCTGCGGCAACCCGGTCGGCCTCGGAGAGACCGCCGAGCTGCGGCTCCGGGTGGGCGAGTCCTACACCTCCGAGCCGGTCTCCCTGCCGGTGACGGTGGTGCGGGGCGGACCCGGCCCCACGCTCTTCGTCACCGCCACGGTGCATGGCGACGAGCTCAACGGCGTCGGCATCCTTCGCGACCTGCTCAACGACACCGACTTCTCCGGCCTGCGCGGCACGCTGATCGCGGTGCCGGTGGTCAACGTGCCCGGCTTCCTGGTCCAGGACCGGCGCCTGCCGGACCGCCGCGACCTGAACCGCAGCTTCCCGGGAAGCCCCAAGGGGTCGCTCACCTCGCGCCTCGCCGACACACTGTTCCGCGAGATCATCCGGCAGAGCGACTTCGGGCTCGACCTCCACACCGGCGGCGGCGAGCGCACGAACTATCCGCAGATCCGGGCCGATCTCTCCGATCCCCGCGTCGCCGAGCTGGCGGACGCCTTCGGCATCCCGCTGATCGTGGGCGGCGAGGGGCCGGAGGGGTCGCTGCGCCGCGTGGCCACGGCCGCGGGCGTGCCCACGGTGGTCTACGAGGCGGGGAGCGCGCGCCGGCTGGAGCGGCCGTTCATCCAGGTGGGGATCGCCGGCATCCTGAACGTCCTGCGCTTCCTCCGCATGATGCCGGGGGAGACGGTCGAGCCGCCGCTGCGCCTGCGCATCGAGCGCACCCACTGGGTCCGCGCCCAGGCCGGCGGCATTCTGGACCTGCAGGTGGAGCTCGGCCAGCCGCTGCGCCGGGGCGCGCCGATCTCGTTGAACACGAACCCGTTCGGCCGCGGTCGCAGCCAGCTCAAGTCGCCCTACGGCGGGCTCGTGCTCGGCCTCACCCAGCTTCCCCTCGTGCACTCGGGAGACCCCGTCTGCCATATCGCCCGCCTGGAGGCCGGAGAGCTCGAAGCCTGGGAGTCCCACTGGCTCGGAAGCCCCCCGAATCCCCCCAAAGCGGGTCCAATCCAGGTATGATCCCGATGGCCGGCGAAGGCGATTTTCATCTGGCTCCGTGCCGAAAAAAAGGACTTACTTCCTCTTTGCGAGGAGAGGGGGCTTGCGGGGTTCGCAGTGTGTTGCTATCATCCTTTCCAGCCGTAGCTGTGAAGCCGTAGCCGACCGCTCCTGAAGGTCCCCCTCACGGAAGAGATTTCCACACCCTGTGGAAAGTCTGTGGAATTCTACTATTTAGCCGACCGAGGTTTCATGCCCCCATCTCTCTGGCCGCTCCTTCAAAGACAGCTACAGCATGAGCTCGATCCCGAGGAGTTCGCCACCTGGTTCCTGCCGCTGAAAGTTCGCGGCGAATCGGATCAGCGTCTCGTCCTGCAGGCTCCGAACGCCCGCTTCCTCCATACCCTGGAGGAGAGCTACCGCTCGACCGTAGACCGGGCGCTCGCCGGTTTGGACGCGACCTTCGAGGTGCTCTTCACCCTGGAAGAGGAGCAGTCGGTGGAGAGCGTCGAGCTCATCACCCCCTCCCACTTCAATCCGAAGTACGTGTTCAGCACGTTCGTGGTGGGCAAGTCGAACGAGTTCGCCCACGCCGCGTCCAAGGCCGTGGCCGAGAACCCGTCGCAGAGCTACAACCCTCTCTTCCTGTACGGCGGCGTGGGACTGGGCAAGACCCACCTGCTGCACGCGATCGGCCATGAGATCCTGCGCACCCGGCCGCAGATGCGGGTGCTCTACCTGGCCGCCGAGCAGTTCGTCAACGAGCTCATCAACTCGATCCGCTTCGACCGGATGCCGGACTTCCGCGAGCGTTACCGCACCATCGACGTGCTGCTCATCGACGACATCCAGTTCCTGGCCAACAAGGAGCGGACGCAGGAGGAGTTCTTCCATACCTTCAACACGCTCTACACGAGCCAGAAGCAGATCATCCTCACCTCGGACTCGTCGCCGCGGAACATCCCGACTTTGGAAGAGCGGCTGCGCAGCCGTTTCGAGTGGGGACTGATCGCCGACATCCAGCAGCCCGACCTCGAGACCAAGGTGGCGATCCTGCAGCGCAAGGCCTACCTGGAGAGCGTCCACCTGCCGGACGACGTGGCCGAGTTCATCGCCCTGCAGGTGAAGTCGAACATCCGCGAGCTCGAGGGGCTCCTCAACCGGGTCCTGGCCTTCTCATCGCTCACCGGCAAGCCGCTGTCGCCGGCGCTCGCCCGCGAGACGCTCAAGGACATCCTGCCGGAAGAGGGGAAGAAGCCGGCCGCCAACGAGATCATCAAGGCCGTGGCGCGCCACTACGGCCTCAAGGTGGCGGACATCAAGAGCAAGAGCAACGCGCGCCAGATCGTCTTTCCGCGCCAGGTGGCGATGTACCTCTGCAAGAAGCTCACTGACCTCTCCTTCCCCGAGATCGGCAAGCTCTTCAACGACAAGCATCACTCGACGGTCATGTACTCGGCCGACAAGGTGTCCGAGCTGAGAAAGACCGATCCGGACCTCGACCGCATCCTCTCGGGCTTCGAAAACCACTTCGTCTAGGCACGGTGCATGCATATCAGTAGGTAGGGTTTTCTGCGGCTATGGAAAGGCTGTGGAGGACTCTTCTGAGCCGCTGTGGAGGGGCTGCGGATATTTTCTGCCCTTCGGGATTTCTCCGCATTCCTCCGCAGGTCGTCCACAGCCTGTCCGCAGGGCGGCTTTGAATCCAAGCCCCTGGTCCCAGGGGACTTAGGGCCTTTCGCGGGAATTCCGCAGGCGCCTGCTACTACTACGTCTATGCTATATTCAGGTGTCTTCTAGGGAGAGAAGAGGGAATGGAAATCCGCGTCAACCGCAGTGACTTTCTGGGTGAGCTGATCCCGATGCAGGGCATCGTGGAGCGCAAGACGACCATTCCGGTCCTCTCACATCTGCTCCTCACGACCCGCGAGGACCGCCTCCACCTCGCCGCCACCGACCTCGACGTCTCGCTGACCTCGTGGTGCGAGGCCGACGTCAAGGAGACCGGCGGCATCGCCGTTCAGGCCAAGAAGCTCATGGAGATCATCCGCTCGCTCACCGGCGACGAAGTTCACCTCGTCCTGGAAGAGCCGCGCGTCCTCACCATCAGGGCCGGCAAATCGCGCTTCAAGGTCCACGGCCTCGCGCCCGACGACTTCCCGACCCTGCCCAACGTCGAGGACAGCACGCAAGTAGAGATTCCCTTCGCGGATTTCCGGCGCATGGTCTCCAAGATCCTCTTCGCCGTCTCGGCCGAGGAGTCGCGCTTCCAACTCAACGGCGCCCTGCTCAAGCTCAAGGACGGCGGCATGGAGATGGTGGCCACCGACGGCCATCGCCTCGCGCTCGTCGAGGGCGGCCTGGAAGGCAACGGCGAAGGACAGGAATCCGTTCTCGTGCCGCGCAAGGCTCTGCAGGAGCTTCAGCGGCTCGAAGGCGACGGCAAGCTCGGTTATCGCCGCGGCGAGCATCACCTCTCGTTCCGTCTCGGCCGGCGTGAATTGATCTGCCGCATCCTCGAAGGGACCTTCCCCGACTACGAGCGGGTCATCGCCAAGGACAACGACAAGAAAGTCATGTTCGACCGCAAGGCCCTCTCCGAGGCGGTCCAGCGCGCCGCGCTCATGACCGGCGACCGGGCCCGCGCCGTGCGGCTCCAGTTCACGCCGGACCAGGTTGTAATTTCCGCCGCCAACTCGGACCTGGGCGAGGCGGTCGAGGAAGTCTCCTGCGACTACGACGGGCCGGAGTTCCGCGTCGGGATCAACCCCGACTACCTGCGCGATTTCCTGGGCGCTGTCGATACCGAGAAGATCCGCCTGGAGCTCAAGGACGAGAACACGCAGTGCGTCGGCTACCCGCAGGACGGGCCCGACACCCGCTATCTCTGCGTGATCATGCCCATGCGGATTTGATCTCCCAACTCCTGGCCAGCGACTTCCGCAACCTCGAGCCGCTCGACTGGTGGCCCGGCCGCGGCTCGCACCTCCTCCTGGGCGGCAACGGCGCCGGCAAGACCAGCCTCCTCGAGGCGATCTACGTCGTGGCGACCACCCGCAGCTTCCGCGCCGCCCAGATCGGCGACTGTGTCCGCCACGGCAGCGACTCGTTCCGGGTGCATGCCGAGGTCGACACCGACCACCGTTCGAGCCTGGAGGTCTCCTGGACCGGGGGCGCGCGCGGCCGGTCCCTCAACGGCAAGATCAGCCCGCTCGCCGATCACCTGGCAGCTCTCCCCGTCGTAGCCTGGACCTCGGCCGAGGCGGAGGTGCTCATAGGAGCACCCAAGGCCCGCCGGCGGTTTCTCGACCGTGGGATCGTCGGCGGCAGGCCGGCCGCCCTGGAGGTTCTCGGCCGCTATCGAGAGGCCCTGCGCCAGAAAAGACAGCTCCTGTTGCAGGACGGCGCCGGTATCGCCGGCATGGAGATCTGGAACGAGCTCCTCGCTTCGCTGGCGGCGGAGGTCATCCAACTCCGCCACGAGTACACGGAGAGGCTCAGGGTGATGCTGCTGACCGTCCTGGAAGAGTCCGGCCTCCCCTTTCCTACCGTAGACCTCCGCTACCGGCCCTCTCCAGCGTCGGGATTGGAAGGCGCGGCATCGATCGCGGACAGCCTGGAAACCATCGCCGAGAGGGAACGCCGCCGCCAGATGCCGCTCCTGGGACCCCACCGCGACGAGCTCGAGATCCTCTGGGGAGGCCACGACATCCGACGCGTGGCTTCCGCCGGTGAGCGCAAGTCGCTCTCCCTGCTGCTGTTGGCCGCGCACGGCAGGACTTTGGAAGGCATGGACCGGCGCGCGGTCTACCTGCTGGACGACGCCGATGCCGAGTTGGCGCCGTCGACCCACGCCTCGGTCTGGAAGGTCTTCCAAGGCGATGGAACGAGGCAAATCTTTGCCAGTTCCAATCGTCCCCAGGTCTGGCTCACGCTGGAAGTAGGGAAGATCTGGGAGATGGAGAAGGGGAAGCTCTCCCTGCTCTCGTAAAGGGAAGCTTTTTCACGGTTTCCTTGTTGAAGTCCGTGAGCCGTAAACCTTTGAATTCTAGGGGTTAGAGGGCTCGAAAAAAGCCTTCCGGCGTGCTATAATTTCTACATTCCTGCCCGTGATGTCCGACGGGCAAACCCTGCGCGGAGAATCTGACTTGGAGAACCCAACACATACCCCTGTTCC
>DATLNC010000012.1:0-2300 GCA_035536935.1 Thermoanaerobaculia bacterium
AGGCCCTGGCCAATCAAGAGAGCCTCAAGCTCCAGTATGATCTCCGGCACCGCGCCCGCGCCGCCGGCTGGGACCCGGACCATGTCCGGGTGATCGACTCCGACCTCGGGCGGACCGGACGGACCGCCCAGGGGCGGCGCGGGTTCCAGGAACTCGTGGCCCTGGTCAACCAGGAGCAGGTGGGGATCATCTTCGCGTATGACGTCACCCGGTTGGCGCGCAATTGCACCGACTGGTATCAACTCCTCGATCTGTGCGGCTACCGCTCGTGCCTCGTCGGCGACCAGGACGGCATCTACGACCCGGCCACTCCCAACGGCCGGCTGATCCTGGGCCTCAAGGGATTGATCTCCGAACTGGAGCTCCATACCCTGCGCGCCCGCCTCACGGCCGGGCTCCTCAACAAGGCCCGGCGCGGCGAACTCGCCCTGTCGCTGCCGATCGGGCTGGTCCGCGACGCGCTGGGGCGGGTGGTCAAGCATCCCGACCAGGAAGTCCAGGGCCGGCTCGGGCTGGTCTTCACCACCTTCCTCCAGATCAAGGCGGCGTGCCGGGTCGTGCAGGTCTTCAACGACCGCGACCTGTTGCTGCCCCGGCGGGACCGCTTCGGCGACCTGGTCTGGCGGCGAGCGACGGCCTCGGCCGTCCTGTCCATCCTCAAGAACCCCGCCTATGCGGGTGCCTTCGTCTACGGCCGCACGCGGGCCGTCCCCCGGGCCGACGCCCCGCACGAGCGCGTGCAGAAGCCGCTGCCGATGGCCGAGTGGAAGGTCTGCCACCGGGACAAGTATCCGGCCTACATCGGCTGGGACACGTTTGAGAGAATCCAGGCCATGGTCCGCGACAACCACAGCGAATACGACCGCAACAAGACCCGGGGGGTGCCCCGGCCCGGCAAGGCCCTGCTCCACGGCATCGTCTACTGCGGGGAGTGCGGGCACAAGATGGTCGTGCAGTATAAGGGCGGTGCCCATTATATCTGCAACTACCTCCGTCAGCAGTGCCGCGTCCCCGTCTGCCAGTACCTGCCCGCCGACCCCATCGACGCGCACGCCGTGCAGGCCTTCCTCGACGCCCTGTCCCCGGTGGAACTGGACCTCTACGGCAAGGCCGTGTCCGCCCTCCGCGAGGACGAAGGGCGGGTGCAGCAGGCGCAGCGGCAGCAGGTCGAGCGGCTCCGCTACCAGGCACGCCTGGCCGAACGGCAATACAACCAGACCGACCCGGACAACCGCCTGGTGGCCGCCGAACTGGAGAGGCGTTGGGAAGCGGCTCTGCGAGACCTCAAGGATGCCGAAGAGCGGCTCCGGGACGAGCAGCAGCCTCGGGCCCCTGAGGGGCTCGGTCCCGAGGAACGAGATGCTTTCCTACGGGCGGGCGAGACGATCCCGGAGCTCTGGCGTCAGGACCGCCTGTCGCAGCTTCAGAAGAAGGCGTTCCTTCGCAGCCTCATCGACAAGGTCGTCGTCCACCGCTCGGCGTCGGACACGTTGCACGTCCGCATCGTCTGGAGGGGAGGCGACACGACGACCACATCACTCGCCGTGACGGTGGGGTCCCTGAGCCGGCTGTCCTCGGCCGAGGCGATGGAGAAGGAGATCCTCGATCTCGCTCGCCAGGGCGAGACCGACGAGGAGATCGCGGCCCTGCTGACGCGGCGCGGGTATCGCTCTCCTAAGCGCGCCACGGTCCTGCCCAGCACCGTCCGCATCCTTCGCCTGCGCCATCGCCTGCTCCGCGATCGCCGCCAATCGCATCCGCGCCGCATCCCCGGCTCCTTGACCGTGTCCCAGGTCGCCCGGAGCCTGGGAATCCCGGTGCACTGGATTTATGATCGAATTCACAATGGTACAATCAAGGTGGCCATCGATTCCGCGAGGCGATTGTACCTGTTCCCCGATCAGCCCAGGACGATCACCGTGTTCGAGCAACTCCGGGCCGGCGAGCTCCAGGAGTTGCGTTTCTAGGAGGAGTATCAAGATGCGCTATCGAAGCACCCCTTGATGTCACCCTCAATGAACCAGCTCGTCCCCTTCCACGTCTTCTGGATCTGCAGGAGCGCCGTGTGACAGGATCGCCCCGGCCTGAACCCGTGGGAGAAGTCCCTGAACTGCGGCTCGTAGTACGCCTCCAGCAGCGACCGAAGGACCTCTTGGAGCAAGCGGTCGCTCCACCGGGGTATCCCTAGCGGCCGCGTCTTGCCGTTGGCCTTGGGGATCAGCACTCGTCGCACCGGCGACCAGTTCCACCGCTCCGCTCGAAGCGTCTCGATGAGAGCTTGGATCTTACCGAGCGACATC
>DATLNC010000013.1:0-2036 GCA_035536935.1 Thermoanaerobaculia bacterium
CTGCTCCGGCAGCGCTACCCGGGCGTGCCGGTGGTGACCTACGTCAACACGTCGGCCGAGGTGAAGGCCGAGTCGGACATCTGCTGCACCTCCGCGAATGCGGTGGCGGTGGTGGAGTCGCTGGGCGTCGACCGGGTCATCTTCCTGCCCGACGAGTACCTGGGCAAGTACGTGGCTTCCCAGACCAGGGTGGAGCTCATCCTCTGGAAGGGTCACTGCGAGGTCCACGAGCGCTTCACGGGCGAGGACCTGCGTCAATTTCGTCAAGCTTACAGCGGCCAGGCCTGGGGCAAGAACGACGGGGGGATCCAGATCCTGGCCCATCCGGAGTGCCCGCCGGACGTGCTCGCCGAGGCCGATTTCGTGGGCTCCACCGCAGCCATGATCCGTCACGTGGGCGAATCCCGCCCGCGCCGGGTGGTCATGGTCACCGAGTGCTCGATGAGCGACAACGTGGCCGTCGAGTACCCGGACGTGGAGTTCGTGCGCCCGTGTCAGCTCTGCCCGCACATGAAGAGGATCACGCTGCAGAAGATCCTCTGGTCGCTGCAGAACATGCAGTTCGAGGTGCACGTGGACCCGGAAGTGGGGAGGCGCGCGAAGCTCGCGCTCGACCGGATGCTCGCCGTGGGCCGGAAGGAAGGGAAGTGAGCGATACGCTGGGGATCTCCCGCTCGGATGTCCTTGTCGTCGGCAGCGGCGCTGCCGGATTGACTGCGGCCCTCGGATGCGCGCCGCTGCGGGTGACCGTCCTGACGAAGGCCACCCTGATCAGCGGCTCGAGCGCCTGGGCGCAGGGCGGCGTGGCTGCCGCCGTGGGCAAGGACGACACTCCGGCCCTGCACGCGGCCGACACGCTGGCCGCCGGAGCCGGGCTGTGCGATCCCCGGGCGGTCGGCCTGCTGACCGGCGAGGGTCCGGAGCGGGTGAAGGCCCTCCTCGATCTCGGGGCGCGTTTCGACCGCAACTCTTCCGGCCAGCTCTCCCTGGGCCGCGAGGCCGCGCACAGCCGCCGGCGCATCCTCCATGCCAAGGATGCTACGGGATCGGAGATCGTCCGCGCTTTGGGCGAGGCCGTGCTTCAGGCACCCGAGGTGAACGTGCTGGAGCGCGCTTTCGCCGTGGACCTCTTGATGGAGGAGGGCCGGGTGGCGGGCGTGCTCGCGGTCCACGAAGACGGCCGCCGGGTGCTCCACATGGCGCCGAGTGTGGTCCTCGCGACCGGCGGGCTGGGCCAGCTCTACCTGCACACGACCAATCCCCGCGAGGCCACGGGCGACGGCCTGGCCATGGCGGCCCGGGCGGGCGCGCGGCTGGTGGACCTGGAGTTCGTCCAGTTCCATCCCACGGCATTGGCGGTCGAGACGGAGAGCGAGCCCATGCCTCTCCTCACCGAGGCGCTGCGCGGCGAGGGGGCGGTCCTGCTCGACGATGGTGGCTACCGCTTCATGGGCGACGAGCATCCGGACCGCGAGCTTGCGCCCCGCGACGTGGTGGCGCGGGCGATCTGGAAACGCCTGATGGCCGGCCGCCGGGTCTTCCTCGATGCCCGGGAGGCGGTAGGCGATGACTTCCCGGAGCGCTTCCCGACCGTGTTCGAGCTGTGCCAGAGGCACGGTCTCGATCCCCGGAAGGAGCCGATGCCCGTGGCTCCGGCGGCCCACTACCACATGGGCGGCATCGCCGTGGACGGCCAGGGCCGCACATCGCTTGCGGGTCTCTGGGCCTGCGGCGAGGTCTCCTCGACCGGCGTGCACGGCGCCAACCGGCTGGCGAGCAACTCGCTGCTGGAAGCGCTGGTCTTCGGCTCCCGGGTCGCGGAGGATCTGAGAGATCAGACCGGCCGTGGCTTCCCCTCCGGCCGCCGGATTCCAGCCGTGCCCATGGGCACTCCGCAGGACGCCGAGCTGCAACTCGCGATCCGGCGGATCATGTGGGAAAAGGTCGGAGTGGTGCGCGACGAAAAGGGCCTCACGGCGGCGCTCGACGAGTTGGAGGCGCTGGCGGAGTCCCACCCCCATATCGCGGGCGAGGCG
>DATLNC010000014.1:0-5402 GCA_035536935.1 Thermoanaerobaculia bacterium
CTCGAAGAGGAGTCGGTCCGCAGCCGCTCCCTGGGCGAGCGGGTCAGCGACGGGGTCACCCGGGTCATCGGGAGCATGACCTTCGTCGTCTTCCACCTGCTCTTCTTCGGGGTATGGTTCGGGCTGAACCTGGGCTGGACCCCGCTGCGGCCCTTCGATCCGTTCCCGTTCGGCATCCTGACGCTGATCGTCTCGGCCGAAGGAGTGCTGCTCGCCATCTTCGTCCTGGTCAGCCAGAACCGGATGAGCCGGCAGGCGAACCAGCGCGCCCATCTGACCCTGCAGATCAACCTGCTGGCCGAGCAGGAGACGACCAAGCTGCTGCAGAAAGCCCAGGCCATTCTGGATCACCTCGGAATCCAGCAGACGGCCCACGATCGGGAGATCCAGCATCTCAGCCAGGATACCCACGTCGAGACCCTGGTCAGCGAGCTCCAGAAGAGCCTGCCGGAGGAGTAGAGGCCAAAGCTTGCCAGATGGAGGTTGGGACGCTAGACTCTCCCGGCTCCTGGAATTCGGGGTGGCCCGGTGGAGTTCTGGGGCCTGGGACCTGGCCGGCATAGCTCAGGGGTAGAGCTACGGTCTTGTAAACCGTAGGTCCCCGGTTCAAATCCGGGTGCCGGCTCCAACCCCGATCCGGCGCGATGAAGTTCTTTGGAGGTGTGGCCGAGTGGACAATGGCAGCAGACTGTAAATCTGCCGGGCTTCGCCCTACGGAGGTTCGAATCCTCCCGCCTCCACCATTCCCGTCTTGATTGTCGGATTGATACGCGGGAGTAACTCAGGGGTAGAGTCACAGCCTTCCAAGCTGTTGGTCGCGGGTTCGAATCCCGTCTCCCGCTCCAAACCCTTTCCTTCCAAGAAAAGTGAGACGGCCCCCCTGAGGAGGCCGCCTGCGTGAGGCTCGTCACGCCTCGCTCTCGAGGTGCACGTCGTTCTTCCGGGCACACCTCGTCCTTCCGGGAAGCTCTCACCGGCCGGAAGATCCTGGCTGGAGCCGGATCAGGAGGCGCGTTTCATCGAGATCGGGGGCGGGGGCGGCGGGACGGGCTCGCCACGCTTCTTGGCGGCTTCGAAGTAGGAGTTCGAGAGCACCTTGAAGACGGCCGCGTCACGGCCCTGGAGCTCCAGCGACTCCCTCATCTCGGCGGCGGCCGGGGGATTGTCCCGGAACTTGAAGTCCTCCACCCGGACCTTGAAAGTCAGCGTCTTGCCCGCAACCGCGTAGCTGGCGACCGGGCGTGCCCTCTTCTCGGCTTTCATCGAGCCGTCGGCCGCCTTCTCGTAGCGGTACCACGTCGCCCAGATCTCGCCACCCGGTCTGACCTCCAGGTCGACGGCGCGCTGCCCCGGGCCCTTGCCATCCTTGTCGGCTGGCCAGTCGCCGCTCCAGGTTCCCACGAACGGCTTCAGGTCGCCCGTGCCCACCGCGACCGACGCATCGACCGAGAAGACCGAGCCGGCCGCTCCAATCCCGGCGAGCAGCAGCAGGGCCGCTCCCAGGGCTGCACGCGCACGCCGCGCGCCCATCCGTGGACCGTCATCCAGAATCCTTTTCATACGCACCTCCAGAGTGTGGGCATCGGCGACGCCCAGGGTGTAGGAAGGCCGGTCGAGGCCGGCGATGGAGGCGGCCAGGGAGAGCAGGGACCGGGCGTAGGACCGGCGTCCGATCAGCGTCTCCAGGACGGCCTCGTCGCAGGCCATCTCCCGGGCTTCCGCGAGCCGGCGGCGCACCAGGCGCACCGCCGGATGGAACGCGACGGGAATCAGCAGCGCCTCGCAGAGGAGGTTGACGGCATAGTCGCGGCGCCGCACGTGGGCCATCTCGTGGCCGAGGGCCGACAGTGCCTCCTCCGGAGAGGCGCCGTCGAGGAATCCGGGCGGGAGGAGGATGGCGGGCCGCAAGGCTCCGAGCGTCACCGGCCCGGCCACCTCGTTCGAGGCCAGGAGGTCCACCGCTCCGATGCCGAGGATCTTCCGGCAACGTGCGACCAGGGGAGCCGCGTGCTCCGGCACCTCCAGCGGCAAGGCCCGTCGGGCGAGCCCGTTGGTGCGGCTCCAGGTGAGCCCCAGGCGGACCGCGCGGGCGGCGAGCAGGAGGCCGTAGCCCAGCAGCACGGCCGAACCCGCGATGGGCGGGAACGCCGCCGGCCGCCGGCCCCCCTCGGGGAGCCAGTCGAGCCACGCGGCGCCGTCCCCAGCGGCGGCGGCCCTTGCCGCGGGCGGATTCTCCGCCGCCAGGGCGCGGTCCGGACGCGGCAGGCTGGCGGCGGGCAAGAGCACGCAGGCGGCGGCCACGGCCAGCCAGAGGACGTGGCGCTGGCGGGCCGGCGCCCGGTGGAGGAGTCGGGCCCCGAGGGCTCCGGCGGCGAGGGCGGCCGGCGTCAGCCACAGCGCGTTGAGCAGGAAGGTGAGGACGAGGGCGTCAATCTTCATGACGGTTTCCCTTCTTCGTGACGGTTCCTTCGGGTCCGTCCAGCAGCTTGGAGAGCTCGGCCAGCTTCTCCGGGGTGAGCTGGCGCGTCTCGACGAGGCTCAGCACCAGGCTCTCCGCCGAGCCGTCGAACATGCGGTGCACCAGGTCGCTCACCGCCAGCCGCGCCGTCTGGGGCCGGCTCACCACCGGCTCGTAGAGATAGGCCCGCCCCTGGATCTCCCGCTTCACCTTGCCCTTGCGGAGAAGGACGTTGAGCATCGTCTGCACCGTGTTGTAGGCGAGCGTCCGCTCGGCCGCGAGCCCCTCCTGGACCGTCTGCACGGAGGCCGGCCCGGTCTCCCACAGCACCTTCATGATCTCCAGCTCCAGGGGTGTCAACGGCTCCGCGGTCTTTCTGGTCATCGGCTACCTCCTAATGTTTTAGGACGATACGCCTGCCCACGGCGCGTGTCAACTAATTTTTTAGGAGATAGGGGCCGGCCGCCGCAAGGGTCACCATGGTATCGTCACCGTACGCTGGAACCAGGTATGGAAACGGAGGAGAACGATGCTCGCCCAAGCTCTCATCGCAGCCAGCGCTTTCGTCGTCCTGACGCTCGGCCTCATTCATCTCCTCTACACCTTTACCACCAACAAGTTCAGCCCTCGCGACCCCGATTTGGAGGCAAGGCTCAAGATCGTCTCTCCGGTGTTGACTTCGCAGCTCACCATGTGGCGGGCTTGGATCGGCTTCAACGCCAGCCACAGCCTGGGTGCCATCCTGTTCGGCCTCGTCTACGGCTATCTGGCGCTCGCTCACTTCAGCCTGCTTGTCATGCCCGGCTTTTTGTCGGTCTTGGGTTTGATTTGTCTCCTCAGCTATCTCGTATTGGCAAAGCTCTACTGGTTCAGCTCTCCTTTTCGGGGCGTTGCGCTTGCGCTGGCTCTTTATGTCGCGGGTCTGATCCTTGGAAGGGGCTGGTAAAACATGGCCGCTCGCCAGGCGAGGTCAGCCCGCCGTAGAATCCGCTTCCTGGCTGAAAGGAGGGCCAAAGACCATGCCTACGATCTCAGAGTTGCTGTTGGCCGAGTTGGAACGGGAGGCGGCCGGGACGCGCCGCGCGCTGGAGCGGGTCCCCGAGGGCCGCAACGACTGGAAGCCCCACGAGAAATCGATGCCGCTCGGCTACCTGGCGAGGCTCGTCGCGACGATCCCGTCCTGGGCCGCGATCATCATCAAGCAGGATGAGCTGGACCTCGGCACGGGCGAGGTCGAGACGCGGGACTACGCCACGAACGGCGAGCTCCTGCAGGCGTTCGACAAGGCCCTGGCCGAGGCCCGGGAGGCTTTCGCCACCGCCACGGACGAGCACTTGACGACGACGACCTGGCGGCTGCTCGTCCAGGGGCGCGTGGTCTCGGAGCAGACGCGGTACGTCGCGATCCGCGACAGCGCCTTCAACCACCTGGCCCACCACCGGGGCCAACTGACGGTGTATCTGCGGCTCAACGACATCCCCGTCCCCTCGCTCTACGGGCCGACGGCGGACGAGAAGGGGTTTGGCTAGAGGGAAGGCGCTGGCGTAAGCCTGCTCGCCGGCCGGTCCCGCTCCCCGGGTTCCCGCCCGGGGACGCTCGATCCCTGTTTGACCCCTAGACATCTCGCGGAACCTCTGGCACAATGCCCGTCTTCCTCAGGGCGCCCTTTCTGGGACGCCCGCGTCGGGCACCTCAGTCGTCACCCGCGAACGAAGGGGCTTTACACGTAGTGGGGGAGAAGGTAGGCTTGCACGGTTTGACCGCTGGGAAACGCACAGGCACTGGCCTCGGGCGGGTCCATAGGTGTCTCAAGCCCACGTGGCTCAGTGGCAGAGCACTTCCTTGGTAAGGAAGGGGTCACCGGTTCAAATCCGGTCGTGGGCTCCATTAGCTCGTACTTATAAGTCTCTGATAACAAATACCCGTCTAGGAGGCATCGGATAGCGCCATGGGCAAGGAGAAGTTCAATCGTTCGAAGCCGCACGTCAACATCGGGACGATCGGCCACGTCGACCACGGCAAGACGACCTTGACGGCGGCCATCACGAAGGTGCTGGCCTCTCAGGGGCTGGCGAACTTCGTGGCTTTCGACCAGATCGACAAGGCTCCCGAGGAGCGCGAGCGCGGCATCACGATCGCGACGGCGCACGTGGAGTACCAGAGCCTGAACCGTCACTACGCGCACGTGGACTGCCCGGGTCACGCCGACTATGTGAAGAACATGATCACGGGTGCGGCGCAGATGGACGGCGCGATCCTGGTGGTGTCGGCGGCGGACGGCCCGATGCCGCAGACGCGGGAGCACATCCTGCTGTCGCGCCAGGTGGGCGTGCCGTACATGGTGGTGTTCATGAACAAGTGCGACATGGTGGACGATCCGGAGCTTCTCGACCTGGTCGAGCTGGAGCTTCGGGAGCTGCTGTCGTCGTACGACTTCCCGGGTGACGACATTCCGATCGTCCGCGGCTCGGCGTTGCGGGCCCTGGAGAGCGGCGTCGCCGACAGCGAGTGGGGTTCCAAGATCATGGAGCTGATGGAGGCGGTGGACACGTACATTCCTTTGCCGGAGCGTGCGGTGGACAAGGACTTCCTGATGCCGATCGAGGACATCTTCTCGATCTCGGGCCGCGGCACGGTGGTGACGGGGCGGGTGGAGCGCGGGATCGTCAAGGTGGGTGAGGAGGTCGAGATCGTCGGCATCCGTCCGACGGCGAAGACGATCGTCACGGGCGTCGAGATGTTCCGCAAGCTGCTCGATCAGGGCCAGGCGGGCGACAACATCGGCGTGCTGCTTCGGGGCACCAAGAAGGACGACGTGGAGCGGGGTCAGGTGCTGGCGAAGCCGGGCTCGATCAAGCCGCACACGAAGTTCAAGGGCGAGGTGTACATCCTGACCAAGGAGGAGGGCGGGCGTCATACGCCGTTCTTCAATGGCTACCGGCCG
>DATLNC010000015.1:0-14161 GCA_035536935.1 Thermoanaerobaculia bacterium
GCCCGGGCGGAGCGCGGGTGGCCACGTTCCCCTTGAAGATCTCCTCCCGGGAAGCCGCGGGCTCGGAAGGCCTCGAGCTGCTCACCGCCACCGTGCAGCTCAAGGGCGTCGAGGAGGGTGTCTACGAGCTCGGGATCGTGACCGGCCGCTCCGGCGATGATTCTGCTCTCGCCACCCCCTTCGTCCTCCTGGAGCAGGGCGGCGGCGGCCAGGTGTGGGCCGCGCTCACTTCGCCCCGGAAGAGCCGGACCGCGGCGAGCGCCGGGGCTCCCGTGCAGACGCCCAAAACCGCCGCGCCGAAGGGCAAGCGGACCCGGAAGATCGACGCCGGGCCGGTGCGCGACGGCTACCGAGCGGCGCTCCGGCGCCTGGCCGAGGGAGACCGCAACGGCGCCCGCGATGCCATGCTGGAGCTGCAGACCAAGGTGCTCACAGGCGAGAAGCCGGCCATCAGCGACGATCTCGTGGATGTGGAGCTGGACGTGGCAGCCGAGCTGGCCCGCCAGGACCTGGAGAGTCTGGTGCCGGTCCTCACCCTTCATCAGGTGCTCTACCGCGATGCCGTGCACAAGGGGGGCTACCTGCTCTCGACCCACAACCGCGAGCTGATCTTCCGGCTGGTCGCCCTCTACGCCGAACGCAGCGGCTCCCCCGAGGGGAAGCTCCGCGCCGCCCGGTTCCTGATGGGCCTCGCCGCCGAAATGGTCTGGACCGCGCCGCCCTCCCTCCGGGCACGGGTCTTCCAGCAGATCCTCGCCTACGACAACCGGCAGGAGGCCGCCATCCTCTGCCTGGCCGTGGACGCCGAGCGGCAGGGGCGGTACGCCGACGCCGTCGCCTACCTGGAGCGCCTGAGCCCCACTCATACCGAGGCCCGCCTGCGGCTCGCCGTCAACCTGGCGCGGCTCGGCAAGACTCAGGAGGCCCGCAAGCTCCTGCGCGAGCTCTCGGAGCCGGCAGCCAACCCCGCAAATATCGAGCCGTGGCATCTCGCCGTGGCCTGGCAGGAAATGGCCCGCCTCCAGCTCGCCGCGGGCGACCTCGACGGTGCGGAGAAGACCTTGCGCGAGGGGCTCCAGCGCCTGCCCGAGGACGACAAGCTCGCGCTTCAGCTCGGCCTGGTGCGCGACCTGCGCAAAGACCCGCGGGGCGCTCGCGATGCGGTCGCCGGCCTGGGCAAGACCCCGGGCGACGGCGGCGCGGCGCGGCACCGCTACAACCAACTCCCCCTCGAGAGCCTCGATCAAGCCTGGACCGAGCTCCAGGAGCAGGGCGTGGGACAGATCCCGGCGCTGGCCGCGGTCCTCGGCGTCCCTGCCGCCGGCGAGGCGCCCCGGAACACCCCATGAGATGCTTGGCTACGCCGCCATGAGACGCCTTCTTCTCCTCCTCTCCCTGCTCCTCTGGGCTTCGCCGTCGGCGGCTGCCCCGTCCGTCCGCATCGTGACCCCTCCTCCGAACCAGCCGCTCTTCGGGGAAGTGGAAATCCGCGCCGAGGTTACTGGCGTCGGGGGCGCTGCCGTCAGCCGGGTCGAGTTCTACCTCGACAGCCTGCGGGTCGGGGTCGCGGAAGCTCCCCCCTGGCGGATCGTGGTCGACGTGGGCCAGCAGAACGCCGACCACTCCATCGAGGTCGTGGCCTATGGCCCCTCCGGACCGATCGGCAGCGCCAGCCTGAGAGCCTTGCCGCTCCAGATCGACGACGAGATCGAGGTCGGCCTGCAGCAGCTCTTCGTGGTCATCGACCGCGGCGGCCAGCGGGCCAACGACCTGAAGCGCGAAGACTTCACCATCCTCGACGACGGGGTGCCGCACGAGATCATCACGTTCGAGCGCGGCGAGATCCCCTTCACCGCCGTGCTGCTCGTGGACTCCAGCACCAGCATGTCGGGCTCGCGCCTGCGCACCGCGGTGGACGGGGCCAAGACCTTCGTAGGCGGAATGAAGCGCCTCGACGAGTCGAAGATGATCCTGTTCTCCGACCGCATCCTGCTGGAGACGCCGTTCACCAGCGTCCCCTCGATCCTCACCCTGGGCCTCTCGGGAGTCCAGGCGCAAGGGGGGACCGCGCTCAACGACGCGCTCTACCTGGGGCTGAAGCGGCTGGAGGGCCGTCAGGGGCGCAAGGTGGTCGTGCTGGTCTCGGACGGAGTGGACATCGAGAGCGTCCTCACCATGGAACAGGTGCAGAAGATCGCGCGCCAGAATCAGGCCGTCCTCTACTGGCTCCGCCTGCGGCGCGTGGACGAGCTCCTGCCGCAGACCGAGATCTTCAGCGCCTGGCGCGACGGCGAAGGGCACCGCCGGCAGTTGGAGCTGCTGAAAAGCTCAGTGCTGGAGAGCGGCGGCCGCATCGAGACGCTCGACAACCTGGAGCAGATCCAGACCGCGCTCCAGGCGTTGCTTCAGGAGCTGCGCGAGCAGTACGTCCTCGGCTACTACCCCAGCCAGTCCAAGGGCCGTGGCACATGGCACGACCTCGAGCTGCGGGTACGCGGCGAAGGTCTCCAGGTGCGCACCCAGGAAGGCTACCTGGAGCGCTAGCTCTCCCGCCGGGCGTTGCCCGCACGATAAAACCCGCCAATTGAGCGACTGAGGGAAATCCCCGAGTGACTGAGGGAAATCCCCGAGCGACTGGGGAAATCCCCGAGCGACTGAGGGAAATCCCCGAGCGACTGAGGGAAATCCCCGAGCGACTGAGGGAAATCCCCGAGTGACTGAGGGAAATCCCCGAGCGACTGAGGGAAATCCCCGAGCGACTGAGGGAAATCCCCGAGTGACTGGGGGAAATCCCCGAGCGACTGAGGGAAATCCCGGAGTGACTGAGGGAAATCCCCGAGAAGCTCGGGGACACGCACGAGAAGCTCGGGGACGCGCCTGAGAGGCTCGGGGATGCACCCGAAAACGCGTATCAGCTCCTACGGCACCACAAATAGATCGTCCGAGCAGTCCCGGCCTCCGGCTGGACTTCCAGGAAGTCGAGAACGGGGATGACCTCCTCGAGCAGGTGCCGCGCTTCCGCGCGGCTTCCCTGCCCTGCCAGCACCTCGGCGAGCCTGAGTGACGCGAGGGACCAGTCAAGCGGGATCTGCTGCTCGTAGAAGGCTTCTCTCGCTTTCCACAGGAGGGGCTTTGCTTCTTCGAGTTGGTCCCGGCTCCTGGCAATCAGTGCCTTAAGCCAAAGCAGCCTGGCCAGCAACCGTGGATTACCAAGGTCGAGATAGTAATGGCGTTCTTGTTGCAGGAGCTGCTCCGCTTCAACGGGACGCCCCATCTCCGCAAGGCAGTTCAAGAGGTTGTGGAGAGCGACTACCCACGCTTCCAGGTTGGTCTCGGGACTGAGGCGCAGCCGCGCTTTTCGGAGGATCCGGAGGGCCTCCCGATGCCTGCCGGCATCTACCAAAGCTCTGCCCTTGAGGACAAGCGCGCGCGCTTCCCTGAGATCGTCTCCGATCTCGCGGGAGATCCTGATGGACCGATCGAGGAGTGCGATGGAATCATCGGCCCGCCCCTGGGCGTGTCGCAGGGAAGCAGTCAGGCCGAGGATTTCGCTCTCGATCAAAGGATCTCCTGTGAGCTGGTGATGCTTGGCGGCCTGATTCAGGGCCTGCTCCGCATTGTGAAGGTTGCGGGTGATCCGCCAGGAATTCCCCAGGAGTGCCCAGGCGCGGGCCCTCTCCTCGGCGACCAAACCAGAGCCGTAACGGCCTTCGTCCAAGTGGTCCGCGATCGTTACGGCCAAGCGGGCGGATTCAAGACCTCTGGCCGGCTCCTGGAACCAATCCGCGCGGGTCCGGTCCTGGAGGAGCTGGCAGAGCTTCAGGGCTTGAAAGCGGGGCTCGCCGGCAATCCGCTCAAGCTGTCTTTCAGGGGGTTCCTTTAAAAGCTCCGGGAGAAGCGAGGCCGAGCGCCGAGCTTCGTCATCAATACTCTCTTTTAGAGATCGGACCGTCTCGACAGCCCGCAAAAAGACGCTCTCGTAATCGACGGCTCCGGCTGCCTTCTCCGTCTCCCGGTCCAACTGCTTCAGTTTGCGCTGGCATGCCGGGCAGAGATCGACATGCCTGCTGATCTTCCTTCTTCTCGGAGAAGGCAACTCGTCACGGAAATAGCCCGTGAGCAACTCCCGGCTCGGATGGAGGTCGTTCACCCCCCTAGGATGCACAGTGAAACCCTCTTCAGACGCCGCCGGTGCAATCCGCCGTGCAGAGGTTGAGCAGGAATTCGCACGAGATGGGACCGATCATGTTTCTGCACTCCGAACAAAGGTTCCCGCAGCCGTTCAACGGCCGCCGGGCGGCCCCGCCACCGGGCGTACCGGTTCGAGGCTCCGATGAGACTCAGTCACTGAGGGAAATCATACCCCCATGCTAGCCTTCCCCGCCATGGCTTGGAGGACATTGCTGGGACTGGCGCTTGCCGTAGCGCTCGCTGGATGCTCGCCACCCAGGACGGTCGAGCACGATCTCGCGGCCCTGCTTCCGATTGCCGAGGCCTCTTCAGGCGTCCGGGCCGGGCGCGGCTCGCTCTTCCTCCCGGCTGGCACGGAGGCCGTCTTCTACCTCGACCTGCCGGGCGAAAGCGAGCTCTACCTTGCCGGCGTTTCGGGGCGGCTGGCCGTGGAGGTCCAGGAGGAGGGAGGGGAGGAGAAGGTCCTCGGATCGATCGCGGCCGGGATCGTCGAGCTGCCCGGTGAGGGCCGCCATCTCCTGCGCCTCGCCCTTCGGGCAGACGGCGGAGCCGTGCGGCTCGCTCGGCCGCGGGTGATCACATTCTCCCGAGAGCCCGCGCCGGTTCCCGTCCGGAAGGAAGAAAAGCCCCGGCCGAACGTCGTCATCTATCTCGTGGACACCCTGCGCGCGGACCGCCTGGGCTGCTACGGCTATCCCAAGCCCACATCTCCCCATCTCGACCGCTTCGCCGAAGGGGCGACCCTGTTCGAGACCGCGGTCGCGCAGGCTCCCTGGACCCGGCCATCGGTAGCCTCGATCCTCTCGGGCCTCGGCCCGCTCTCCCACGGCGTGAGGACGCTCGAGGACAGGCTGCCGGACGCGGCCGACACGCTCGCGGAGAGGCTGCGCGCCGCGGGCTACCGGACGGCCGCGTTCAGCACCAACGCGCATATCGACGCGGACACCGGCTTCGCCCAGGGCTTCGACGACTTCCTCTTCCTTCCTCAGGAGGATTCCGCGTCGGTCAACCGGCGGGTCGTCTCCTGGCTCGACGCACGCCGGGGAACGGAGCCGTTCTTTCTCTATATCCATACCCTCGACCCGCACAGCCCGTACACGCCGCCGCTCGACCTGCGGCAGAAATTCGCGCCCGGAGCGCGGCCGGAGGCGGGGTCGTTGGATCACGTGAAACGGATCTACGCGGTGCGGGGGAAGCGGCGCGCGGCCCACATCGCGGAGGTTTCACCGCTCTACGACGCGGAGATCGCTGCCAACGACCGCAGCTTCGGCGCGCTCCTGTCGGCTCTCAAGGAGCGGAAGCTCTTCGAGGAGGCCCTGGTGATCTTCGTCTCGGATCACGGTGAGGAGCTCGGAGAGCACGGAGCCTTTGGCCACGCCCAGAGCCTCTACGCCGAGGAGCTCGACGTGCCGCTCGTGGTCAAGCTCCCCTTCCAAACCCGCGGCGAGAGAGTCTCCCGGCTCGCTCAGCATGTGGACCTGCTGCCGACCATTCTCGCCGCGGCCGGGATCCCCCCGGCGGCGGGCCTGCCAGGGAAGAATCTCTTCAGCCCGCCTGGCGAGCGCGAGCCCGCGGCGTTCTCCCATCTGAGCTACCACGGCCGGGAGGGGATGAGCGTGGTCATGGACGGGTGGAAGCGGATCGAGCCCTGGAGCCGCAAGCTCGGAGCACAGCCCGCGCTCTATCGAGGAGGGGACGAGCTTCGCGATCTGGCCGAGGGGAATCCGGTGCGGAGCGGCTTCCTCGGCTCGCTGCTGCGGGCCGAGGCGCTGCGGGGCCGGCACGGCCTGCGGCCCGAGCAAGCGGGGCTGGACGAGGAGGCCCGCAAGGAGCTGGAGGCGCTCGGGTATCTCTGAGGTCTTGTGTAGGGAGGGGCTTCCCCCAGGCGGGGATGTCACTCTCCCCCGCAAGGGAGGACGCCCTCCCCGGGCGTACGAGTGGTTCTCCCGCGTGTACGAGCGACTGGTACATCTGTACGAGCGACTCCCCCTCGTGTACCAGCGACTGGTACGTCTGTACGAGTGACTCCCCCGCGTGTACCGCTGACTATTCCGTCCGTACGAGCGTCCGCCCCACGTGTACCGCTGACTCGTACGGCCGTACCCGCGACTCGTACGCGCGTACGAGCCTCTCCCCCAGCCGTACCAGTCACTCGTACGTGCGTACCGGTAACTCGTACGCGTGTACCAGCCACTCGTACGCGCGTACCGGGGACTCTCCCACGCGTATGAGCCTCCCGTCCCTGTGTACCGATAACCGGTACGGAGGGAAAGGAGACCCGTACGGAGAGGTGGATGGCCGGTACACGGAGACGGGGGACTCGTACCGAGCGCTCACTCGTGGCCTTCGTTCGTCTCCTCGCTACAATAGCGTCTCCATGTCCCAAACAGCCCAGAAACTCCCATGAGCGGAGCGCCCCGCCTCTACCTCGGCCGACTCCCCATTGCCGGCCCTCTCCTCATCGGCCGCGAGACCGAGCTCGCCCGCCTTGACGCCGCCTGGGAGAGCACCGAAACCCACGTCCTCACCTTCGTCGCCTTCGGAGGCATGGGCAAGTCCGCCCTGGTCAGCCACTGGCTCGACCACATGGCCGCCGCCGGCTGGCGCGGCGCCCGGCGGGTCCTTGAGTGGTCGTTTTACAGCCAGGGCACCAAGGACCGGATTAGCTCAGCCGACCGCTTCCTCGACCTCGCCCTCGGCTGGTTCGGAGATCCCGATCCCAAGGCCGGCGCGGCCCGCGACCGCGGCCTGCGCCTGGCAGAGCTAGTGCGCCAGGAGAAGACGCTGCTTGTCCTCGATGGCGTCGAGCCACTCCAGCATCCGCCCACTTCGTCGCAGGCGGGGCAGCTCAAGGACTCGGCCCTCGCGGCGTTGCTCAAGGGGCTGGCGGGCGACAACCCCGGCCTGTGCTTGGTCACCACTCGCGAGCGCATCACGGACTTGGACAGATTCCCCAAGACTGCACCGCAGAAGAATCTGGAAGCTCTCTCGCCCGAAGCCGGGGCGGAGCTGCTTCGAAAGCTCGGAGTCCAAGGAAGAGAGTCAGAGCTGCGGGCCGCCTCGGAGGAGTTCGGCAGCCACGCTCTCACGTTGACGCTCCTGGGAACCTACCTCAAGGACATCTGCAACGGAGATGTTCGCCGTCGCCATGAGGTGCCCATCCTTGAGGAGGAGGCCGACGAGACAGGGCATGCGCGGCGTGTGATCGCTTCCTATGCGAAGGCCCTGGAACCCCCGGAAGTGGAGGTCTTGCGCCTGTTGGGACTTTTCGACCGGCCTGCCGAGCCGGCCCGGTTGAAGGCCCTGCGAGCGGAGCCGCCGATCGTGGGTCTCACTGAGACCATCGGGATCTCGCAAGAAGCGCGCTTCCGCAAGGCAGTGGCCCGGCTGCGTAAGGCTCGCTTAGTCGCCGAAGGCGAGGAAGATCTGGACGCCCATCCCCTGGTTCGGGTCTTCTTCCAGGAAGAGCTTGAGAAGCAACGGCCGGAAGCCTGGCGGGCCGGGAACCTGCGCCTCTACGAGCATCTCCAGAAGGAGGTACCGGACCTGCCCGACACGCTGGAGGACATGGAGTTGCTCTATACCGCGGTGATCCACGGCTGTCGGGCGGACCGGCAGCAGGAGGCGTTGCGAGAGGTCTACTACAGGCGCGTCCGGCCGGGCAACAAGATCGGCGCCTTCGGCTTAAATCTGTCGGCGCTTTCCGGCTTCTTTGACCGTCCTTGGGATCAGCCCTCGGCCAGCCTTACGCCTGCGGCTCAGGCGTTCCTTCTTAACGAGGCTGGGCTCAGCCTGCGCGCCCTGGGCCGAGTGACGGAGGCAGTTCAGCCGATGGAGGGTGGGTTGGGAATGGTTGTCGCGCGGGAGGACTGGAAGAATGCTTCCATCCAAGCCTGCAACCTCAGCGAGCTGACCCTGACCCTGGGTGAGGTGGAGCGCGCCGTCGCCTTCGGGAAGGAGAGTATCGATCTGGCCGACCGCAGCCAGGACGTCCTCGAGCTGTTGGTCACCCGGGCGTCCCTGGCCGATGCTCTGCACCAGGCGGGCCGTTGGGATGAGAGCGCGGAGGTCTTTCGGGAAGCCGAGACCCTTCAGGAGGAGGATCATCCCCAATACCCCCGGCTCTACTCGGTTCCAGGCTATCGGTACTGCGACCTGCTGCTGAGTAGTGGTGAGCCGGAGGACGGGTCTGTTGCAGACGGTCTCGTCACGGATCCGGAGGCGGCACAGCGGTTCCGCGACGCGTGCCGGGAGGTGCGGGAACGGGCAGAGCAGACGCTGGGGTGGGTGATCAACACTCTCCCCTTCCTTGATATCGCTGTCGACCACCTGAGCCTGGGCCGAGCTCATTTTGGCCTAGCCCTGACCACCTCTCTGCCGGCGGCTCCCGACCAAAGGGCAGAAGCGGATTTCGCCAAGGCCGCGGAGCACCTGGACCACGCCGTGGAGGGCCTGCAGCGGGCAGGTGCCGAGCATCACCTACCCCGCGCCCTCCTGGCCCGGGCCGCCTTCCGGCGGCTCCGGAGTCAGCCGACCGCCGCTGCCGAGGAGGACCTTTCCGAGGCGCTGGAGATCGCCGAGCGGGGCTCGATGCGCCTGCACGAGTGCGACGCCCACCTGGAATGGGCCCGTCTCTGCCGCCAGCAGGGGGACCGCAACGGCATGGAACAGCACGCGGCGCGGGCGCGCAAGCTGGTTGAAGAGACAGGGTACGAGCGGCGGAGGCGCGAGGTGGTCTATCTAGAGAAACGGCTTACCGAGATGCCAAGAGAGGAGCCCATGAAAGACTTCTTCGTCAGCTTCACCAAAGCCGATCGCGCCTGGGCCGACTGGATCGCCTGGACCCTGGAGGAGGCCGGCCATGAAGTGGTCTACCAGCCTTGGGACTTCCTTCCCGGGAACAACTTCGTCCTGAAGATGCAGGAGGCGGCCAGCGGCACCCGCAAGACGGTGATCGTGCTCTCCGACAGCTACCTCAATGCCACTTTCACCCAGCCAGAGTGGGCGGCAGCCTTTGCGGAAGACCCCCGGGGCGACCAGCGCAAGCTCATCGCATTCCGGGTGGCTCCCTGCTCTCCTCCGGGCCTGCTCAAGCCGCTGATCTACGCCGACCTCGTCGGGCTGCCGCTGGACGAGGCCAAGGCGGCGGTCCTTCGCGGCGTCTCCGACGAGCCGCGGGCCAAGCCGACCGTGGCCCCGGCCTTTCCGGGGACTGCCGCGGCTCCCGCTCCTCCATCGTTCCCCGGCGTCTCCCCGGCCGCCGCGGCCAATCCGGGAAGCGGAGCCCTGGCGATCTGGAAGGAGAAGCTGGAGTTTCTGCTGAAGGCAGAGGCGACTGCGTCAGATCCGGCGCAGCAATTCACGCTCCAGCAGCAGATCAAGGAGGCGAGGGCGAAGATCCAGGAGCTCGGGGGCTGAGTCCCACGGAGCCGGCGAGACGCCGGCGCTCCCAGGGAAGGTATCCGGGGGACTCAGGGACAGCCGACTTCGATCCAGCAGGCAGCGGTGCTCGGGTCCGGCGGCGCCTCCGACCACCGCAGGAAGACATTCCAGCGCTTGCCGTCTCCAACCCGCAGCTCGGCGGCCGGAATCCTCTGCAGCTCGATCGTCCAGGGCCCTGGCGAGCTGACGGTCTGGACCATCCCTTGCTCGACGCCGCCGACCAGGAACGGCAGGGTCGCGCCGGTGTCGCGCACCGTCGGCTGACCGGGCTCGACACGCCACTCGAAACCCTTGCCGCCGCCGCCAGTACCACGCAGCACATAACGGGGGCGGGCGAGCTTCAGGTCATTCGCCCTGCGATCGAAGTTGGAGGGGCAGGCAGGATAATACTGTAGGCAGAGCGCCTCTCCGACCCGGCCCGTAGCCGTCTTGAAGGCCTCGAGGTCCTGGATCACCAGGTTGTTGGCGCTATCCGTGCTGAAGGTCCAGGTGGCGCTGGATGCGGTCTGGGCCTGCGCGGAGCCTGCGGCCGCCAGGATGGCGACGAGCGCAGGGAAACACCTCATCCACACCCGCAGTGCAACACACATCTGGTCATACATGAGAAAAACCTCTCGGGACTGCGCAATCAGTATAACTCAGGAGAGGTCGGGCTCGCCGCAGGCCGCAAGCACCTGCCCGCGAACGGCATCCCGCAGCCGGACGGCCGCAGCCCAATCTTCGCCGTCGGGCCGGACCGGCGGAAGGACGGACAGCTCTACCCCGCCGCTGCGGGGGAACCATTCGCTCCCGCGCAATTTCGAGCGGGCGCCGCGGATCGCCACGGGAACCACGGGAGCGCCGGTCTGGGCAGCCACCACGAAGGTGCCCATGCGGAAGGGCCGGAGCCCGGGGATCCGGGTGAAGGTTCCCTCGGGGAAGATGACGAGCGACTCGCCCGAGCGCACGGCCTCGGCCACCTTGCGCGACTCCTCCGCGCCCTGGCCCGCATCGAAGCGCTCGACGAAGACAGCTCCCAGCCGCTCCAGCGGAAGGCGGGAGAACACCGTTTTGGCCAGCTCACTCTTGACCACGAAGCCCAGATCCGGCGTGAGGAGGGCGGTGAGCACGAACGCATCCAGGTAGCTGCCGTGGTTGACAGCCACGATTCTCGCACCCGGCCCCGCCAGGTTCTCCAGCCCCTCGGCCTTCATCGGGGTCCCGGTGAGGGTGGCCAGGGACCGGGCCACGAAGCGGGCGAACCGCCGGCGTCGAGGAAGACCCGGAGTGACTGCCAGGGCAATCCAGACCGGGGGCGTGGCCAGGACGAAGACGAGCCAGAACCAGCCGGCATGGAGCAGGTCTCCCAGCCGCTTCCGGGCTCCGGATGTGGCCAGATGAAGGAGCTGCAGCCAGACAGCCGTGCGGCCCTGGGCGAGCCGCCCGCGCTCGTAAAGATCCCGGCTCGCCGCCCTTCGGATCTTGCCGCTGGAGGTTTTGGGGACGGTCTGGGGAGGCGCGAGGACGACATCGTCCGCGGGGGTGCCAAGGAGCGCGACCGCTACGTCCTGAATTTCCCGCCGCAGCCGGTCGAGCTCGGGCTCGTTTCGCTCGCGGGTTTCGGCCAGGACAACGACCCGCTCGGTTCCCGACTGAGGGTCCGGGGAGCCAAACACTGCCACGCACCCCTTGCGGATGCTTGGGATCTCCCCCACCGCCTCCTCCAGCTCGTGCGGGTAGAGGTTGCGGCCGGCGCGGATGATGATGTCCTTGACCCGGCCCGTGATGTAGACCTCGCCGCCCGCGATGTAGGCGCGGTCGCCCGAATCGAGCCAGCCGTTGCGGATCAGCTTCTTCGTGGCCTCGGGGTTGCGATAATAGCCGCTCGTGGCCGACGGCCCCCGCAGCTCGAGCCGCCCCTCCCGGCGCTCGCCCATCTCCTTGCCGGCCCCATCCACGATCCGGATCTCGTGGTCCGGCACCGGGAAGCCGCAGGAAACGAAGCGCAGCCCCTCTGGGGCCGGCAAGGCCTCCCCTGTCTTCTGGAAGGTCTCGCGGTCCACGGTATCGAGGACCGGCCCCCGTCCAACAGGCGTGAAGGCCACCGCCAGAGAGCATTCGGCGAGGCCGTAGACCGGCGCCATGGCCTTGGGATTGAAGCCATGGCGCGTGTAGCGCTCCGTGAAGCGGCGCATGGCCTCGGGGCTCACCGGCTCGGCGCCGTTGAGGGCGTAGCGCCATGAGGAGAGATCGAGGCCGTCGATCTCCGCGTCCTCGACCTTGCCCACGCACAGCTCATAGGCGAAGTTGGGGGCCGGCGAGAGCGTCCCGCGATGGCGGTGAATCGCCCAGAGCCAGCGCGACGGCCTGGCGAGGAAGCTCAATGGAGACATCAGGATGAGCGGTATTCCGAAGTAGAGGCTCCCCATCCACGAGCCGATGAGGCCCATGTCGTGGTAGAGCGGCAGCCAGCTCACCACCACGTCCTCCCCGCCGATATCGACGGCTTTGCCGATCGACCGCAGGTTGGCAAGCAGGTTCGCATGGGTGAGCGTCACGCCCTTGGGATTGCCGGTGCTGCCCGAGGTGAACTGGAGGAAGGCGATGTCCTCCTGCCGGACGGCGGCCGAAACTTCACCGGGAGCCGAAACTTCGGAGACGGTCACCACCTTCTTCAGCCCTGGGAGTTGCGCGCGCAGCAGCCGGGCCAGAGGGAGAACCTCCGGGAAAGTGACGAGCACCGTGGCCTGCGAGGTCTCCAGGATGCCCGCCTGACGGCGGAGATGGTCCTCGATCTGGCTCAGCCGGGCTGGCGGATAGAGCGGGACCGGGATGGCCCCCGCGAGTTGCACGCCGAAGAAGGCAGCGAAGTAGTCGAGCGAGGTGGGGAGTATGAGCCCCACGGCTTGCCCAGAACCGACACCCAGGTTCTTCAGGCCCGCGGCGACGGCCCCGGCGCGCCGCGCCAGCTCGCCGAAGCTCAGCTCCTCGGGCTCGCCGTCCCCGGGGTAGTAGAGGATGTGCCGCCGTTCCGGATGGCGCTGGACATGCCAGTCGAGCACCTCCAGAAGCGTCCGCGTGCGCTCAGGAGCGGGCTCGGCTGGCGCTGAGGGTTCATCAAGAATTGCCGAGGAGAGGCCCGCGACACCCGAAGGGCCGGCAAGCAGGGCACGCAGCAGGTCCCGAGGAGTTTCCGCCGAGGTCAGCAGCGATTCCGAAAGCCTGATGCCGAAGGAGCGCTCCAACCGAAGAAGCAGCTCGGCTCGAGCCAGGCTGTCGAGCCCGAAATCTCTTTCCAGGGAAGAATCGAGGGTGGTGTTCTCGAGGCCTCGGCGGGCGGGATGCAGCTCCCGCGCGAGAGTGCGGATCAGGCCCAGGGTCTCCTCGGCGGTCCCGGTTGAAGCCTGGGTCACCATCGGGGGAAGAGCATACTCTCTCCGGCGGCCGGGTGGAGCCGCCCTGGGAAGGGCGGAACCCTTCTAGCCTGGGGTTTCAACCCCAGGCGGGCCCGCTACACTTCGGCACCAGCATCGGCACCAGCATCGGCACGAGCGCCTGGGGTTGAAACCCCAGGCTAGAAAAGTACAGCCCCTCCCGGGGCTGGTGGAGTCACCCCTTGATCACACCCAGCGGCACCAGCCTCGCCACCTTGCGGGCGAGGCCGGCATTGTGGACCACGTCCACCACCCGATCGACATCCTTGTAGGCGTGGGGGGCCTCTTCGGCCAGCTCTCCCAGGCCGGCGCAGCGCACCACGATGCCCTGGTCCTCCAGCTCCTTGCGCACCTCGCTGCCGTGCTTGACCTTCTTGGCCGCGGTGCGGCTCATGGCCCGGCCGGCGCCGTGGCAGGTGCTGCCGAAAGAGCGCTGCAGAGCGTCGTCCGTGCCCACCAGCACGTAGGAGGCCGTGCCCATGCTGCCGGGGATCAGCACCGGCTGTCCGAAGTCGCGGTAAGCCACCGGAGTCTCCGGGTTCGTGGGTCCGAAGGCGCGGGTCGCGCCCTTGCGGTGAACCACGATCTGCCCGCCATCGCCGTGATCTTCGAGCTTGGCCATGTTGTGCGCCACGTCGTAGACCAGGCGGAGCCCGCCCTCCTCCCCAAAGGTTTTTTCGAACACCTCGCGGGTCGCGTGAGTGATGGCCTGGCGGTTCGCAAAGGCGAAGTTGGCCGCGGCGCACATGGCGCCGAAGTAGGCCTGCCCCTCCTTCGATTGGAACGGCGCGCAGGCCAGCTCCCGATCCGGCAGCTTGATGCCGTGGCGGGCCATGACCGCGTCCATGGCGCGGACGTAGTCCGTGCACACCTGATGGCCCAGACCGCGGGAGCCGGTATGGATCAGGATCACGATCTGCCCCTTGTACAGGCCCAGGGCCTCGGCAGCCGCCTGATCGAAGACCCGCTCCACTCTCTGGATCTCCAGGAAGTGGTTGCCCGAGCCGATCGTGCCGAGCTGCCCCCTGCCCCGCTCCCGCGCCTTGTCCGAGACCTTCCCGGGATCGGCGCGCCGGAAGGAGCCCTCGGCCTCCGTCCTCTCCAGATCCTCGGGC
>DATLNC010000016.1:0-3230 GCA_035536935.1 Thermoanaerobaculia bacterium
GACGGCCGCTATGACCGTGACAGCCGTAACGATCGCTACGGCCGTGACCATCGGTACGACCGTGACGACCGCTCGCGTGGGGACCACTCCCGGGGCGACCGTTCTTATGGCGACCGGGGCCATCAGCGCCGCCACCATTGAGCGGACGGCAGGCCGACTGAACCCGCTTCGGAGAAGTCTTCAGAACAGGGGCGGCCACAAGGCCGCCCCTAGGTTTAGCGCTCCGTCAACAGAGCCCCGCATCATGCCGTATGTCGAAGCGCACCAGGCCCTCGAGGCGAGGGAGCCGGACCACGTGGACGCCGAATTCCTCGACGGCGCAGAGGGCGATGGAACAGGTCTTGGCCTCGGCTCTCACGACCAGCTCATGCCGCTCCCGATCGATCGCGGAGATCTCCACGTTGCCTTGACAGCCGGGCACCACCACCAGGACGACCATCTCGCGGCTGAAATCGATCTCGGGCAGCGGAGCGGGAAGCCCGCCGTGCAGATCCGCCCATACCGCCTCCCAGCGAGCCCGATCCCGGACCGTTTCTCCCCCTTGGAAATCCGTGGCATTCCCGGGGAGCGTGGCCTTGAGCGCCGTCTGGAAACCGACCGAGCCCGTGGGTTCGGTCGGCGAATGGTCGCACCCGAGCAAGATCGAGAGCATTGATCCGAGCACCAGCCCGACCATCACGCACCGCCGCATCTTCATCGCTCTTCTCCTTTAGGGACCTTAGGGGTCGGTAGAGCAATCGAAGTGCCAAGGGTATTGCCCCTGGACGGAGGGAAAATATCCAAATTGTTGAACAGAGTGTTCCAGAATATCGAAGCGTCTAACCTCGCGCCTCTGCCATCTCCTCCACCTGACGCAGCACCTCCGCGAAGGGAACTTGGGAGAAGGCGCCGAAGAGCGGATGGGATTTGAGCTTGCCGCGGGTCAGGCGCGGGGAGGGAAGCCCGGTCAGGAAGCGGGTGAAGGCTCGCGGGCCGGCCAGGGCCTTGGTCAGGTCCGGGGTCTCCCGGCGCAGGCTTACCGCCTGTTGCAGACGGGCCTCGTCGAGGTGGACGGGAGGCGCCGGGAAGAGCTTCGCGGGCTTGCCGTTCTCGCACCAGGAGCAGTGGCCGCAAGGATGGGGGAGATGCTCGCCGAAGTGCTCCGCGAGGAAGGCGGTCTGGCAGCCGTCGTGGGCGGCGAGGGTCAGCACCTGGTCGAGGCGGGCGATCTCGCGAGTTTCCCGATCGAGGGTGTGCCGGTGGAGCGACTTCGCCATTTCGTCCAGGTCGTCGGGCCGGCGGAGCCAGCGGTAGGGGTGGCGCAGGCCGGCGGCGCGGACTTCCAGCAGATTCTGCTCGGCCAGGTAGTCGAGGGCCCGCACCAGACGGTCGCGGGGAGCGCCCAAGGCTTGCGCCGCCGCCTCGAGGTCGATGTGGGACCAGATCTTGGCCTTTCTCGCCTGCCCGAAGATGCCGCGCAGGAACTCCCGTCGCTCTCCCGCGAAACGGTCCAGGATCTCCTCAAAGGCCACGAGCGGCCGGAGCTCGTACTCCGCGTAGATCGGGGTGCCGGCCTCCAGATAGCCGCCGAGCTCCAGGTAGGTGAGGAGGGTCCGCACCACCAGCAGCCGGATGTCGTGCCGCGCCGAAAGGTCGTAGAGGGATAGCTCCATCTGGCTGGGACCTTCGGAAGACCGCGCGAGCTCTTCGAGGAGGCTGCGCACCGCCCCGAGGTCCGGCGTGTCGCCATAGGCGAAGTTTTGGAGCGCCAGGAGGTCAGCCGTGCAGATCAGGCTCTCGCAGAGCGCGGGCCGTCCGTCCCGGCCGGCGCGGCCGATCTCCTGTGCCAGGTTCTCCAGGCTCTTGGCCAGGTTGTAGTGGATCACCTTGCGGATGTCCGCCTTGTCGATCCCCATGCCGAACGCGATGGTGGCGACGACCACCGCGTCCGTCGATCCCAGGAACCAGTCCTGCACCCGGGCCCGTTCGTCGTCCTCCATGCCGGCGTGGTAGGCGCGGGCCGGCAGCCCCGCTCTCGCCAGGGCCGCCGCCACGTCCTCGGCCGTCTTCTGCTGGGTGACGTAGACGATCGTCGGCCCGGATACTTCCTGGGAGGAAGAGAGCCGCTCGAGCAGCAGGGCGTCGCGGCTGGCGGCGAGGACCGGGGTGGTCCTGAGCGTCAGGTTTTCGCGGTGGAAGCCGGTGCGGACGGCGCACTCCGGGGCGATGCCGAAGCCGCGGCAGACGTCGTCGAGCACCTGCGGCGTGGCGGTGGCCGTGAGGGCCAGGGTGCGCTCGGCGCCGCAGAGCTTCCCGAAGCCGGCCAGCTTCAGGTAGTCGGGGCGGAAGTTGTGCCCCCATTCGGAGACGCAGTGCGCCTCGTCGACCGCGAAGAGGGAGACGCGGATCCGGGAGATCGCCTCCCGGAAGCGTTCGTTGTTGAAGCGCTCCGGGGCGACGTAGAGGAGGCGCAGGTCGCCCTTCCGGACGGCATCCATGAGGGCGCGCACCTCGTCGCCCGTGAGCGTCGAGTCGAGGCGGCCGGCGGCCACTCCGCGCCGGGTGAGCTGATCGATCTGGTCCTTCATCAGGGCGATCAGGGGCGAGACCACCAGGGTGAGGCCGGGCAGCAGGAGGGCCGGGATCTGGTAGCAGAGGGACTTGCCGCCGCCGGTGGGGAAGACGGCCGCGGCGGACCGCCCGGCCAGCAGGTGCCCGATCACCTCTTCCTGCCCGGGGCGGAACTCCCCATAGCCGAAGGTCTCCGCGAGCGCGGCCCGTGCCGCCTCCAGGTTCGCTGTGTCCTCCGCGGTGGCGCTCATGCGATTCGGCTCTGGCGCTCCGCTCAGCGCAGCGTCACGGTCGGGTTGCGCATGAAGCGGGCGCGGTAGGGCAGGCGGTCGTTGAAGGCGATGAGGAACCGGAAGAGGCGCGGACGCTGGATCCAGAACATCTTCCAGCGAAGGCGCAGGCCTGGCCGGCGCAGGCCCGCGAAGTGGTTGACCGCCTCCAGGGCGACACGCGCTCCTTCCCAGTCGCGCGCCGAGCAGGCCCGCACGTAGTCGTCCAGGGAGGTAAGGAAGAAGCGCGGGGCGATCCCATGGGTCACGTAGTAGCGGAACATGCGCGAGTCGTCGGGCAGGATCGCGGTGAGCTTCGCCGCGTAGCGCAGGCGGCTGGCCATGAAGCGGGGCGACGTCGACGAGCCGGTCGTGTGGATGCGGAAGCGCACCAGCGGACGGTCCACGAAG
>DATLNC010000017.1:0-5790 GCA_035536935.1 Thermoanaerobaculia bacterium
GGGGGAGAGGGCTAGGGAGAGGGGGAATGGGATCAGCTACGACCGGCATCTTTCCAGGCTCGCAGACTGTGAAGCCCCCGCGCTGAGGGACGCCCAGGTAAGAGGTCGGCGTGCCGGTCAGGGCGAACGAGATCCCCGCGACCAGGGCCATGCCGACGACCGCCCCAGCGATCCAGGTTCCAGCCGTCTTCAACTGGCGCCGCCGGACGTAGCCCCACAACGGAGCGATGCCCACGGCGGCCAGCATCGGCTTGTTGTAGACCGCGAAGACCAGGACCGTGCCCGAGAGCGCCGCGAGGAGGAGGCTTCGCCGGTCAACGATTTCCTCATCCCGCGGCAATCCGAAATACAGGCAGGCGGCGACCGCCGCCATGTTGAGGATCTCGGGCTGGAGCCAGAAGACATAGGAAAAGCCGGCGCTCAGCAGGAAGAAGCCGGTGGAGTAGAGAGCCGCGGTGCCGTCCTCGTTGAAGCGGGCGAGGTAGCTCGCGCCCATCCAGATCATGGCTACGGTCAGCAGCATGTTCAAGAAGAACAGCCCGTCGGCGCCGAACGGGCCGGCGAACGGGGCGGCGAGGAGCGAATAGATGTACGGCTTGCCGTAATGGACCGTGTGCCAGCCGTCGTGGCTCATCAGGATCAGGTTGTTGACCGGCTGGTACGGGAATTCCTGGAATAGGCGGTCGATGTCCCGCACCTCGACCTTCAGGTCGCCGTCGTGAGCCAGGCTGAGCGCCATGAGGTAGTAGGCGGCTTCGTCGGCCTTGAGATGGGTCGGCAGCCCGGGCTTTCCCAAGGCGAGCGGGAACAGCAGCAGGAACAGCGAGACCGAAATGAGGGCCAGCCGGACATTGGAGCTCACGGCGAGGGAGTGTAGCAGGAGGGCTGTGATAGAGTCCTGATCTGCGTTATCCGTTTCTTTTGAAGGGATTCCGAGATGAACACCCTCTACTTTGACTCTGCGTTCGACGACGACCGTCGCCGCCAGGCCCTGTACCAGGGGCAGATCTTCGTCTTCTCGCCCCGGCCCAGCACGCTGGCCCTGACCGAGTGGGCCCGCGAGCTGATCCAGGAGGCCTTCCACCCGATCGACCCGGTCCACGCGCAGGACAGCCTGCCGGTGGAGCGCTTCGTGGAGATCGTGGCACCCCTGAAGCCGCGCTTCATCCACCACCCGAAGACCCTGCAACTGCTGCTGAAGCTCCTGGAGGACTTCGGGGTGGACATGGACAAGCTCTACTTCGATGTCCCCCGCATGCGGGTGGCGACGAGCGGCGGCTATCTGAATGCCGGGGTAGCCTACGTCCTCCATCCGCACCGGGACATCTGGTACTCGTCTCCGCTCTCCCAGCTCAACTGGTGGCTGCCGGTGTTCGAATTCGAGTCCGAGAGCTCGTTCGCGTTCCACCCGCGCTGGTGGGGCGAGCCGGTGCGGAACAGCTCGGGCGAGTACAACCACTACGAGTGGAACCGGGTCGGCCGCGCGCAGTCCGCGTCCCAGGTCAAGACCGACACGCGCAAGCAGCCCCGGCCGCTGGACGAGATCGACCTGGAGCCGCAGTTCCGGGTCGTCTGCCCGCCGGGAGGCCTGCTCCTCTTCTCGGGGGCGCATCTGCACTCGACGGTGCCGAACACCTCGGGCCGCACCCGCTTCAGCATCGACTTCCGGACCGCGCACCTGGACGAGCTGGCGACCCGGGGAGGGGCGCCGAACCTCGACCGCGAGTGCACCGGCACGACCCTCTTCGAGCTGCGGCGCGGCTCGGACCTCACGCCCGTGCCCGAGGAGATCATCCGGCTCTACGATCCGAACCCGCCAGAGGACCGCGAAGGGCTGGTCTTCAAGCCTCCCGCGGACGTCCTGGCGACGTCGAAGTAACCGCATGCTCCCCTACGAAAGCTCGCTGAGCGCGGGGGCCCTCCCCCGCGCCAAGGAGCTGGTCAAGGGGGTGCTCTCCGCCAGCGCGCTCCCGCTCGGCACCATCATCCGGGTCGCCACCCGCGAGCCGGTCCTCGCCCTTACCTTCGACGACGGCCCCCATCCCGAGGACACTCCGCCGCTCCTTGAGCTGCTGGAGCGCCACGGCGCCAAGGCGACCTTTTTCATGGTGGGGAAGAGCGCCCGCCGCTGGCCCGAACTCGTGAAGAGGGTGGCGGACGGTGGCCATGCCATCGGCAACCACACCTGGGATCACCAATCCATGCCGCTTCTGACCGGTAGCTATCGCCGGAAGCAGATCGAGTGGTGCGCCGAGGCTCTCGCTCCCCATGGAACGCGGCTGTTCCGTCCCCCCTATGGAGAGCAGAGCCTGGGTTCTCGTCTGGACGCCGTCCGCGCCGGTCACGACGTGGTCTGCTGGGATGTGATCGCCGAGGATTGGAGGGATGACCCGCCCGAGGCGCTGGTGCAGAGGGTTTATCGGAGACTCCGGCGGGGGAGCATCATCCTCTTCCACGACACCCTCTACACGACTGTCGAGGAGGACTGGAAGGATCGAAGGCCCATGCGGGCCGCGGTGGAGCAGCTCCTGGTGGACCTCAAAGGTTATCGCTTCGTGACCGTCCCTGAGCTGCTCAAGCTGGGCCGCCCGTTCCGCTGGCACTGGTACCAGCCGGCGCGGCTGGACTGGCTGAAGAAGGTAAAGCCCTGAGCACCTCCTGCGGCCGACGATCGATTCTGAGCCCCTCCCGCAAACCCTGGATCTTCGCGACCGCCGCGGCCTGGTTGCCCTTCCGAAGCTCCCGCAGATAAGCCACGCCGAAGGCGGCGATGGAGAAGCCGAGGAAGCTGAGCCAGTTCCACGGCCGGCCATAGCGCCGGACGTACAGCGTGCTGCTCCGTCCGAACTGGAAGTTCCGTCCCGGGCTGTAGCCTCCGGTCGTATAGGCCACCATGTGGTAGAGGACGGCACGGTGCGCGTAGACGCAGCGGAAGCCCTTCCGCTTGGCCCGGGTGCAGAAGTCCGCGTCGTCCACGCAGATGAAGAAGAGGGGGTCCCAGGGGCCGGCGGCCTCGGCCGCTTCGCGCTTGATCAGGATGGCACAGCCATTGATGTAGTCCACCTCGGCATCCTGGTCGTACTGCCCCTTGTCGATCTCGCCGTAGCCGCGCTCGTGGGTGATCGACTCGCGGAAGCGGAGCTTGCCGCCCGCGGACCAGAGGCGCTGCCGGTCCCCATGGAAGTAGCACTTCGGGCCGGCCACGCCGATCCGGGGATCGCTCTCGGCAACCTCGACCAGCCGGTCCAGCATGTCCGGCTCCACCTCGATGTCGTTGTTCAGGAGCAGGACGTAGTCGTACCCGTTCTCGAACGCCCAGCGGAAGCCGGCGGCATAGCCGGACGAGCTGCCGCGGTTGACCTCTACCCGGAGCTGTTTGAGATCGGGATATGCCTGAGCCAGGGCCGCAGGCGAGCCGTCGGTCGAAGCGTTGTCGAGGACGATCAGGTCGAAGGCCGGGTAGGTCATCCTCCGCAGGCTCTCGACCGCCTGGAGCGTGACCTCCTTGCCGTTGTAGTTGACCACGATGGCCGCGACCCTTTTCATGCCGAGGATTCAACCACAGGTACGGGTGCTCAGGCCACTTCAACAAGGATGCGATCCTTGTTATAGTAAGGACGTATGTCGAAGGTGACCAGCAAGCTCCAGGTGACCCTTCCCAAAGCTCTCGCCGACCGGTTCGGGATCCGGCCCGGGGACCAGATCGAGTGGGAGACCGCAGGGGACGGCATTCGGATCCATCTCCCTTCGCGGGCAAACCCCTTGGACCGAGCGGCTCGGCTCAGGCTCTTCGACCAGGGGACACAGCGTCAGCGCGAGCGCGAGGCCAGCCAAGGTGCACCTTCACGGTTGGGAGGCGATCGAGGCTGGACGCGGGAGGAGCTTTACGAGCGTGGCCGCTCTCGTTGACACCAATATCCTCGTCTATAGGTTCGATCCTCGTTTTCCTGAGAAGCAGCGCATTGCGGAGGAGACTCTTCGCCGCGGGATCTCTGAAGGTGGGCTGTTCGTTCCGCACCAAGCTGTCGTCGAATTCTTCTCGGTCGTCACCCGCTCACTCATAGCGGCCCCTTCTCTGTTGACCCGTGAAGATGCCTTTAGGGAAACCGAGGAACTGCTCAACCTGTTTCCGATCCTCTATCCGAACGATTCCGTGGTGCGAGCCGCCCTTCGCGGTGCTGCCGTTTACAGACTTTCCTGGTTCGATGCCCATATCTGGGCCTATGCGGAAGTCAATGGCCTCGACACACTGATCAGCGAAGACTTCCAGCACGAACGCCTGTACGGCACGGTGCGGGCGGTCAATCCTTTCCTCGATTCGTAGGCCCGCGGGCCGACTGCAACATTGCCCTCTTGACTACGTATGTAGTCACCGTTAAGGTTCAGCTAATCCGGAGGGCAAGACATGAAGATCGTGCGTGCAGTCTACCTGGCTCTTCTCCTTCTCCCCGTCATCCCCGGCATTACCGCAGCCCAGACCCCCGATCCCGCCGCCAAGGTCGACGAGCTCTTCGCGGAGTGGAAGTCCCAGGAGTCTCCCGGCTGCACCATGGCGGTGAGCCAGGGTGGCAAGACCCTGCTCTCCCGCGCCTATGGCATGGCGGACCTGGAGCACGACGCGCCCATCACGCCCACCACGATCATCGAGGCGGGCTCGGTCTCCAAGCAGTTCACCGCCGCCGCGACCCTGCTCCTGGTCCAGCAGGGGAAGCTCTCCCTGACGGACGACGTGCGCAAGTACGTGCCCGAGCTTCCCGAGTACGGGAAGCCGATCACGATCGATCACCTGATCCATCACACCAGCGGCCTGCGGGATTGGGGCGCGATCGTCGGAGTGAGCGGCTGGCCGCGTGGGACCCGCATCCACACCCATGCCCATATGCTCGACGTCGCGTCGCGCCAGAAAGCCCTCAACTACGAGCCGGGCGCCGAGTTCTCCTATACGAACACGGGGTACAACCTCCTCGCCGTGATCATCGAGCGCGTCACGGGCCAGACCTTCGCCGAGTTCACGCGGCAGCAGATCTTCGAGCCCCTGGGCATGAAGCACACGTCCTGGCGCGATGACTTCACCCGCATCGTCAAGGGCCGCGCCATCGCCTACGTCAAGGCGGAGGACGGCTTCCACAGCGAGATGCCTTTCGAGAACGTGCACGGCAACGGCGGACTGCTGACCACGTCCGAGGACCTGCTCCTCTGGAACGAGAACTTCACGCATGGCAAGGTGGGCGGACCCGCCCTGATCGAGGCGCTGCAGCGGCGCGGTCGGCTCAACGACAACCGCGAGATCGAGTATGCTGGCGGCCTCTTCATGCTCACCGATGAGGGACTGCCGGAAGTCAGCCACGCCGGCGCTACGGCCGGCTACGTCGCGTTCCTCGCGAGGTACCCCGAGCAGCACCTCTCCGTGGCCACCCTCTGCAACCTGGCGGACATCGATCCCGACGGGCTCTCCCATCGCGTCGCGAATCTCTTCCTGACCGGAAAGAAAGCCGCCGCTCCTGCTCCGGCCACGATCGAGCTGCCCACGGACGAGATCGCCACCAGGGCTGGGATGTATCGGCACAGCCGGACCGGGGACGTGCTCCAGTTGGAGATGAAGGACGGCAAGCTGCGCTCGGGCAGAGGGCGCGCCGTCACGCCGCTCTCCACCTCTCTGTACCTGGTGGACAATGGCTCCAAGGTCGAATTCATCCCCAACGGCCTGCGCGTCATCACTCCCGATGGCGACGCCGTCTCCTTCGACCGGGTGGCGGAAGTCACTCCGACCGCCGCTCAGCTCGCCGAGTA
>DATLNC010000018.1:0-3231 GCA_035536935.1 Thermoanaerobaculia bacterium
CGGTGCTGGATGCGCCGGCCCTCAACATCACTTCGATCCGGGCCGCGAAGTCCGCCAGCCGCGGGGCTGCGAAGAGATCGCGCAGCGGCATCTCGATGCCGAAGACACCCCGCAGACGTGACGTCACCCGCGTGGCCAGCAGGGAGTGGCCGCCCAGGTCGAAAAAGTGATCGTTCGCCCCGACCCGTTCGAGACCGAGCAACTCGGCCCAGATGCCGGCGAGAACCTCTTCCACCGGTGTGCGCGGCGCGACATGGCTCTCCTCGGGGCTCTGCCACTCCGGAGCCGGCAGAGCCTTGCGGTCGACCTTGCCGTTGGGGTTGAGAGGCAGCGCCTGGAGCTTCACGAAGGCGGCCGGCACCATGTAGTCGGGCAACTGCTCACGCAAGGAGCGGCGCAGCTCGCCGGCCGTGACCTCGCCGGCCAGATAGGCCACCAGCCGCCGATCACCGGGAACATCCTCGCGCACCGTCACCACCGCTTCCCGGATTCCGGGCAGCACGGACAGCGCCGCCTCGATTTCGCCCAGCTCGATGCGGAAGCCGCGGATCTTCACCTGGTGGTCCGAACGGCCCAGGAACTCGAGATCACCTGTCGGCAGCCAGCGACCCAGGTCTCCACTCCGGTAGAGGCGCGAGCCCGCCTGGCCGAATGGATCGGGAACGAAACGTTCAGCCGTGAGGGAGGGCCGGTTGAGATACCCCCGCGCAAGACCGTCGCCGGCGATGTACAGCTCACCCGCCACCCCGGCCGGGAGCGGACGGCCATGCTTATCGAGCACATAGGCCCGCGCGTTGGCCACCGGCCGGCCGAGTGGCGGCTCGCGTCGCCAGGTGCCCTGCAGGCTGGCCGCCGCGGTGTAGATGGTGGTTTCCGTCGGGCCATAGCAGTTGAAGAGACGGCTCAGACCCGAGGCGGGAGGCGCCCAGCGGCTGGCGAGCTCGGCCGGACAGCTCTCGCCGCCCACCAGGAAGGTCTCGAGGGTGGGAAGGTCCGTCGGCAGGAGGGCCAGGACCGACGGAGTGCCCATCGCGAAAGTGATCCCGGCGCGGCGAGCGAGGTCTCCCAGGGCATCGCCCGACAGCCGGGCCTCCCTGGACGCGATGTACAGGGTGCCGCCCGAGGCCAGAGCGCCCCAGACCTCCAGAACGGAGGCGTCGAAGCTGAAGGAGGCGGTCTGAAAAACCCGTGAGCACGGGCCAAGCCCGGCAGCCTCCATGGCATGGAGAACGAGGCGCACGGCGGAGCGATGGTTGACCATCACGCCGTTGGGCCGGCCGGTCGAGCCCGAGGTGTAGATGACGTAGGCGAGATTCTCGGGGTTGGCGCCGATGGGTGCGGCGATTCTCGCTCGTGGCGGGCAGGCTCCATCCAGGAACATCGCCTCGATGGTTTCTGGCAGCACCTCCACCAGCCCCTCCGAGGTCAGGACGACGCGCACGCCAGCGTCTCCGATCATGTAGGCGATGCGCTCGCGGGAGTGGCCTGGGTCGAGCGGAAGATACGCGCCTCCGGCGAGTAAGACGCCCAGGACTGCCGCGACTCTCTCCAGCCCCTCCTCCAGGCAGATGCCCACGAGCGCTTCCGGACCCACTCCCGTGTCACGCAGCCGGTCCGCCAGGGCCGCCGCCTGGTCCGCCAGAGCGCCGTAGGTGAGGCTCCTCTCCTCGTAGACGGCGGCGACCGCATCGGGTCTGCGCCCGGCCCACTCTGCGAACAGGCTGTGCAGGCAGAGGCCCTCCTGGACGGACGCGCGAGTGTCGTTCCATTCCGTCAGGATCTGAGCGCACTCGGCCTCGCTCAGAAAGGGCAACATAAAGGAGGAGACGTCCGGCGTGGCGACCGCCGCGGCGAGCAGGCGCTCGAAGCCTCCGATCATGCGATCGACGGTCGTGGCGTCAAACAGGTCCGTGGAGTATTCGACCGTACCCGACAGCCCTCCATCGCGCTCCTCCAGGCCGAGCGTGAGATCGAATCGTGAGGTCACCCCTCCCGCGTTCACCCGCCGCATCCGCAGATCCTGGATCTGCAGATCCCCGAAAGGAGCGTTCTGCAGCACGAACATCACCTGGAACAAGGGCGTGTGGGCAAGGCTCCTCTCGGGCGCGAGCTCTTCAACCAGCTTTTCGAACGGCACGTCCTGATGCGTATGAGCCGCCAGCGCGATCTCCCGCACCCGGGCGAGCAGCTCGCGGAAGGAGGGTTCGCCCGAAAGGTCTCCGCGCAGGACCAGCGTGTTGACGAAGAACCCGATCAAGCCTTCGATCTCCACCCTGTTGCGCCCGGCCACGGGTGAGCCCACCGCGAGATCGTCCTGGCCGCTGTAGCGCGCCAGGAGAGCCTGGAAGCCGGCCAGCAGCATCATGTAGAGCGTCGCCCCCTCGCGCCGGCCCAGGGCGTACATCTGCCGGGTGAGCCCGGCCGGCAGCCGCACCGGCCGTGAAGCGCCACGGAAGCTCTGGACCGAAGGACGAGGCCGGTCGGTGGGCAGCTCCAGGCGCGGCGGCAGATCTGCGAGTTGGCGGCGCCAGAAGGAGAGCTCGCTCTCCAGGACCTCGCCCTGCAGCCAGGAACGTTGCCACACCGCGAAGTCCCCGTACTGCACCGGCAGCTCCGGCAGGGGCGATGGCCTCCCCTCGGCGAACGCCGCGTAGAGAGCCGCGACCTCGCGCACCAGGACTCCCGCCGACCAGCCGTCACTGACGATGTGATGCAGGGTCAGCGCGAAAATGTGATCGCTCCCGGTCAGCCGCAGCAGCAAGCTCCTCAGCAGCGGACCGTGGGCGAGGTCGAACGGGCGATCGGCCTCTTCTCCGGTCAAGGTGAGGGCCTCTGTCTCGCGCGCACGCTCGGGCAGTCCTGCCAGGTCCACCACGCTCAGCAAGGTGGGGACGACCGGGTGGATCACCTGCTCCGGCGAGCCTTGCGCAGCAGCGAAGGTCGTGCGCAGCGCCTCGTGACGGCGCACGATCTCGCCGAGGCAGAGAGCCAGAACCTCCGGGTCCAGCGGTCCTTCGACGCGCAGCGCCGCTGGAATGTTGTAGAGCGGGCTCCCCGGCTCGAGCTGATCGATGAACCAGAGGCGCTGCTGCGCGAACGACAGGGGAAGGGGGCCCTGGCGCAGCACGATCGACAGAGGCGGGGCGGGGCGGGGCTCGCCGGCCCGCAGCATCCCTTCGATCCGGGTCGCGAGGTCCGCCAACCTCGGAGCCTCGAAGAGATCGCGCAGCG
>DATLNC010000019.1:0-19406 GCA_035536935.1 Thermoanaerobaculia bacterium
GCCCTCTGCCTGAACAAGAGCCGCTTCCAGGTCCAGGTGACCTGGACGACCGCGGCCGGCAACGGCGCCGGCCAGGCGATCCAGCTCACGGACGAGAGCGGCTTCTTCACCTTCTTCGACCCGTCCAACGTCGAGCTGACCGTCAAGGTCCTGAACGGCTGCGCTCTCGGCGGCCACTACTGGGTCTTCATGAGCGGCCTGACCAACGTCGGCGTCCAGGTGACTGTCACGGATACCAAGACCGGCGCGGTCAAGACCTACAACAACCCGCTGAACAAGACGTTTGCGCCGGTGCTCGACACCAGCGCGTTCGCGAGCTGTCCGTAGCAAGGACAAGGACACAAAGGACCTCAAGGACAACAAGGACATCAGGGACGCTTCGTCCTTGAAGTCCTTGAGGTCCCTTTGGTCCTTGTGTTCTGCGGTATCCTGGGGCTGCCATGGCTACTGCAGCGCCCCCCATCGCCAGCTCCACCCTCGAAGCCTTCCGCCGCCTCGGCTATCTCTATGCCGATCTCGACCCGCTCAACCGGCTGACGCCGGAGCCGGAGGCGCTGCTCGGAGAGTCCGACCCGGCCAACCCGGCGATTGCCGAAGAGGCCCGCCGCTGGTATTGCGGCCCGATCGGCGTGGAGTTCATGCACATCGAGGACCCCGAGCGCCAGCGCTGGGTGCAGGAGCGCATGGAGAGCGATCCCGAGCCGGCGAAGTTCGACCGCTCGCACATCCTCGACCTGCTCATCCGGAGCGAGACGTTCGAGCAGATGATCCAGGCCCGCTACCTGGGCACGAAGCGTTTCTCGATCGAGGGCGTCGAGAGCCTTCTCCCCCTTCTGGACGAGATGCTCGAGTCCGCGTGCGAGCGCCAGGCGCGGCAGGTCGTGCTCGCCATGAGCCACCGCGGCCGGCTCAACGTCATGGTCCACACCGTGGGCGTCAAGACAGCCGACATCTTCGCCGGCTTCGAGGACGTGGACCCGCGCAGCATCCTGGGTGGCGGCGACGTCAAGTACCACATGGGCGCGACCGGCGACTTCTGCGGGCGTTGCGGCCACACGGTGGACGTCCACCTGGTCTCGAACCCGAGCCATCTGGAGGCGGTCGATCCGGTGGCGGTCGGGCGGGTGCGGGCCAAGCAGACCCGGCTCGAGGACCGCGATCGCGAGCGGGTCTTCCCGATCGTCCTCCACGGCGACGCGGCCTTCGCCGGCCAGGGCGTCCTCGCCGAGACCCTGAACTTCGCGGGCCTGCCGGGCTACGACGTCGGGGGCACGATCCACGTCGTGGTGAACAACCTGATCGGCTTCACCACCGAGCCCAAGAACCTGCACTCCTCGCGCTTCGCCACCGCCGTGGCCCGCCGGCTGCCCATTCCCATTTTCCACGTCAACGGCGAGGAGCCGGACGCGGTGGCCCGGGTCGCCCGGCTGGCGGTCGAGTTCCGCTACACCTTCAAGACCGACGTGATCGTCGACCTGATCGGCTATCGCCGCCACGGCCACAGCGAGGTGGACGACCCGACCATCACGCAGCCGCTCCTCTACAAGAAGATCGCGGCCCATCCGCCGATCTGGAAGCTCTATGCCCGAGCCACGGGCGTCTCCGACGAGGAAGCCGCGCGCCGGGTGGCCGCCGTCCGCCAGGAGCTGGAGGAGGCTCACCAGGAGGCGTCGCGCATCGAGAAGAAGCCGACGCTGCGCACCCTGCCGCCTTATTGGGACCCCTACCCGGGCGGAAGGTACAAGGCCGAGTACGAGGTGAGCACCGGGTTGCCAGTAGAGGAAATTGCCGAGCTGACCAGGCCGCTCACCTCCTGGCCCGAGGGCTTCCACGTCCACGAGAAGATCCGGAAGCTCCTGGAGCAGCGGGCGGAGATGGGCCAGGGCAAGCGGCCTATCGACTACGGCATGGCCGAGGCCCTCGCCTTCGCCTCGCTGGTGAAGCAGGGCATCCCGGTCCGGCTGAGCGGTCAGGACAGCCGGCGGGGCACCTTCAACCAGCGCCACGCAGTGCTGATCGACGTGGAGAACAATCAGGAGCACGTGCCCCTCGCGCACGTGGCCCCGGAGAAGACGTGGATCGACATCTACGACTCCTTCCTCTCCGAGGCCGCGGTGTTGGGATTCGAGTACGGGTTCAGCCGCGATTATCCCGAGGCGCTGGTGCTCTGGGAGGCGCAGTTCGGCGACTTCGCCAACGGCGCGCAGATCATCATCGACCAGTTCGTCACCGCGGGCGAGGACAAGTGGGGCCTGCTCTCCGGCGTGGTCATGCTCCTCCCCCACGGCTATGAAGGGCAGGGGCCGGAGCATTCGAGCGCCCGCATGGAGCGCTACCTGCAGCTCTGCGGCGAGGACAACATCCAGGTCTGCCAGCCGTCCAACGCGGCGCAGTACTTCCACCTGTTGCGGCGGCAGGCGATGCGGAGCTGGCGCAAGCCCCTGGTCGTGATGACGCCGAAGAGCATGCTGCGCAACAAGGACTCGGCCTCGGCCGTGGCCGACCTTGCCCGCGACCGCTTCCTGAACGTGGTGCCCGACGCGCAGGTGCAGGACGCCCAGCGGTTGATCCTGTGCACGGGGAAGATCGGGCACGAGCTGCGGCGCGAGCGGGACAAGAGGAAGGACACGGGCGCGGCCGTGGTCTTCCTCGACCAGCTCTACCCGTTCCCCGAGGCGGAGCTCGGCGCAGTGCTCGAGGGGTATCCCAACCTCCGCGACATCCTCTGGGTGCAGGAGGAGCCGGCGAACATGGGCGCGCTCTTCTTCGTCCAGCCGCGCATCGAGCGCCTGGCAGGCAGGTCGATCCGCTCGGTCCGGCGCTCGGCGAGCGGCAGCCCCGCGACCGGCTCGGCCAAGGCCCACGCGGTGGAGCAGCAGACGCTGCTGACGCTGGCTTTCACCATCGGCGGCTGACGCCGATGCGGAACCAGCGGTAGCCGTAAGGCTGCAGCTCGATCTCCCGGTCCGGCTCCAGCTTCTGGTTGGAGCGGTCCCCCAGGAGCTCGACCATCGGCTGGCGCCCATCATCTTTCAAAGGCAGCCGGACGCGGGCGGGACGGTCGGCCAGGTTGTGCACGGCCAGCACCGTCCCGCCGCTCCAGTCGCAGCGATGGGCGAAGACCGCCGGGTCGCCGCTCTCCAGGACCTCGCAGCTCCCCCAGCCGATCTCCGGGCACTGCTTGCGGGTGGTGATCAGGCGACTCATCCAGTGGAGCAGCGAGCCGGGATCCCGGTGCTCGTCCTCGACGTTGACCCCCGATAGATATCCGAACGGCCCCTCGGCAATGGCCGTCCGCGCCACGCCGCCGGCCGGGAACCCGCCGCCGGGCTCCCGCGACCATTGCATGAGGGTGCGCACGCTCTCGCGCTCGGGCAGGGAGAGGTCGTCCCCCATGCCGATCTCCTCGCCGTAGCGCAGCACCGGGGTCCCCGGCAGGCTGAACATGAGGCTGTAGGCGAGCTCGATCCGGCGGCGGTCGCCGCCGAGCATGGGCGGCAGGCGCCTTCGGATGCCGCGCTCGTAGAGCCACATGCCCGGATCGGGCGCGAACTGGCCGGCGATCTCCTCGCGCTCGGCAGGGGTGAGGCGCCCGAGGTCGAGCTCGTCGTGGTTGCGCACGAAGTTCGCCCACTGACCCGTAGGGGGGAGCGTCGGCAGCAGGCGGAGCCCGCGGATGAGAGGCTCGGCCTGCTGCCGCGCCAGGGCCAGGAAGTAGTGCTGGTTGACCAGGAAGCTGAAGAGCATGTGGAGACGGACCCCGTCGCCGAAGTACTGGTCCATCTTGCCCTTCTCGACGTTGGCCTCGGCCAGGAGGATGGCGTCGCCCCGCCGCCAGGAGAGGAAGTCGCGGAACTCGCGGAGATAGGCGTACTGGTCCTCCCCTTCTGAGCCGGCACCCTTCATCTCGATCAGGAAGGGCGCCGCGTCGAGGCGGAACCCGGACACCCCCAGCTCCAGCCAGAAGCCCATGATGCGGCAGATCTCCTCGCGCACGGCCGGGTTCGAGATGTTGAGGTCGGGCTGGTGGGCATAGAAGCGATGGAAGTAGTAGGCCTTCGCCTCGTCGTCCCAGGTCCAGACCGCGTCCTGATAGCCGGGGAAGACCATCCCTTCGCGGGCGTTGGCCGGCAGGGTGTCGGACCACACGTAGAAGTCCCGGTAGGGGGAGCTCTTGTCGCGGCGCGCGGCCTGGAACCACGGATGTTGCGTGGAGGTGTGGTTGACCACGAGGTCGAGCATCACCCGCATGCCGCGCTCCCGCGCCTGGTGCATGAATTCGACGAAGTCCCCCAGGGTGCCCAGGCGGGGGTCGACCCCGTAGTAGTCCTGGACGTCGTAGCCGTTGTCGAGATTGGGGGTGGGATGGATCGGCAGCAGCCAGAGGCAGGTCACGCCGAGGCTGGAGAGGTAGTCCAGCCGTTCGGTCAGCCCGCGGAAGTCGCCGATGCCGTCGCCGTTGGAATCCTGGAACGTCTCCACGTCCAGGGAGTAGATGACCGCGTCCTTGTACCAGAGGTCGATCACGGCTTCGGATCGTGGCAAGATGCGGGCCAGGAGGAGGACAGATGAGCGAGTTGCAGAGGATCGACGACCAGCTTCGCCGGATGTTCGAGGGAGACCCATGGCACGGGCCGTCCTTGTCCGCCCTGCTCGACGGCGTGGACGCGGAGACCGCGGCAGCCCGGCCCCTGCCGGATGCGCACTCCATCTGGGAGCTGGTCGTCCACCTGACCGCCTGGCTTGAAATCCCGCGCCGGCGCATCGAAGAGAGGCGGGCCATCGAGGCCGCGCCCGAAGAGGACTGGCCCCCTGTCCGGGAGACAGGAGAGGCCGAGTGGAGAGAGGCGCTGGAACGTCTACGCCAGGCCTACGGGAAGTTCCGGGAGCTGCTCGCCTGGCTCGACGAGGCGCGGATCGAGGAGACCTCTCCGGGCCGGACCTATCCCAACTACGTGCTGCTCCATGGCGTGGTGCAGCACCTGGCCTACCACGGCGGGCAGATCGCCCTGCTCAGGAAGGCACGCCCGGAAGCTCGTTGACGAAGTTCTTGCCGAAGGCCTTGGAGGGTGTCCAGGCGCCGGGCTGCACCCGGCCTTCCGAGGCCCGCACCGCGGCCTCGACCGCGGAGATCGCGGTGAGCTGGTAGGCCTCGGGGGTCACCAGCGTGCGGGTGACTACCTTGCCGGCGGCGTTGCGGACCTCTCCCCAGAGCTCGACCTTGGCCGTCCGCCGGATCTCTTCCGAGGGGCCGGTGACCCGCTTCTCCACCTGCCTCTGGAGGAAGCGCTTGAGCGGCTTCCAGCCGAGCAGCGGCAGGAACGGGGCCATCCGGCGCATCCGGCGGATCTGCTTCGGCGGCGTCCCGGTGTAGACGCGGATGTTCGGGATGCCGGTGGACCACCAGGCGGTCGAGACGTCCCCCCAGGGGATGGTCATGGCCCAGCGCGACCCGCCGGGGAAGTCGATCTTCCGCGCGTCGAAGGCGATGGGGACGGGCATGATCTTGCCGTCCTTGCGGATCGCTCCGGCGTGGGGGAAGCTCTCGATCATGGTCTTCATCGTCCCCCGGCTGATCGAGCCTTTGGTGGAGGCGAATGCCAGGATCAGCTCGGTCGCATCGGGAAGCTCAGCCGCCAATTGGGCGGCGAGGCAGTCGCTGGGGACCACGTCGAACCCGACTCCCGGGAGGAGAGCGACCCCGGCCTGCTTGGCCTTCTCGCCGAGGGCGAGCACCTTTTCGAAGACCGAGATCTCGCCGGTGATGTCCAGGTAGTGGGCTCCGGCCGAGAGGCAGGCCTCCACCATGGGCCGGCTGGTGCGGACGAACGGCCCGGCGCAGTGGAGCACGGCCGAAACGCCTTCCAGCTGCGGCGCTTCCAGCCCGAAGACGCGGTGAGGGAGCCCCAGCTCCGAGGCGAGAGCCCCGACCGCCTCCGCGTTTCGTCCGGCGAGGACCGGCTTCAGGCCTCTTCCGGCAGCCTCGCGGGCTGCCAGCTCGCCGGTGTAACCGTTGGCGCCGTAGATCATCCAGATTTCTGGCATACCGTGCCTCCCTGGGGTTGAAACCCCAGGCTAGAAGAGTATCGCCTCCTCCGGAGGCGAGCCTCCAGCCCCTGGAAGGGGCTGTACTTTTCTAGCCTGGGGTTTCAACCCCAGGCGCAAGCGCCGCCCGGGCCGCAATCACGAGCGCCCGCGCCTCCTCCGGAGTCGGGGCGAGCGCGGTCAGATGACCCATCTTACGGCCCGGACGCGCCACGGCCTTGCCGTAGAGGTGCAGCTTCACCTCGGGGAAACGGCAGGCCGCGGCCCAGTCCGGCTCGCCGCCGCTCCAGAGGTCGCCCAGGAGGTTGGCCATGGCCGCCGGCCGGAGCAGCTCGGTGGAGCCCAGCGGCAGGCCGCAGATCGCCCGGAGCTGCTGCTCGAACTGGCTCGTCACGCAGGCGTCGAAAGTCAGATGGCCCGAGTTGTGGGGCCGCGGCGCCAGCTCGTTGACCAGCAGCCGGCCTTCCCTGGTGAGGAACATCTCCACGCAGAGGACGCCCACGACTCCCAACCCCTCCAGGATCCCGCGCGCGATCTCGACCGCCTCCCTCTCCACCTCGGGCGGAACCGGCGCCGGCGCCACGGTGATGTCCAGGATGTGGTTGCGGTGGTCGTTGGCCAGGACTCCGAAGTGGGCGAACGAGCCGTCGGTCCCTCGGGCCGCGACGACCGAGACCTCGCGCTCGAAATCCACGAAGTCCTCCAGGATCGCCTCCCCGGTCTTGAGAGACTCCCAGGCAGAATCCGCCTCCGCAACTCCGCCGATCTTCACCTGGCCCTTGCCGTCGTACCCCCAGTCCGCCGTCTTGAGGACCGCCGGGCAGCCGATCTCCTCCAAGGCGCGCCGCAGCTCCTCGGCCGAACGGACCGCGGCGAAGGGGGCGACCGGGAACCCGGAGCCTGTCAGGAATCCCTTCTCCCGCAGACGGTTCTGGGTCGTGTGCAGGACCGTCCCCCCGGGCCGGACCTCCGCATGCTCGGCGGCGGCCTCGGCCGTCGCGGCCGGCACGTTCTCGAACTCGAAGGTGACCACGGAGACTCCCCGCGCGAACTCGCGGACGGCATCCAAGTCGTCGTAGGCGGCCCTGATCTCGCGATCGGCCACCTGGCCCGTGGGGGTGTCGTACTCGGGGGAGAAGGTGTGGACCCGGTAGCCCATCCGGCGCGCGGCGATGGCGAACATCCGGCCGAGCTGGCCGCTGCCCAGGACGCCGACCGTGGCGCCGGGCAGGATCACAGCTCTTCTTCTCTCACACGGCGGGTCTGCTCCTCGACGAACTCCTGGAGCTTCTGCCGCAGCTCGGGGCGGGTCCGGGCCAGGAAGCGGATCGCCAGAAGCGCCGCGTTTGCAGCTCCGGCCTTGCCGATGGCGAGGGTCCCGACGGGCACCCCGGACGGCATCTGGACGATGGACAGCAGCGAGTCGAGGCCGTTCAGGGCGTGGCTCTGGACCGGCACTCCGAGCACCGGCAGCAGCGTCTGGGAGGCCACCATGCCGGGCAGATGGGCGGCGCCGCCGGCCCCGGCGATGACCACCTCGACCCCGCGCCCCTCGGCGCCTCGGGCGAATTCGCTCATCCAGTCCGGGGTGCGGTGGGCCGAGACCACGAGGCACTCATGGGCGACGCCGAAGCGGGTGAGCATCTCGTCCGCGTGGCGCATCGTCTCCCAATCGGACTTGCTCCCCATGATGACGCTCACCAGGGGCCGGGGGTCGGAGGTCATGTTCGTTCCAGGGGGTCTCAGGGGGGTGTCGAAGGAGTGGGTCCCGGGGTATACTTCCCGCGATCAAGCATTGGGGGCGGAGCTTAACACAGGGTGCGTGGCGCTCATCCGGCATATCGAAGGCGCGGGTTTGTCGCAGAAAAGTCGCAAGCGTTCCCGTATTGCTCCTACCCTGCTCGCATACAATTTCGTTCCGAAACCGACGCACTTTTCAAGGAGGACTTTTCTATGGTGCGTGTCTCTTCCGCCTCTTGCGCACAGCGCAAATTGGCGTGCGTCCTGGCATTCCTGGCCCTGTTCATCGGCCTGGCGCCTTGGGCCGCCGCCCAGACCGACGTGACCACCAGCCGCATCTCGGGCACGGTGGAGGACGCAGACGGTTCCCCGCTTCCGGGTGTGACCGTGACGGCCACCAACGTCGAGACCAACCTGCAGGTCGTCGGCGTCACCGATGAGCGCGGTTTCTACCGCCTGCTCAACCTGCCGACGGGGAGCTACAACATCGAGGCCGCCCTGGACGGCTTCGCCACCGCGACGGCGGAGAAGGTCCGCCTTCTGCTCGGCTCGACCCCGACCATCAACTTCAGCCTGCAGAGCTCGTCGGTGGCGGAGTCCATCACCGTCACGGCCGAGGTGCCGGTGGTCGAGGTGACCAACACGGCGGCCGGCACGACGATCCAGCAGGAGCAGATCGAGGCGCTGCCGATCTCCGGCCGCGACTTCAAGGGCCTGGTGCTGCTGACCCCGCAGACCCGCCTCGACTCCGAGCGCGGCAACCTGTCGATCTCGGGCCAGCGCGGCATCAACACCAACGTGACCATCGACGGCGTGGACTACAACAACGCCTTCTTCGGCGGCACGGTGGGAGGCGCCGAGGGCCGCGCCCCGCTCTCGATCTCCCAGGAGTCGATCAAGGAGTTCACCGTCATCACGAACGGCGCCTCGGCCGAGTTCGGCCGGTCGGGCGGCGGCTTCGTGAACGTCATCACCAAGAGCGGCACCAACAACCTGCACGGCTCGGTGTTCTACTACAACCAGCCGCAGAGCCTGATCTCCGACTTCGCCAACGGCGTGGAGCCGGGCGACCAGGAGAAGGAGCAGTACGGCGGCTCCCTGGGCGGCTCGATCGTCAAGGACAAGCTGTTCTACTTCATGTCCTATGACAATCAGGACCAGAGCCTGACGGTGCCGATCACCGCCCAGGTGCTCGACCAGGCCCTCTTCGCCAAGTACCCCATCCTCGCCTCCCCCTCGCAGTACGTCCAGACGCGGGACGGCGAAGTGATGTTCGGCCGCCTCGACTTCCAGGCCAACGACGCGCACCGCTTCATGCTCCGCGGCAACTTCACGGAGTACGAGGGCATCAACGGCACCTCGGATGCGCAGACCCGCGCCGAGAGCTACAACGGCATCGAGGGGCTCAGCACCGACTCCTACGTCGGCTCCTATTCCGGCCAGTTCGGTGCGAACCTGCTCAACGACCTCAACCTGAACTACATCCACGAGGACACGCCGCGCAAGGACAAGGGGCTCAACCTCCCCGAGATCCAGCAGGGCGCCTTCCGCTGGGGTGAGGTCAGCTTCCTCCCGGTCGAGCCCACGACCACCGAGCGCCAGGCGTTCGGCGACACCGTGACCTATCTGGCCGGCGACCACGTCCTCAAGGGCGGCGGCGAGTACAACGACACCTCGATCGACCAGGTCTTCCGCGGCAACTGGCGCGGCGTGTTCATCTTCAGCAACAAGGCGGACCTGATCGCGGGCAGGTGGAACGAGTACCGTCAGTTCGGCGGCCTCGGCGGCCTGACCTCGGAAGAGGCCGGCCGCGCCAGCTTCGGCCAGAAGGAGCAGGCCCTGTTCCTCCAGGACCAGTGGTTCCTGCGCCAGAACGTCACCCTCCAGGCCGGTGTGCGTTTCGAATCGCTGGACAACCCGAACGCCTCCATCCTGAACCCGAACGACCGCAACGCCAACGGCTCCTTCCGGCTGTCCACCCAGGTCCCGGACATGGACCTCACCGACCAGATCTCGCCCCGCCTCGGCCTCTCCTGGGCTCCGGACGAGAAGACGGCGGTCCGCTTCTCCGTGGGCCGCTTCTGGAGCCGGACGCCGGCCATCCTTCTCGCCCAGCTCTTTACCTCGAACGGCCTGCGCGCCACGCAGTACAACATCACTGCTCCGCGCGATGCCGCCGGCAACGTGCTCCAGCCGACCGACCCTCTCGCTCCGGGCTGGGGAAACAACTGGAACCCCCAGGGTGTCGAGCGGATCGACTTCACCAAGATCCCAACCCCGGCGCGCCCCGGCGTCTTCACGATCGGAGAGGACTTCGAGAACCCCTACACCGACCGCGTGACCCTCGGGGCCGAGCGCGAGATCTTCTCCAAGACCGCGCTGGCGCTCGACTTCACCTATGCCGAAGGCAAGCAGCTTCAGCGCCTGAGGAACCTCAACCGGGTCTACGACGGCACCACGGCCGCCAACGGGGTGCCGCGCTACAGCTCGACCACTCCCTTCCCGTTCTACGGCCGCGTCATCGAGAGCCTTTCGGACGGTGAGTCCAAGTACACCGCCCTCACCGCGACCCTCCGTCGCCGGTATGCCGACAACTTCAGCATGTACGGCTCGGTGACCTGGTCGCGCGACAAGGACAACGACTCCAACGAGCGCAACTTCTCCGGCATCCAGGCCGAGGACTACAACGACCTCGACAGCAGCTGGGCCTTCTCCGCCCGCGATCAGGAGTGGCGTGGCGTGATCAACGGCCTGTGGGACACTCCCTGGTGGGGCATCGGCCTCTCCGGCGCCTTCCGCTATGCCAGCGGCTCGCCCTACAACGCCACGGTCGGCGTGGACCTGAACAACGACGGCGAGAGCGCCACCGACCGGCCGACGGTCAACGGTGTGCACTTCGAGCGCAACAGCTTCCGCCAGCCGGACTTCTACAGCCTCGATCTGCGGCTCGCGAAGGACTTCAACATCGGCCCCGGCGACATTTCGGTGTTCGCCGAGTGCTTCAACTGCACGGACGCGTCCAACCGCTTCGTGACGGACACCCGCTGGGGCACGGCTCAGACCCCGTCTGCCACGTTCGGGAAGGAAGTGGGCGTCGGCGTGCCGCGCACCTTCCAGCTCGCGCTGCGCTACGACTTCTGATCCGAAGCTCCGGCTGCGAACGAAAGGGGGGCGGAAACGCCCCCCTTTTTCTTTGCCCTGGAGCATGAAAAAGCCACCCGGGAGGGTGGCCTTGGAAGCGCTCGAATTGGAGGATAGATGATCGTGACCTCGTCGCAAGTGCCAATGGAGATGATGCAGGCGGCAAGCATCTGACTTGCTGAGGTTTCCTGTTTTGCTGCTGTGTGTCGCCCGTCCGTGGGCGTGTTTCACCCGGTTGTTTCACTCGGCGGGGATGGAGGCTGGAACTCGATTCCCCGCTCTCGGAGGAGTTGGAGGTACCCCTCCCGCATCTGCATGGCTGCCGAAAAGAGGGTCAAGGCGACATCGACGAGGTCTTGAATCTCGAACTGGACCCGGGGACCATACCGGCGACCGCGGACTGGCTAGAGCCGTCCGGGTATTGGATCAGGGCTCTCCACTCCTGCCAAGTTACTGTCATCACGCCATCAGCCGTACAGTCTTTGCTCCCAACGATTCCCCGGCGGTGGACCATGCAGTTGCGCAAAGTGATGATGGAACGTATGGCCGCTACCCACTTTTCGGAGAGCAGCCCTGGATATGCGTCCAAGATCGCCACAGATCGGCTTCAGGGAGGCCTTCCGAGTGTTTCGGAGCCATTCTGAGAAGTTCAGAGCCGCTCTGAGCGGCTGAGAATGATTCCGAGATGGCTCCGAGCCATTCTGAGCGCTCCAGAATCACTCTGAAGTCCCTCGGAGTCGCTCTGAACGGCCGGGAATGCCTCTGAAATTTTCAGAACCGCCCTGAATGGCCGAGAATGATTTCGAAACGGCTCAGAGCCATTCTGAGCGCTTCAGAATCACTCTGAAGCCCCTCGGAACCGCTCCGAAGTTTCTGGAAGCCCCTCTGAAGGCCTGAGAATGCCTCTGAAATTTTCAGAGAGCCGCTCTGAGCGGCTGAGAATGATTCCGAGCCGGCTCGGAGCCATTCTGAGCGCTTCAGAACCACTCTGAAGTCCCTCGGAGTCGCTCTGAACGTCTGAGAATGCCTCTGAGAAGTGCTGGTCTGGGTCCGCCGACGGAGAATTGGCTGGGAGGCAGGGATTCGAACCCCGATTCTGCGGGTCAGAGCCGCATGTCCTACCGTTGAACGACCTCCCAGCAGGACAGGCCCGGTAGGATAACCGAGCCGGCTTTTTCGGTCAACCTTGCCGGAGGTACGCCAGGAAGCGGTCCAGATGCCTCTTCGATGCTTCCCTGCCCATCACTTCTACAAGGTCGAAAAGCGGCGGACCGCCCGCGGCTCCCGAGAGCGCCATCCGCACCGGGTGGATCAGCACGCCCGCCTTCACCTCGCGCTCTTCCGACAGGGCGCGCAGCCCGGCCTCCAGCGCCTCCTTGGTGAATTCGGGCAGGGCGGCGTAGCGGTCCCGCAGAGTTTCCAGTAGCTCCGGCAGAGCCGGGTCCTTCAGGAACTTGGCGCAGGCCGCCGCGTCGTAATCCAGCGACTCGCGGAAATAGGGAAGGATCTGCTCCACCAGCTCCTTCAGGGTCCGGGAGCGGGTCCGGTGCAGCTCGAGCGTCGTGGCCAGCTTCTCCGGATCGGCGTCCGCAAGCCCGGCCTGCTCCAGGAACATCTGCAGGTGGGGCATCAGCTCCGGGGTGCTGAACCGGGCCATGTACTGGGAGCTCATCCAGAGCAGCTTCTCGCGGTCGAACACCGCCGGCGAGGCGTTCAGGCGGTCCTCGGAGAAGAGCTGGATCATCTCGTCCCGGGTCATGATCTCCCGGTCGTCGCCAGGGCTCCAGCCGAGCAGGGCCAGGAAGTTGTAGAGCGCCTGCGGCAGGATGCCCTCGTTGCGGAACTCCTCCACCGACGTGGCGCCGTAGCGCTTCGAGAGCCGCTTCTTGTCCGGACCGAGGATCAGCGGCAGGTGGCCGAAGGTCGGCACCTCGCCGCCCAGCGCCTGGAAGAGCGGGATGTGCTTGGGCGTGTTGGACAGGTGGTCCTCGCCCCGGATCACATGGGTGATCCTCATGTCGATGTCGTCCACCACTACCGACATGTGGTAGGTCGGATTGCCGTCGGAGCGCAGGAGGATGAAGTCGTCGAGCGCATCCGGCGGGAAGTCCATGTCGCCCCGCACCATGTCCTGGAAGCGGATGTGATCGTCCGGCATCTGAAAGCGCACGACGAAGGGGCGGCTCTCGGCCAGGCGCGCCTCGACATCTTCCTTGGAAAGGCGAAGGCAGGTGCGCGGGTAACGGAACGCGGTCCCCTTCTTTTCCGCCTCGGCGCGCTGCACGTTCAACTCCTCCGGTGTGCAGAAGCAGCGGTAGGCCTTGCCGGCCGCGAGCAGCTCCTCGGCGCGCTCGTGGTGGCGCGGCAGGCGTTCGCTCTGGAGGAACGGCCCCTCGTCCCAGACGGTGCCGATCCAGGCCAGGGCGGATTGGATCTGGCGCGTCATGGCCTCGTCCGAGCGCTCCTTGTCCGTGTCCTCGATGCGCAGGATGAAGGCGCCGCCCAGCTTCTGGCGCAGCAGATCGTTGTAGATGGCGGTGCGGGCCCCGCCGACGTGCAGAAAGCCGGTGGGCGAAGGCGCGAAGCGCACGCGGACCGGTCCGTGAGTCTCGATCATATTGATCCCATTCCCCCTCTCCCCGACCCTCTCCCCCGTGCCGGGGGAGAGGGAGGTATCCAAGGGGCCGAAACGGTATCATGGCGGCCATGGAACCCGTCATCCTGGCTGCCACCGACTTTTCGGAAACCGCCGAAGCCGCCCTCGACTGGGCCTCAGAGCTGGCCCGGCTCCAGGGAGCCCGGCTGGAGCTGATCCACGCCGTGAACGTGCCGGCGTCCATGCCCGGCTTCGTCCCGCCCGGTCCGGTCTTCGACGACGAGGTCCGCGCCGCGGCTCAGTCCCGTCTCGGCGACGCCGCGGCCCGCCTGCGGGGGACGGGCGGCGAGGTCTCGACCCATCTCGGTATGGGCACGCCCTCGCAGGTGATCCTGAGCCGTGCCGCGGAGCTCCCGGCTACTGCGATCGTCATGGGCACCCGCGGGCTCACCGGCCTCCGCCATCTTCTCCTGGGGAGCACCACCGAGCGGGTGATGCACCGGGCGCCCTGCCCGGTCCTGTCGGTCCATCCCGGCGACCGGGGAGGCCATCGGCCGATCCGCTCGATCCTGGTGCCCACCGACTTCTCCGAGGACGCCGAGCTGGCCATCGACGCCGCCCACCGCCTCCTCGCCCCGCTGGAGCAGGACGCCCGCCTGGTCCTCCTCCACGCGTTCAACCTGCCCATCGAGTACACCGCCTACGGGCCGATCCCGACCTCGATCGACTTCCTGAAGGACACGGGGCTGGAAGCCGAGCGCCGACTGGAGCAGACCCGGGAGCGTCTGCTGCGCGAGGGGCTGGCGGTGGAAACCGTGGCCCGGGAGGGGGATCCTGCCGACGTCATCGACGACGAGGCCGGGAAGCGCGGGGTGGATCTCATCGCCATGGGCACGCACGGCGGCTCCGCGCTTCGTCACCTGCTGATCGGCAGCACCGCGGCGCGCGTGATCCAGCACGCTCCCTGCCCGGTGATGACGCTTACTTCACCCAGACCGTCTTGATGTTTACGAACTCGCGGATGCCTACGTCGGCCAGCTCGCGGCCGTAGCCCGAGGTCTTGATGCCGCCGAAGGGGAGGCGGGGGTCCGACTTCACGGCGCCGTTCACGAAGACCGAACCGGCCTCGATCTCGGAGGCGAGGGCCTCGGCGCGGATGGCATCGGAGGTCCAGATGCTGGCTCCCAGGCCGAAGCGGGAGCGGTTCGCCAGCTCGATCGCCTCGTCCGTGTCCCGGGCGCGGATCACCGCCGCCACGGGTCCGAAGGTCTCCTCGTCGAACGCGGGCATGCCGGGACGGACGCCCGAGAGCACGGTCGGCGGGTAGAACCAGCCCCCCCCTCCAATACCGGCGATTCTCTTCCCGCCGGTCTTCAGCTCGGCTCCCGCTTCCACCGAACGGCGCACCTGGTCGTCCAGGTCGTCGAGCAGATCCTCGCGGGCCATGGGTCCGATCTCGGTCGCCCGGTCCATGGGGTCCCCGACCCGGAGGGCCTCCATGGCCTTGACCATCTCCTCTTCGAAACGGTCGGCGATCGACTCATCGACGATGAAGCGCTTGGCCGCGATGCAGCTCTGGCCGGTGTTGATCGTCCGCGCCTTGGCTGCCTGTTTGGCCGTTTCGACCGGATCGGCATCGGCGAGGACGATGAAGGGGTCCGAGCCGCCCAGCTCCAGCACGGTCTTCTTGAGCTGGCGGCCGGCCTCGGCGGCCACCTCCAGCCCCGCCCGGTCGCTGCCGGTGAGGGTCACGGCGCGGACGGAGGGGTGGCGGATCAGCTCCGCGACCCGCGCGGAGGGGACCAGGAGCGTGGTGAAGACCCCCTCGGGGAAGCCGGCGTCGCGGAAGACCTCCTCGATGGCGAGGGCCGTGCCCGGGACGTTGCCGGCGTGCTTCAGCAGGCCGACGTTGCCGGCCATGAGCGCCGGCGCGGCAAAGCGGAAGACCTGCCAGAAGGGAAAGTTCCAGGGCATGATCGCCAGCACCGGACCCAGCGGGTCGTAGCGCACCAGGCTGCGGCTGGCATCGGTGCTGACCGGCTCGGCCGACAGGAAGCTCTCGGCATTATCGGCGTAGAAGTCGCAGACCCAGGCGCACTTGTCGACCTCGCCCTCGGCCCCGGCGATCGGCTTGCCCATCTCCTCGGTGATCAGGCGGCCGTAATCTCCGGCGCGGTCGCGCAGGATGTCGCCGGCCGCGCGCATCAGCCGGGCGCGCTCCGCGAACGGGTGCCTGCGCCACCCGGCGAAGGCCTGCTCGGCGCGCTCCAGGCGCGCGGAGACCTCGGGTTCGTCGTGCTCGGGATAGTCCCGGATCGGCTGGCCGGTGGCGGGATTGACGGCTTTCATCTGCAAATGATGGCGGAGAGGGAGGGATTCGAACCCTCGGTCCGGGTTTACCCCGGACAACTGCTTAGCAGGCAGCCCTGTTCGGCCACTCCAGCACCTCTCCTGCGGGTCCGGCAGGGGACCTCATTGTAGATGTCCCCGGTCCGCGAGTCAAAAGGCAACTCCGGAAGATAAACTATGCGCCTCTGGAGGGAGCAAACCATGGGCGAGCACGAAACGCAGGACCAGGACCAGTTGGCGATCGGCGCGATCCGGTTCCTGTCGGTGGATATGGTGGAGAAGGCGCAGTCGGGCCACCCCGGCGCGCCGCTGGGTCAGGCGCCGCTCGCCTACCTGCTCTGGACGCGCCACATGCGCCACAACCCGGACAACCCGGACTGGCCCAACCGCGACCGCTTCGTGCTCTCCTGCGGCCACGCCTCGGCCCTGCTCTACTCGCTCCTCCATCTCGGCGGCTACGGCCTGGGCATGGCGGAGCTGGAGCGCTTCCGCCAGTGGGGCTCCAAGACCCCGGGCCATCCCGAGCACGAGCTGACCCGCGGCGTCGAGACCACCACCGGCCCGCTCGGCCAGGGGCTCAGCAACGCGGTCGGCATGGCCATGGCCGCAAAGATGGGCGCCGCCACCTTCAACCGCGACGGCTTCCGGGTGATCGACCACACCATCTGGGTCATCGCGAGCGACGGCGATCTCATGGAGGGGGTGGCTTCCGAGGCCTCCTCCCTCGCCGGCCATCTCAAGCTGGACCGGCTCAAAGTCTTTTACGACGACAACGAGGTCTCGATCGACGGCCCCACCTCGCTCTCCTTCTCCGAGGACGTGGGCAAGAGGTATGAAGCGTACGGATGGAGGGTGCTCCGCGTCGAGGACGGCAACGACCTCGCCGCCCTCGAACGAGCCATCGAGGACGCCAAGGCGGAGAACGAGCGGCCGACGCTGGTGGTCGTCCGGACGGTGATCGGCTACGGCAGCCCGAAGAAGGGAGGGACGGCCGAGGCCCACGGCGCTCCCCTCGGAGCCGACGAGGTGATAGCCACGAAAAAGGCTCTGGGCTGGCCCACGGAGCCGACCTTCCTGGTCCCGGATGCCGCCCGCGAGCCGTTCAAGCGGGCGGGGGAGCGCGGCCGGAAGCTGGAGCGCGAGTGGAACGAGCTGATGGCGCGCTACCGCCAGGCGCACTCCCAAGCCGCGGCCGACCTGGACGGCCGGCTCTCCGGCAAGCTGCCCGAGGGCTGGCAGGAGGCGTTGCCGAAGTTCGAGGCAGGAGGCAAGGACATCGCGACCCGGGCCGCTTCGGGCCAGGTGATCAACGCCATCGCCGGGAAGCTGCCGCAGCTCGCCGGCGGCTCGGCGGACCTGGCGCCGTCGAACAACACGGTCATCAAGGGCTCGCCGGACTTCTCGGCCGCGCACCCTGAGGGCCGCAACCTCCGCTTCGGAGTGCGCGAGCACGCCATGGGCTCGATCCTGAACGGCCTGTCGCTCTCCCGCCTCTGGATCCCGTACGGCGGCACCTTCCTGATCTTCTCGGACTACATGCGCCCGCCGATCCGCCTGGCTGCGCTGATGAAGCTGCAGGCCATCTACATCTTCACCCACGACTCCATTTTCCTCGGCGAGGACGGCCCCACGCACCAGCCGGTCGAGCAGCTCGCCGCCCTGCGCGGGATCCCCGGCCTGAGAGTGATGCGCCCGGCGGACGCGAACGAGACCGCCGAAGCCTGGCGCGCCGCCCTGGAGCACCGCCACGGTCCCACGGCCCTCGCGCTGACCCGCCAGAACCTCCCGATCCTGGCCGAGACGGCGGAGCGCGCGAGGGAGGGGGTCGCGAAAGGCGCCTACATCCTCCTGGATGCCGAAGACCCGCAGGTGATCCTGATCGCCACGGGCTCGGAGGTCTGGGTGACCCTGGAAGCCGGCAAGACCTTGCAGGGCAAGGGAGTGCGGGCGCGGGTGGTGAGCATGCCCTGCTGGGAGATCTTCGACGACCAGCCGCAGGAGTACCGCGATCAAGTCCTGCCGCCCACCGTCCGCAAGCGCCTGGCCGTCGAGGCCGGAGTCCCCCTGGGATGGCACAAGTACGTAGGGTTGGAGGGGGAAATCCACGGGATCGTGCGCTTCGGAGCCTCGGCCCCATACAAGGATCTGGCGCGGGAGTTCGGCTACACGCCGGAGAAGGTGGTGGAGCGGGTGGAGAAGATGTTGGGAAGCCCCAAAGGGGCGTAAGCGTAGTGTTGCCTCTCGCCGCTTTCGGGGTGGCCGCGCTTCAGCGGGCGTCGGTAAGTGACTTGCGGGCAGTCGGGACTCACTTCTCAACGGTTGGAAAGCGACTTCCGGACGGTTGGAGCTCACTCTCGGACGTTCAGAGCTGGCTTCCGGACAGTTGGAAGTGACTTTGGGACGGTCGGAAGCGAGTTCCGGACGGTTGGAAGTGAGTTCCGGGCGGGCGAAACTGACTTCCGAGGGCAGGGAAATGACTTCCGGGCGTCCCTTCGACGAGCCGAACAATCGCCTTGCACTTCTTGGCGAGCACTGAGCGGGTAGAAGGCTTGCTTCGGAGGAGCTGAGAGCGTAAGCTGAGTGAAAAGTAGCGCTCAGGCACATCGGAGACATGGGACGATGACAATCCAGGGTGGGCAAACCGGCGACGAGAAGATGAGGGAGCTGATCCTTTATCTGGCGGCGAAGTCGGAGACGGACCCCAGGTTCTCCTCGACCAAGCTGAACAAGCTGCTCTTCTACTGCGACTTCGAGGCCTACCGGCAACTCGGTGAGTCCATAACAGGTCACAGCTATCGGAAGCTGCAATTCGGCCCGGCCCCGAAGACGATGCTGCCCATCCTCGAACGGATGAAAGGGGACCGGGAGTGCGTCGAGATCGAGAGGGACCACTTCGGACATGCCCAGAGACGCGTCGTCGCCTTGAGGTCTCCGGATGTCTCCCTCTTCACTGCCGAGGAGCTGCGCCTGACGGACAGCATCCTCGAGGAGCTCTGGGAGAGCAATGCGACCGAGGTGAGCGACCTCTCGCACGACTTCATCGGCTGGAAGGCCGCGGCTTTGAACGAGATCATCCCCTATGAGACCGTGTTCGTCGGCGACCCCGGACTGCCTGTAAGTAAGGAAGAGGTCCAGTTCTGTAAGACAGCCTGAAGACAAGTTGGCGGAGGGGGTGGGATTCGAACCCACGAGCCCTTGCGGGCCGACGGTTTTCAAGACCGTTGCTTTCAGCCGCTCAGCCACCCCTCCGGCTGGAACTTCAACAGCTTACTGCGGGCGCGTAATCCGCTCCAGCCCCCCCATGTAGGGACGCAGGGGCTCGGGGATCTCCACCGAGCCGTCCGGCTGCTGGTAGTTCTCCAGGATCGCGACCAGGGTCCTCCCTACCGCCAGGCCCGAGCCATTCAGGGTGTGCAGGAGCTTCGTCTTGCCCCCGCCCCCGGGACGGTAGCGCAGGTTCGCGCGCCTCGCCTGGAAGTCCTCGCAGTTGCTGCAGGAGGAGATCTCCCGGTAGAGGCTCTGCCCCGGCAGCCAG
>DATLNC010000020.1:0-18062 GCA_035536935.1 Thermoanaerobaculia bacterium
CGCGGCAGGAGTTGTAGAGCGGCGAGCCCGGCGCCAGGCGATCGAGGAACCAGAGCCGCTCCTGCGCAGGCGACAGAGGCAGAGGTCCACTCCGAGGAGCGGGAACGATGGCGTCCGGTGCCTGGCGGGGATACCCGAGCGCTACCGCCGTCGTCCAGGCGGGCTCGCCCAGGAAGTCCTCGGCATAGTCCTGGCGCCAGCGCTCCGCCGTGCCTGCGTCGACTCCCTGGTGCTCGTGGAACTTCATGTCGCCGAGCATCCGGCCCTCGGCGTAAAGGCCGTCCGTCATCCGCGCCCGCTGCTCCTTGTACGGGTCGGCCATGTCGGGGTGGTACTCAATTCCCAAGGCGGCGCACAGGCGGCGCAGCTCCCCTTCGGGATCGCGAACCAGGTCCTCGAAGAGCAGGCGATGCTGGCGCCCGGCCGGGACCGTCTCCAGGAAGGCCAGGATGTTCCGCTGGCTCACGGTCCAGATCAGCTCGGCCAGCTCCCGCCGCGCGAACGTATGCGGCCGGCGGAAGAAGACCTGGTCGATCTTCGCCTCCTCGAAGGAATGGATCATCCCGTACGGATGGCGGACGAGGTGCAGATAGAAGGGCGACTCGAACGTCTCCTCGGCCCGCCGCAGCACCTCGGGGTCGAGCGGATAGTTGGTGGACTTGTCCACCAGAGTGCGGCCGCCCACCCACTCCTGGAGCTGGCGGTAGAAGCGCCGGGTCGTCCACCCCTCGCCCTCGCAGGCCTCCACCAGCTCCCGCGCCTCGTCGAGCGGGCAGCCGCGGGCCTCCATCACGGCACGCAGCACGCCTTCGAGCCAGAAGCTGTCACGGCCGGAGAAAGCGGCGCGGCGCTCATCCATCGTGTTGAAGGTCAGCAGCTCGAGCTCGGGCGGAGAGAACAGGCCGGGATTGCCTCCCAGCATGACGCGCAGGAGCGTCGTGCCCGAGCGCGGCGGCGCCAGCACGAACAGGACGGGCGGGTTCTTCGGCTCGTCCGCAGGGAACGGCGCTAGCGGCTGGATCAGGGCCCGCAGCTCGTCCAGCCGCGCCTCGTCCACCCGTTCCGCGGCTTCCGCCCCGGAAAAATCCTCCGGCAACGACTCCTCGCCCCAGACGCGCGCCACGGCCGCCCGGTGCTCGCGGCCGAGATAGGCCGCCAGCTCGGCGAGGGTGGGCGCGTCGAACAGCGCCACCACGTGGAGGATCTCGCCCATCGTCCCCTGGAGCCGGTTGATGACCACGGCCCCCGTGAGCGAAGTGCCTCCGAGATCGAAAAAGCTGTCGCGCAGGCCCACACGATCGACCGCGAGGGTCTCCTCCCACAGCGCGGCGAGAAAACGCTCCAGAGCGGTACGCGGCGGCACGTGCTCCACGCGTACCCGCTCCGGCTCGGGCAGGGCCCTACGATCGATCTTGCCGCTGGTCGTTAGCGGGAAGGCCTCCAGAAAGACCCAGTCCGCGGGCACCATGTACTCCGGCAGGCGCAGCGCGAGATGGGCGCGAAGCTCCTCCCTCTCGACCACCTTCCTCGCCACCACGTAGGCCACGAGCCGCATCTCGCCGTTCCGCTCCCGCGCCACGACCACGGCCTCGTGTACGGCCGGATGGCTGGCGAGATCGGTCTCGATCTCCCCCAGCTCGATACGGTGGCCGCGGACCTTGACTTGAAAGTCGATCCTGCCGAGGAAATCGATGATGCCGTCAGCCCCCCCCGCTCGATACCGCGCGAGGTCGCCGGTCCGGTAGAGCCGCGAGCCCGGCTCGCCAAAAGGATCGGGGATGAACTTCTCCGCCGTCAGGTCCGGCCGGCCGTGATAGCCGCGCGCCGGCTGGATGCCGCCGATCAGCAGCTCGCCTTCTCCATCCGGCGGCACCAGATAGAGCTCCGCGTCGACCAGGTGGATGCTGGTGTTGGGGAGCGGCCGGCCGATGGGCACGGGCCCGGAGCGGCCCGGCCCGCACTGCCACCAGGTCACCTCGACCGCGGCCTCGGTCGGGCCGTAGAGGTTGTACAACTCCGGCCCGTCCGTGCCGAAGCGCTCGAAGAAGCGGCGCTCCAGGTCCTCGGACACGGCCTCGCCCGTGCACAGCACGCGGCGCAGCGCCGTGCAGCGCTCCAGACCCGGCGCGCTCAGGAAGGCGCGCAGCATGGAAGGGACGAAGTGCGCGATGGTGATCCCCTCGCGCTCCATCACCTCCACCAGGTAGGCCGAGTCCTGGTGCCCGCCCGGCCGCGCCATCACCAGGCGCGCGCCGGTCATCAGCGTCGCGAAGATCTCCCAGACTGACAGGTCGAAGCTGAACGGGGTCTTCTGCAGGACCATCTCGTCCGGTCCGAGGCCGAAGTCGTCCCGCATCCAGAGCAGCCGGTTGCGCACGGCCCGGTGGGCGTTCATGGCCCCCTTCGGTCGGCCGGTCGAGCCTGAGGTGTAGATGACGTACGCGAGCGCGTCCGGTGGAACTGTCGGAAGCGGAACCGTCGGGTTCCCCCAGGCCTGCGGATCGTCCAGCAGGACCGTTTGGGCGCCGTGGGAAGGCAGCAGGCCGGCAAGCCGGCGCTGGGTCAGCACCACCGGCGCCGCGGCATCCCCGACCATGAAGGCCAGGCGCTCCGCCGGGTAGGAAGGATCCAGAGGAACGTAGGCGCCACCGGCCCGCAGTACGCCGAGGAGCCCCACCACCATCTCCAGGGAGCGCTCGGCGCAGACGCCCACCCGCACGTCGGGTCCCACACCCATTCCGGCCAGATGCCGCGCCAGCCGGTCGGCCTGGTCGAGCAGCTCGCGATAGGTGAGGGAAGTGTCCTCGAAGCTGACGGCGATGCGGTCCGGCGTGCGCTCCGCCTGCTCCTCGATCAGCTCGTGCAGGCAGAGCGGCCCCTCATACGCACGCGGAGCGAGCCTCCCTTCCGAAGGGTGCTGCGGAGCGTAACGGGGCGTGGCATCTGACGTCTGCAAGCAAGGCTCCAATCCTTTCGAGTCAAGGCACGTGTCTCTATGGACATAAGTGGCGTTGCACCTCCGGCCCGGGACAACTTTTATTCAAGTTGCCGAAGGTCGATACTCCGGGTTCACGGCTGACCCTGGAATTCGCTTCAGGAGGGGCTACAGAGAACCGGACATTCCGGCCCCCCAGGGGCGCGGAAGGTAGGGGAGCTTACACCAATGCGGCCTAGGCGGAGCAGCGGGCCCAGGGCTCGGCCCGGTCCAGGAGACGGTCGATTCCCTCGGAGTCGAGGGCATGGCAGAGCAGATAACCCTGGCCGTAGTCGCACTCCATGGCCCGGAGCCGCTGCAGCTGTCCTTCGGTCTCCACCCCCTCGGCCACCACCTGCATGCGCAGGCTGTGAGCAAGGCTGACCACGGCGCGAACAATCTCGTCCTTCTCCCCGTCCGGACCCATGCCATGGATGAACGTGCGGTCGATCTTCAGGGTGTTGACCGGGAACTGCTGGAGGGAGCTCAACGACGAGTAGCCGGTCCCGAAATCGTCGACGCACAGGCCGATGTTGAGCGACTTGAGGTGGTGCAGGAACTCGATCGCGGCCTCGGGGTTCTCGAGGATGGAGCTCTCCGTGATCTCCAGTTGAAGGCTCTCGGCCGGCAGACTGGTCTGCGCCAGGATGCAGCGGATCTGGTCGAGAAGATCGACCTGCAGGAGCTGGCGCCGCGACAGGTTGACGTTGATCGTCAGGGGCGGATCGGAGGGGTAATCGCGCTGCCACTGCTGCAGCCTCTCGCAGGCCTCGGAGAGCACCCAGCGCCCGATGGGCAGGATCAGTCCCGTCTCCTCGGCCACCTGAATGAACTGCTCGGGCGGCACGAGGCCCCATGCCGGGTGCCGCCAACGCACCAGGGCTTCGAAGCCGATCATCCTCCCGTCGGCCAGGCAGACGATCGGCTGGTATTGGATTCCGAAGCTCTCCTCCTGCACGGCGCGCCGCAGGTCGGTCTCCAGCCGCAGGCGGTCCAGGGCTTCGCGGTGCAGCGCCTCGTTGAAGACCTCATAGCGCGCCCGGCCCAGGTTCTTGGCCCGGTACATGGCGGCGTCGGCGTCGCGCAGGATCTCGTCCGGCTTCTCATAATCCGGCGAGCCGAACGCGATTCCGATGCTCGCGCTGACGAAGAGCTCGTGGCTGTCGACCTGGAGAGGAACGGCCAGCCGCTCCTCCATCTGCTGCGTGAGCCTCTCGACGTCCGCCAGGTTGTGCACGTCGTCCAGCAGGATCGCGAACTCGTCGCCGCCGAAGCGCGCGACCGTGTCGCCGGCGCGCACGCAGCCCTCCAGCCGGCGGGCGATGGCGACGAGCGCCCGGTCGCCCCAGACGTGCCCGAGGCTGTCGTTGATCAGCTTGAAGCGGTCGAAATCGAGGAAGAGCACCGCGAAGCAGAAGTCGGACCGCCGCTTCGCGCGGGTCAGCGACAGGCCGAGCCGGTCCAGGAAGAGCGCGCGGTTGGCCAATCCGGTCAGGTTGTCATGGAACGCGTCGTAGAGGAGCTGCGCTTCCGCCTTGCGCCGCTCCTGGACCTCCTCCTCTAGCTCCTGCGTCCTGTCGCGCACCCGCTCCTCCAGCCCCCGGTTCACGTCCACCAGGAACCCCGAGACCTGGGATGCGATCAGGGTCACGGCCAGGGTCGACAACATGAAGAACAGGATCGAGACACGGTTGGTCGTCTCCGAAATTCGCTCCAGGCGCCCGCTCGCACGCTTCACCCGCGTCCGCTCCTCCCTCTCCCACTGCGGCAGGAGCCGGGTCAGGAGGTCGGTGCTCAGGCGGTCCGAGCGCAGCGCCAGCTCCATGATGGCGGTCGAGTCGTCCACGCCGAAGCTCGCATAGGCGCGCATCCAGGAGCGGCGGAGATCGTAGAAGACCGTGCTGAACCGGGTCTGCATCGGCGACGGGCCGCCGGGGATCGTCTGGGCGCGATCCAGGTCGGCCGCGATCAGGTCGAGGCGGGCCGCGAACGCCGCCCGGGCCTCCGGCCCCAGCTCTCCGTCGGCCAGTGCACCTGTCAACAGGGCCATCTCCCGGTGGGCGTCGCTCAGGCGCCTCTCGACCGCAGCCAGGTAGAGCTGCCGTTCAATGGCACTCTTCAGCTCGCCGAGGGCTTCCTCCCGGGAGTGATTGCTCCAGAGATGAACGCACAGGTTGAGGGCAAAGAAGACCAGGATTGCAAGCAATGCGCCCAACAACCGTGTGTGCATTTTCATATGAGTGGGTATCCCGCCTCTCCGGGGCTCCTCCCGTCGATCCGCAGGACCTTGACTCCGCGCGGGATCCGGTCGGCGGGCACCAGCGCGATGGCACCCGGGATCTGGCGCACCAGGCCCGCGGACATCTGGGGCGACCCCGTCATCTTGGGAGCGGTCTGGCCCCCCTTGTCGAAAAGCTTGTTGATCCAGAAGCGCTTGTACTGGGCTTCGCTCTTCCGCTCGTAGACCTTGCCGAGCAGAACCTGCCGTTCTCGGGAGCCGCGGGGGGGAGCCAGCAGCGTGATGGTCATGTCGCCGGCCCAGAACAGGCGCTCGCCGCGAAAGATCCGCCGCAGCTCCGGCAGGCTGATGTCGTTGACCGGGACGTCCTCGTTGACGATGACCGCGATAGGACCCTGCCCCGCCTCCCGGGCGGGGGCCGCGAAGAGCAGCGAGGCGATCAACAGGGCGGTCATGGTCCAAGCGCCTGGAAGAGAAAGTTTCCCGGCTCTAGATCAAGGGTTTGCAAATAGGCTGCCACAGATGCAGAAGATATAGATACCTGCGCAACTCTCGGCGATAACCGGCTTTAATTACCATGGATGCGGTGTGGCAGGTGTCTCTCGCCTCCAAATGCCCCAACGCCGGCTTAAGTTGCTTCAGATAAGTTGAAGTTGGGCCGTCGTAAGGTGACGACGGCCCAACTTCTGTCGACGGCGGGTCGTCGCCGGCGGCGCTGAGGCATTTATCGTGGAGATGGGCCATCTCCGGCGGCGATGGGCCGACGACGCTGGAGATGAGACAACTTCTGTCGACGGCGGCTCAACTTCAGTTGACGATCCGCCGCCGCCGGCGGAGATGAGCCAACTTCTCCTTACGGCGGGGCAACTCCAGTCGACGACGAGCCGTCGCCGCTGGAGATGGGACAACGTGAAGTTAGCTGAGGCAACCTGAGTTGACGACGGGCCGTCGTCAACTCAGGTTGGTCCGCCGCAAGTTGACGGCGAGCCGTGTTTCAGGGGGTTCAGTCGGGATTGGAGGCGACGACCGGATTCGAACCGGTGGATAAGGGTTTTGCAGACCCTCGCCTTACCACTTGGCTACGTCGCCCTAGAGACGGTCAAGGCCGCGAGCGCGGCCTGGTATCTCTGATTCTAGTGCAGGTAAGAGGAAGTTTGGAGCGGGAAACGGGATTTGAACCCGCGACCCCAACCTTGGCAAGGTTGTGCTCTACCACTGAGCTATTCCCGCCCGAGCCACCGCTTACAGGCCGCAAAGGATACTCACGGCCCGCAGGGGTGTCAAGCAGTGAAGGAAAAGGCGTCCCGGACCAGGGTGTAGCGCCAGCCGTCCCCCTGCTTGTCCAGGCCCAGGACGTCGAAGCGGCAGGGGGCGTCGCGGGGTCCCTTCATGGCCAGGTAGAGGGAGGCGGCGCGAGAGATCCGGCGCTGCTTGCGGAAGTCCACGGCCTCGATGGCCAGCCCGTAGGCGCCGCTCGCCCTCGCCTTGATCTCCACAAAGCAGAGCGTTTCACCCTCGCGGGCTACGAGATCGATCTCTCCGCCGTGGTTCACGACGTTGCGCTCCACCACCCGGTAGCCCTGGCGCTCCAGCCAGCTCACCGCGTCGTCCTCCCCGATCTTCCCCCGGCCGCGGTTGTGCGGCTGCTCCTGGAACCTCATCGGCGCTTCCACCTCGTCCCCTGAGGCGTGTCCTCCAGGATCACCCCCTGGGCTGCCAGCTCGTCGCGGATGCGGTCCGCGGCGGCGAAGTCGCGGTTCTTGCGGGCGTCCAGGCGCTCCTGGATCCGGCGATCGATCTCCTCCTCCGAGGGGCCGGAGGCCGTCCCGGCCGAGGGCCAGTCCGCGGGGTCGAGCACTCCCAGCACCTGGTCCACCTCCGCCAGGGCGTCGAGGATGCGCTGCCGGTCGCCTGCGCCGATGCGCCCCTCCTCCACCGCCAGGTTCACTTCCCTGACGAAAGTGAAGAGCGCGGCCAGCCCCGCGGCCAGGTTCAGGTCGTCCGCGACCGACTCGGCGAAATCGCGGCGGAGGCGTTCGACGGCGGCGGCCAGCGCCGGATCGGGCTCCCCCGCCTCGGCCGCATGGCCGAGGCGGAAGCGCATCTCGTCGATCCGCCTCAGGGCTCCGGCCGCGCCGTCCAGCGACTCGAAGGTGAAGTTGATCTTCTGCCGGTAGTGGACCGACAGGAACAGGTAGCGCACGGCGCGCAGCGAGTAGCCGCGCTCCAGCAGGTCCTTGAGCGTGTACTGGTTGCCCAGGGACTTCGACATCTTCTGCCCGTCCACGATCAGGTGCTCGGAGTGCAGCCAGGTGTGGACGAACGGCCGGTCCGTGGCGCTCTCGCTCTGGGCGATCTCGTTCTCGTGGTGCGGGAAGATCAGGTCCACGCCGCCGCAGTGGAGGTCGAACGTCTCGCCCAGGTACTTCATGCCCATTGCCGAGCACTCGATGTGCCAGCCGGGCCGGCCCGGGCCCCAGGGAGAGTCCCACGCCGGCTCGCCGGGCTTGACTCCCTTCCAGAGCACGAAGTCGCGGACGTCCTCCTTGGTGTACTCGTCCGACGCCACCCGCTCGCCGCGCCGCACCTGCGCCAGGTCGAACCCCGACAGCCGGCCGTAGTCCGGATCGCGCGAGATGCTGAACCAGACCGAGCCGTCGCTCTCGTAGGCGTAGCCCTTCTCGATCAGGCGGGCGATGACCTCGATCATCTCGGCGATGTGATCCGTGGCCCGCGGAAAGTGCTCGGCCCGCTCCATGTGCAGGGAATCGAGGTCGCGCAGGAACGACTCGATGAACGGCGCCGTGTATTCGTCGAGCGAGATCCCGGCCTTGTGCGCACCGAGGATGGTCTTGTCGTCCACGTCGGTCACGTTCATCACCTGCGTCACCTTGTAGCCGAGGTAGCGCAGGCTGCGCCGCAGCAGGTCCTCGAACAGGAAGGTGCGGAGGTTGCCGATGTGGACGTCGTTGTAGACGGTCGGGCCGCAGGTGTAGACCCTCGCCTCGCCGGAGACGACCGGCTTGAACGGGGTGCGCCTGCGGCCAAGCGTGTTGTAGAAAACGAGCTCGGGCATGGGTTATGTGGGATCGGAACGGAGAGGGAAGGTCAGAGGGTGACTCGGACGGTCCCGGTCCCCCACGAGAGACCGTTGATGGACTGTCCGGCCGAATTGACTGCGACGTTGCGCGAGAAGCTGAACGACCCCTGGCCGGCGCCGACGGCGCGGAACTCGAGGGTCATCAGCACCCCCGAGCCGCTCGCGCCGGGCACAGGGCCCAGGTTCGAGAGGCCGACCACCAGGCTGCCCGCGGCTGGCGCCACCTGCAGAGTGCCGCCGGCCAGGAGCGGACCCTGGGTTGCCCGCACGTACTGCACGAGGTTCGCCGGGTACGAGAGGTCGAACGCGACTCCGTAGAGGTCGTTGACCGAGCTCGCCCGCACCTCCAGGATCAGCGTCGAGGCCGTGCTCCCGGCTCCGGCGGTGAGCGAGACGCCGGAGCCCGCGCCCCCCACGGGCGTGAACACCAGGCTCGGCTGCGTGGTCGGAGGCGTGGGGGTGGGCTCCACCGGGGAGCTGCCACCACCGCCGCCGCCGCAGGCGGCCAGGACGAGCACCAGGGCCAGAAGCCAGCTCCTCACGCCGTCACCTCCTGCTCCGCGGCCAGCTTTCTGAGCTGGCGCTTGACCCGCTCCTTGCGCAGGCCGCGCAGGTAGTCGGTGAACAGCACGCCGTTCAGGTGGTCGATCTCGTGACAGAAGGCGCGGGCGAGCCAATCCTCGGCCCGGATCTCGATCGGCTTGCCTTCGAGGTCCTGGGCCTTGATGGTCACCAGCGTGGGCCGCTCCACCTTGTCCGTGATGCCAGGGAGGGAGAGGCAACCCTCCTCGGCGGTCTCCGCGCCTTCGCGGGTCACGACCTCGGGATTGACGATCACGTGGACCTGCTTCGGGTCCTCGCCCACCGACAGGTCGATCACGGCCAAGCGGAAGTCGAGGCCGACCTGGGGCGCGGCCAGGCCGACGCCGGGGGCGGCGTGCATGGTCTGGATCATGTCGGCCGCGGTCTTGCGGAGCTTCTGGTCGAACTCCGTGACGTCGCGGCACTTCACCCGCAGGACCGGATCGGGATAGATGCGGATCGGGAGGATGGCCATCAGGCAGTGCGCAGGCGTCTCAGCGTGGCCGCGAGGTCGCGGTCGTTGTGCTGCTCGCGCAGGACCTCCAGGAAATTGCGCGGGTCAGGGTTGCCGACGAGGGTCTTCTCCAGTCCCTCGCGGCTCAGCTTCAGCGCGACGATCGGCTCGGAGACGCGGTAGTGGGCGGGCCAGGCGCCGCGCTCCAGGAGCGGACCTTCGCCGATGATGTCGCCCGACGTGAAGGTGCGCATGGTCATCTCCTTGCCCCCATCCTGGTGATAGTAGGCCTCGACCAGGCCGTTGACGATCAGGAGCAGGAACGAGTCGCGGCTGCCCTCCTGGGCGAGGATGGTGTCCTTGTCCGCGCGCATCAGCTCCATGGAGGAGAACAGGCGCTTGATCTGGTCGCCGTTCAAGTGCTGCACCACGGAGCTGGTGGCCAGGTAGTGCCACAGGCGCTTGAGCTCCACGGCGCTCGTGCTGGCGTTCTCGCCGCCGGCCTGGCGCAGCCCTTCGAGCGCGATGGCACGGACGTTCTCCATGCTCTTCTCGCGCTGGATGCGCTCGATCCGGAAGCGCAGCGACTGATCCATGGGCGCCAGCTTCTGCGCCTTGGAGAGCAGGGCGATCCCTTTCTCGTAGAAGCCGTCCTGGGCGTACTCCTCGGCGACGTAGCCGAACTCGTCCACGGCGCGGTCGTACTGCTTGAGCCCGATGTAGGCCTCGGCCAGCTTCAGATGCATGTGCAGGTCGTTCGGATTGAGCTTGATCCTGGACTTGAGGTGCTCGACCGCCTCGTCGTAACGCTCCAGCACGATCAGGTCGTCGATCGTAAGGTTCTCGTCCTTCCCGGACGGCTTTGATCCCGGTTTCTGGCCGGGGTCCTGCTTCGCTCCACCACCGAACCAGTTTTTGATGCCCACGACGCGCAGCCTCCAAGGGATGTGCATGGCCGTGCGCCGAAACGTCCCGTGGACGCCGCTGACGCCTGGGGGGGACACCCGCACCGGCCGAAACGCGCTCATTATAGAGGGAAAGCGATGGCCGCGTCAGGAATTCCCCGCCTGGTCCGGAAGTTGCTCTCTGTACTGGGTTAGAGTGTGTTCTCTGACCCATGGAGGTTAAAGATGATTCCCCTTGACAGGTCCTTGGTCCGCGTCGGGCTCGCGCTGGGGTTGCTCACCCTGACCGCGCTTCCTGCGGCCGCGGAAAGCCGCGACGGAAGCTACGGCTATTTCCGTGTGATCGAGGGCTCGGCGACCTTGATGCAGCAGGACGGCGACCGCCAGCCGGCCGAGGTCAACCAGCCAGTTCTTGCCGGAGACCGTATCTGGGTCCCCGAGCGGTCCCGCGCGGAGATCATTCTGGCCGACCGCAACATTCTTCGCCTGGACGGCGGCTCCGAGGTCATTCTCGAGCAACTCGCCGCCTCTCCCGACGGGGAGGACCCCGCCACGGTCCTTCGCCTGCAGGACGGCAACATCCTGCTCACGGTGACCACCGACTCGCTGGGTGACCAGCTGCCGCGAGTCGACACCCCGAATGCAACCATCTACACCCAGCACTTCGGGACCTACCGCATCACCGCCACGGATAGCCGGTTCACCGAGCTCGTCGTCCGCCGCGGCAAGGCCGAGGTGGTGACCGACCGCGGCTCGCAGATCGTCAAGGCCGACGAGACGGCCTTCGTCGAGGGGGAGCGTTCCGCCGACATCGACGTCGAGTCCGCGACCGCCTACGACGCGCTGGAGCGCTGGGCCGACAAGCTCGAGGGGGAAGGCCGCTACGCGGACAACGACTACATCGAAGACGACCTGCGCTACCAGGCGGCGCCTCTGGCCCGCCACGGCTCGTGGATCCAGCACGGCGGACGCGCCTACTGGCGGCCGCGGGTGGAGGTGGGCTGGCGCCCCTACTGGCAGGGCCGCTGGGCCTACACGCCGGCCGGCCTCACCTGGGTCTCCTACGAGCCCTGGGGCTGGGTGCCCTACCACTACGGGAGCTGGGACTTTCTCCCCGGCTACGGCTGGGCCTGGGCCCCGGGCCGCCAGTGGGCGCCCGCCTGGGTCTACTGGTACTGGGGTCCGAGCTACGCGGGCTGGTGCCCGACCGGCTACTACACCAGCTTCTACCGCGACCGCTATCCGTACTTCCGCTCCGGCGTGTACGGCTGGGCCGGCGGCAGTTGGGACCATTACTCGCACTGGTCGTTCATCAGCCACGACTACTTCCGCGGCTACCGGAACGGGTATCGCAACGGGTATCAGGACGGCCGCAGAGATGGCTGGGACGTGCGGCGCTTCGCCGTGCCGCGCGACCAGGTGCGCCGTGCCGGCCCGCTGGAGCGCGGCGTGATCACGACCGACACCCGTCCGCTCAGGCCGGAGACCTGGAACGAGCCGCGCCAGGCCATCCGCGTGCTCACGGATCAGCCCATCGCGCGCCGTCTGGAGCGCGGCGACCGCGAGACCGGCGAGCTGCCGGACGTGACGCCGTTCATCCAACGCCGGCCCGACCTGCCGGACAACGTGGTCCGCACCGTGGTTCCCCGTGACGCGGATCAAGGCAACAAGGCCGGAACCCGTCCGCGGGTGGCCGACCGTCCGGGTGGCGGCACGCCGTGGGAGGGCGGAGTCATCTCCACCGATCCCTCGGACCGCTCGCGGAGCGGCGGCGCGACGCCGCGGGTGCGCGTCCCGAACGAGGGGAGCGCTGCAGGCAGCGGGGGCAGCACGCCGAGCGCGGAGCGTCCGCGGGTCGGCCGGCCGCAGCCCGGCCAGGGCGGCGGCGCCCCGAGGCCGGACAGCGCCGCACCGGTCGATCGCAACGAGCGCAACGAGCGCAACGAGCGCGGAGGTACGACGCCCCGGGTGAGGGTGCCGGAGACGCCGCGGCAGGACGATAGCGGCCGCACCGACCAGGTGAGGAGCCGGAGGCCCGAAGCCGGGTCGCCCGGAGGCTCGCCGCGTCCGAGGCAGCCCGAATCCGAGGCGCCGTCCGCCCGGCGCCCCGATCCTCCGCGGAGCTATGACGCGCCGCGGACTCAGGACCGGGAGCAGGAGTCGCGGGCCCGGCAGCGCGAGCAGCAGGAGCAGGAGATGCGGCAGCGGACCCAGGCGCGCGAGCAGCAGCAGGAGCGCGAGCAGGAGGTGCGGGAGCGCGCCCGGGAGCGGGAACGCCAGCAGGAGTCGTCGCCGCCGTCCTACAGCCGGCCGTCGCGGCCCGAGCGGCAGGAGGAGGCCCGACCACCGGCCGAGCGTGAGCGCGGCAGCTCCCGGGGGAACGAGTCCCGCGGGAGCGAGAGCGGCGGCGGGAGGAGCGGCGGCAGCCGCGGCAGCCGTTCACGGCCCCCGGAGGACGGCGGGCGGTAGGCGAGCCCGGTAGGGAGAGAACGAGACGGCCGGTGTCGCTACCGGCCGTTTTCTTTTGCTTCCGCTACAATCCCCCCGCTCATGAGGTTCTCCACCTTCCTTACCCTGCTGTTCATCTTCTACTGCGCCGAGGCCGGTGCCCTCCTGATCTTTGCTCCATGGAAGCCCGTGTGGGACCGCACCATGATGCAGATCCCCTTTTACGAGCTGCGCGTCCTGATGCTTCATCCGGTCCTGCGCGGCGCCGTGACCGGGTTCGGCCTGGTCCACCTTGTCCTGGGGGCGCACGACCTCCACATGCTGCTCACCCGGCGGAAGGCCAGTGCCGACGCCGACGTTTGAGCTGCTGGCCATCAGCGACCGGGCTGGGCTCGACGTTCCCTTCCCCGACGCTTTTACCAAATGGCTCGGCCGCCTGGCCGCGGCCGGCGTCGGGGCGGTCCAGATCCGCGAGAAGGACCTGGACGACCGCGGCGTCTTCGAGCTGGCGCGCCAGGCCCGGGCAGCCCTGCCATCGCCCGCGGCCGTATTGGTCAACGGCCGCCTGGACCTGGCGCTCGCGGCCGGCGCCGACGGCGCCCATCTGCCCGCGGACGGCGTTCCGGCCGCGGCCCTGCGCCGCCGCTTCGGATCAGGCGTGCTCCTGGGCGTCTCCACCCACAGCGTCAAGGAGGTGGAGCGCGCCATGCAGGACGGCGCCGACTACGTGACCTTCGGCCCGGTCTGGCCGACGCCTTCGAAGGAGCGCTACGGACCGCCCCTGGGGATCGGGGAGCTGGCGCGGGCCGCGCGGGTCGGGATTCCCGTGTATGCGCTGGGAGGCGTTATGCTCTCCCGGTTCGGCGCGGCGGCCGCGGCGGGCGCGGCGGGCGTGGCCGGCATCCGGCTGTTCCAGGGACCCGCGCTGGAAGAGATCGTATTGGCCGCCCGGCAGTGTTTTTCGAAAGGATGATCCCGGTGGAAACGGAGCAGCCCATCCCCACGAACCCGGCGCTCGCCGGACGCTTCGCCGTCCAGCTCGGCAAGCTGCGCTACCTTTTTCTGTCGCTCGGTGTGGTCATCCTCGACCAGTGGACCAAGTGGATGGTCGAGGCCCACCTCTCCCATCACGAGGCGCAACCGCTGATCCCCGGGTTCCTGAACCTGACCCACGTGCGCAACACCGGCGTGGCGTTCGGCCTCTTCGCCTCGGAGGGGCTCGGCGGCGGGACCTGGCTCCTCACCCTGCTCGGGCTCGCGGCCCTGGCAGCGGTCGGGGTCTACTTCTGGTATGCGCCGGCCCGCGACCGGCTCCTCCTCGTAGCCCTGGCCCTGGTAGTGGGGGGCGCCATCGGCAACCTGATCGACAGGGTGTCCAGCGGCGCGGTCACCGACTTCATCGACGTCTATGTGGGCACCCACCACTGGCCGTCGTTCAACGTGGCCGACAGCGCCATCTCCATCGGCATCGTGCTGATGGCGATCGACAGCTTCCGCGCCCGGAAAGACCCGTCTCCGCAGCCGTGACGTCCTGGACGGTCGGGCCCGAGGACGCCGGCGAGCGCCTCGACCGTCACGTCGCGGCCCGCCTCGACACCCCTCGCAACCAGGTCCAGCGCTGGATCCAGGAAGGCCTCGTCCGCGTCGCCGGCCATCCAGCCAAGCCCTCCTATCCCGTCGCCGAAGGTGACGCGATCGACTGCAGCCCGCCCGTGCCGGTCGATGACCGGGTGCAGCCCGAGGAGGGGGACCTCCGGGTGCTCTATGAGGACGCAGATCTCGTCGTGCTCGATAAGCCCGCGGGGCTGACCGTCCACCCCGGCGCCGGCCGGACGACCGGCACGCTCGCCCACCACCTCCTCGCCCGCTACCCCGAGATCGTAGGCGTAGGCGGACCGGGCCGGCCCGGGATCGTCCACCGCCTGGACCAGGGCACCAGCGGAGTCATCGTGGTCGCGCGCACGGCGGCCGCCTATCACCGCCTCGCCCGCGCCTTTGCCGCCCGCGAGGTGAACAAGCGCTATCTCGCCATCGCCTATGGCGAGCCGAAGCCAGCAACCGGCATGATCGACGCACCCATCGGCCGCCACGCGACGAAGCGCACGGAGATGACCGTCCGGAGGGACGGCCGCCCTTCCCGCACCGGCTACCGCACTCTTGCCGCACGCGCCGGGATCTCCCTGGTGGAGCTCGACCTCGCCACCGGCCGCACGCACCAGATCCGCGTGCACCTGAAGCACCTCGGGCATCCCCTGGTGGGAGATCCGCTCTACGGCGAAGCAAGGTGGAAGGCTCTGCCGAAGCCGGTGCAGCCCACTCTGCGGGATTTCTCCCGGCCCGCGCTCCACGCCTGGCGCCTGGGGTTTGACCACCCCATGGATGGCTGGCGCCTCGAATTGCAGGCGCCTGTGCCGGCGGATCTGCGGGAGCTTTGGGAAAAGGCTACAGGCGACGGTTGGCCTACAGCAGCTCTTTGAAAGGCTTGTACGGCCGGCCGAGCGAATCGGCCACGGGCTTGTTGGTGATGTGGCCCTTGTAGGTATTGATGCCGGGGAGAAGGCCCGGATCCTCCACGACGGCCTGCGTCACGCCTTTGTTGGCCAGCGCCAGTCCATACGGCAACGTGGCATTGTTGAGGGCGAAGGTGGAGGTGCGGGGCACGGCGCCGGGCATGTTCGCCACGCAGTAGTGGACGACGCCGTCGACGATGTAGACCGGGTCCGAGTGGGTGGTGGGCCGGGTGGTCTCGAAACAGCCGCCCTGGTCGACGGCCACGTCAACGACCACGGATCCCTCCTTCATCAGCTTGAGCATGTCGCGAGTGACCAGCTTCGGCGCGGAGTAGCCGGGGATGAGCACGGCGCCGATGAGCAGGTCGCAGCGGCGCAGGGCGGCGCGCAGGTTGTACTGGTTGCTGGCGAGCGTGGTGACCTCGCCGTGGAACAGGTCGTCGATCTGGCGCAGGCGGTCGAGGTTGGTGTCGAGCACCGCGACGCGGGCGCCGAGGCCGCGCGCCATCTTGATCGAGTTCAGGCCGACGATGCCGCCGCCGATGACCACCACGTCGCCGGGCGGCACGCCCGGGACGCCGGCGAGCAGCGTGCCGCGGCCGCCATGGATCTTCTGCAGATAGCTCGCGCCCACCACCACCGCCATCCGGCCCGCCACCTCGGACATCGGGGTGAGCAGCGGCAGGCGGCCCTGGCGGTCCTCGATCGTCTCGTAGGCGATGCCGGTGACCTTCTTCTCGACCAGCACGTCGGTGAGCTCGGGCAGGGGCGCGAGGTGGAGGTAGGTGAAGAGGGTCTGGCCCTCGCGCATCAGGTCGTACTCGGGGCCGACCGGCTCCTTGACCTTGACGACCATGTCGGCCCAGCCCCAGACGCCGGCGGCGTCCGGCACCAGCCGGGCGCCGGCCTGGACGTACTCGTCGTTCGGGATGCCGCTGCCGCTGCCGGCGCCCTCCTGGACGACGACCTCGTGCCCCGCGGATACCAGCGCGTGCACGCCGGCCGGGACCATGCCGATGCGGTACTCGTGGTCCTTGATCTCTTTCGGGATTCCAATGCGCACGTTTTAAGCCTTCCCCGGCTCGGGCGAGCCCTTTGGTTGACGTTGTTCCTTCTCCGGCTTGATATCCAGCTTGTCCGCTCCCGTCATTTCCACGCGGCCCTTGAAGAAGGCTCCTTCTGCGATGATGATGCGCGGCGCGGCCACGTCCCCTTCCAGGCTGCCGGACGGCGCGACCTCGATGCGGTCGGACGCGGTCACGTTGCCGAACACCCGCCCGCCGATCCGCACCACCTGGGCGGTGACGGGCCCCTGCACGATCCCCTCGGTTCCGATCATGACGGTCGAGTCGACGCGGATCTCGCCCTCGACTTCCCCTTCGACGAGGAGCTCGGTGGGGCCGCTGACCTGGCCTTCGATGCGGGAGCCGGGAGCGATGTGGGTGATGCGGCGCTGCTGGTTCCTCGACATCGTCGAGGACTGGTCCGGGGACCCGCCGGGGGAAGCCGGATCCGAGCCTGTATTCTCACGTCGACCGAAGATCGACATAACCCCTTTCAGTCCCGTGTGCTGGACAGTGGAAGACTCGGTCCGATTCAAAAACTGGAGCGGGCAACGGGACTCGAACCCGCGACATCAAGCTTGGGAAGCTTGCACTCTACCAACTGAGTTATGCCCGCCCAAAAAACTCTTTGAGCGGAGAGAAATCTAGCGGACGCGCCTGCGGCGGTCAAGGGGCCCAAGCGGAGCCAACCCGGGAAGGCTCCCGATTCGGTGCGAGACCCGGTATACTCAGGACCATGCAAGGCTCAGGCAGGGGCCGCGACGGCTCGGACCGCCAGGAATTCCTTTACTTCTTTCCCGACCAGAGGGTGACAGCCGAGGAGGTGCGCCACCTCCTGCGTCAAGGCACCACCACCCAGCGCGCCTGGGTGATCTCGCATCTGCTCCGTTATGCCGTGTGGGACGACATCTGGGCCTTCGTCAGCCGCGACGACGTCCGGGAGATCTTCCCCGAGCTCGACCTCCCCGAGAACCTGCGCGCCGCCTGGGCGAGGATGCTCAAGGTCGAAGCTCCGGTAGAGCGCTGACCCTCAATCCCCCATCACCAGCTCGCCCAGATCCCCCAGGATCGAGCCTTCGCCCTTGCGGTTGCCCGCGCCACGCGGGATCGCGGCGAGCACCCGCTTCGCCAGACGGCTGAACGGCAGGGACTGCAGCCAGATCCGCCCCGGACCGGTCAGCGAGGCGTAGAACAGGCCCTCGCCGCCGAAGAAGGCGGTCTTGATGCCCTTGACCATCTGGATGTCGTAGTTGACCGTGCTCTCGAAGGCGACCAGGCAGCCCGTGTCGACCCGCAGGGTCTCGCCGGCGGCGAGCACCTTGTCGAACACCGTGCCGCCCGAGTGGACGAAGGCGAGGCCGTCCCCCTCCAGCTTCTGGAGCAGGAAGCCCTCGCCGCCGAACAGGCCGGCTCCGAGCTTGCGCTGGAACGCGATCCCCACCGAAATACCCTTGGCGGCGCAGAGGAAGGCGTCCTTCTCGCAGAGGATGCGCCCGCCGTGCTGCTTCAGGTCCAGGGCCACGATCCGGCCCGGGTAGGGGGACGCAAATGCGACCTTCTGACGGGTGCCGCCGCTGTTCGAGAAGACGGTCATGAAGAGCGACTCGCCGGTGAGCACGCGCTTGCCCGCGGTGAGGAGCTTGCCCATGAGGCCGCTCCCCTCCTGCCCCGAGCCGTCGCCGAAGATGGTCGCCATCTCGATGCCCGGCTCCATGTAGAGGAAGGCGCCGGCCTCGGCCACGCAGGCCTCCCCGGGATCGAGGGTGATCTCGACGTACTGCATCTC